>DASXYE010000273.1:0-6209 GCA_036502695.1 Jatrophihabitantaceae bacterium
AACCGGATCATCCCCCGGACGGCGTGACGTTCTGGTTGAGGTGGAAGACGTTCTCCGGGTCGTAGCGGTCCTTGACCTGGACGAGCCGGGCATAGGTCGCCGGCGGGTAGGCCGCCCGGACCTGGTCGGCATCGCCGATGAAGTTCACGTAGCTCTGCCCGGTCGAGAACGGCTCGAGCGCGGCGCCCAGCTCGCGGGCCCAGCCGATGTTCGCGTCGCCGTCGGCGGGGTCCTGCCAGCGGCAGACGATGTTCCACACGTACGGCGCGCCCCGCCCGGCGTAGGCCGTACCGTCCACCGGCACGTCGTCGATGGCGCCGCCCATGTGGTGGATGTGGAACTCGGACAGCAACCCGGCCGGGCGCCGATCGATGAACGACCGAACCACGGCGGTCACGTCCGCACCGAGTCGAGCCAGGTACCCGGACCGGAAGTAGTTCGAAGCGCCCGGCCCCCACAGCGGATCGATCAGCGTCTGCAGGGCGACGTACGGGATGGGACCGAGCAGGTCGGCGACCGGCGGGCCGAAGTCCTTGAACGGCTTGAAGTGCGCCTCGCCGTCCTCGATGGCCCCGCCGTAGCACGCGGGCACGATCGCGATGGGTTTGCCGTGGATCTCCTCGGGCAGGAACGGCAGTGGCGGCGCCGTGGTCAGCGCGACGAGCGAGTTGACCTCTCGGGGCTGGTCCGCGGTCCAATCCTGGTAGAGCGCGAGCAGCTCCTCGGTGCGGTCGCCGGAGTAGAACGCCGCGCCGCCGTAGACCATCGGACCGTGCTGGTGCAGCCGGTACTCGAACGACGTGACGATGCCGAAGTTGCCGCCGCCGCCGCGCAATGCCCAGAACAGATCGGGGTTCTCGTCGGCGCTGGCCCGCACCAGGTTGCCGTCGGCGGTGACGACGTCGGCCGAGAGAAGGTTGTCGCAGGCCAGGCCGTGGGTGCGGGCCAGGTGGCCGATGCCGCCGCCGAGCGTGAACCCGGCGAGGCCGGTGCTGGACACCAGCCCGCCGGTGGTGGCCAGCCCGAACGCCTGCGTCTCGTGGTCGAACCCGCTCCACGTGACGCCGCCCTGAGCCCGGGCCGTCCTAGCGGCGACGTCGACCTGCACGCCCTGCATCGGGGCCAGGTCGATGACGATGCCGTCGTCGACGGTCGAGAAGCCGGCGATCGAGTGGGCGCCGCCGCGCACGGCGATGGTCAGCCCCTGGCTGCGGGCGAAACGCACCGCGGTGATCACGTCGGCGGTGCCGGCGCAGCGGACGACCATCGCCGGCCGCTTGTCGTGGTAGCCGTTCCACACGGCACGGGCCGTGTCGTAGTCGGCGTCGCCGGGCACAACAGCGGTGCCGCGGAGCGTCTCGCGTAACTCGCTCAGTGTGGCGTCGCCCAGAGTGGTGGTCATGTCTTTCCCCCTTGATGATTGACGCCGCCCTGTCTAGTCAGCGCCGCTTACAACCCCCTTACAGCCGCGTCGCAGGCGGCGACGCCGTCAGCTCGCTCGGTGCGGACGAACAGGTCGCGGGCCTCGTCCAGGAGCGGGCCGGGATCGGCCCCATCGAGGCGCGTCGCCTCGGCCAGATCGACCAGCCCCCACGCCATGTGCAGCGGTCCGCCGAGCAGGCGCTGCACTCCGACGTTCTCGGCGAACCGCCGCCGGGCGGCCGGTACGTCGCCCTCGAACAACGCCAGCGCGCCGAGGTGCGAGAGCGCCGCGTACAGCCCGGGCCGGTCGCCGTTCTCGCGGAACATCGCCTCGCTGCGCTCGACCATGGCCCGGCCGCGAGCCAGGTCGCCGGCCCGCGCCGTCCAGTAGCCGAGGTTGGCGCCGGTCTGGCCGATGCAGCGCGAGTCCCGGGTACGACGGAACAGCCGGAGCGCCGCCTCGAGCTGCGCCTGCGCCCGGGCCGGATCGCCCATGTTCCCCGACAGATTCCCCAGCCGCGACAGCGCGATCGCGGTTCCGGCGTCGTCCGCGACGTCCTCGAAGGTTCGCAGCGCGCTCTCGTACCGCTCCCGGGCCAGCTCGTAGTCTCCGGCTTCCCGGGCGACGCTGCCGAGGTTGGCGACCACGTAGCCGACCGCCAGTGATCCGGCCGGTTCGATGAACGGCATCGCCGTCTCCTCGAACACGACGTGCCGGGGATCGCGATCGGGCTGGCGCCGTGGGATGGGCATGACGTTGAACACCGGCATCGGCGCACCGCCTGCACCGTCGAGGCGCCGCACGGCGGCGAGTACCTCCCCCAGGCCGGCCTCGGCCGCGGCGGGTCGGCCCTGCAGGCAGTCGATGCCGGCCAGTCCGAATCGGGCAGCGGCCGCCTCGGCGACCAGACCGTGTTCGTCGGCCACCGACAGCGCGGCGTCGAACGTCGACCGGGCCTGGTCGAACTGCTGGGTCAGCCAACCCTGCACGCCCAGGTAGAAGTGCGCCCGGCTCGTCCCGGCCGGATCGCCCAGTTCGGTGAAGATGCGCACCCGTTCGGCGGCGTAGACGTCCCAGGTGGTCATGCGGCCGGCCCGGTTGGTCAGCCCGCACAGGCCGAGCAGGGCGCGGGCCCGGTCGGTCGTCGGCTCGGAGGCGGCGTCCACGACCCGGTGCAGCGCCTGCAGTCCCTCGCCCAGGCGGCCCGACCGCAGCCAGTACCGCCACATCCGCCCGGCCAGGCGCAGGGCGGCCGGCGGATCGGTGTCTTGCAGCCAGGCCAGCGCCGCGCGCAGGTTGCCGTCCTCGACGGCCAGCCGGCGAAAGGCGCGAGTGCGGCCGGTGTGCGCGAGCTCGGGCTCGGCCCGCTCGGCCAGCTCGAGCGCCCACCGGGCGTGCCGGTCCCGCAACTGCGCCGGCTTGTCGGGACGCTTCTCCGCGGCGTACTCGCGGATCGTCTCGGGCAGTCGGTACCGCGCCGCGCCGTCGCCCTCGTCCAGCGTCACCAGGCTGCGATCGACCAGCCCGCCGAGCCGCTCGGCGACATCGCCACCGCAGACCGCCTCGGCGGCGTCCAGCGAGAACCCGCCGACGAACACGGACAGCTGATGCAGCAACGCCTGCTCCGGTTCGGTGAGCAGGTCGTGGCTCCAGTCGACGGTGGCGCGCAGCGTCTGCTGGCGGGTCAGCCCGGCCCGATTGCCGCCCACCAGTAGGGCGAACCGATCGTCCAGGCGACGGACCAGCTCACCCAGCGGCATCGACCGCAGCCGGGCCGCCGCCAGCTCCAGGGCGAGCGGCAACCCGTCCAAGCGACGGCACAGGGTGGCGACGTCGGCGGCATTGCGCTCGGTCACCTCGAAGCCCGGCGTCGCCGCGGCGGCCCGCTCGACGAACAGCCGGGGCGCCTCGTCCGGCAGCGACAGGGACGGCACCCGGCGGACGACCTCGCCGGGCAGCAGCAGCGGCTGACGACTGGTGGCGAGCACCGTCAGGTTGGGCGCGTTCGTCAGCAGCTGATGGGCCAGCGCCGCGGCGGCATCGACCAGGTGCTCGCAGTTGTCGAGGACGAGCAGCATCGGCTGCAGGCGCCGGCGCACGTGCTGGGCGAGAGCGGCCGTCGGGTCGGTGTCCGGGGCCTGCTGCACGCCGAGCGTTGCCGCCAACGCGAGTGGCACCGCGCCGGATGTCGCGAGCGGAGCCAGCTCGACGAGGTGCACGCCGCCGGGGTAGTCGGCCAGCAGCACCTCGGCGATCTCGACGGCCAGCCGGGTCTTGCCGCAGCCGCCCGTCCCGGTGAGCGTCAGCAGCCGGGTGTGCCGCAGCGCCGCCTGCGCCTCGTGCAGTTCCCGCTCCCGGCCGACGAAGCTGGACAGCCGCAGCGGCAGGTTGTGCGGGGTGGTCACCGGCGCGTGCTCCGGCTGGGCACTCAATTCGCGGCCGAGGTCCTGCGTCGCGGGCGCGGGCGCCACGCCCAGCTCGTCCCGCAGGGATTCGACCAGTGCCTGGTAGGTCGAGATCGCGGCGGCCCGGCGGTCGGCGGCCAGCTGGGCGCGCACCAACAGCCGGGCGATGTCCTCGTCCAGCGGCTCGGCGTCGTGCACCGGCTGCAGCAACTGCAGCGCGGCGCCGTACTCGCCGGCCTTGAGCTGAGCGACGGCCAGGTCGGACACCAACCCGTGGTAGCGCCGGCGCAGGGCGTCGCGGCGGGGTTCGCTCCACGGCTCGTACCGATCCGCCGGCAGCAGCTCGCCGTGGTAGCTCGCGATGGCGTCGTTCGCGTGGTCGGGCCGTCCGGTGCGTTCGGCCAGCGTCGCGGCCGCCTCGAACGCGTCCACGTCGATCTCGACCGGTTCGCCGAGGACGATGCGCTCGTCGCGCAGTTGCAGGTACTGCTCGGCTCGAATCGCGCGGCGGGCGGCGAACAGCGCTTGGTGCAGGTTGTTGGCGGCGGCCGTCGTGTC
The DNA here is from genome assembly GCA_036502695.1 of Jatrophihabitantaceae bacterium. Taxonomy (GTDB): domain Bacteria; phylum Actinomycetota; class Actinomycetes; order Mycobacteriales; family Jatrophihabitantaceae; genus DASXRA01. The sequence goes on from DASXYE010000273.1 coordinate 4,387, forward strand.
CGGCCACATGGCCTCGAGCAGCTGGTCGCGGTGCAGCGTGTGATCGGGCGCGAGTGCGAGCAGCTTGACGAGTGTGCGCGCTTTGCGCCGGCGCCAAGCCGCGTCGTCGATCGCCCGGCCGTCGACCTCGACAGCGAAATCGCCGAGCACTGTTAGCCGCAGCAACGTCTACCCCCAACGTGGAGTATGAGCGCCGTTCCACGCGGGGTGATACACCTTTGCGGTGACTCTCGAAGACGATCTTGAGCTGGCGCTCAGCCTGGCCGATGCCGCCGACACGATCACGTCCGGGCGGTTCGGCGCGGTTGACCTAATCGTGGAGACCAAGCCCGACCTGACCCCCGTGAGCGACGCCGACCGAGCGACCGAGGAGTCGCTGCGAGCCCGGCTGAGCGACGTCCGCCCGGACGACGCCGTGTGGGGCGAGGAGTTCGGGCAGGTCGGCTCCGGCTGGCGCCGGTGGGTGATCGATCCGATCGACGGCACCAAGAACTTCGTCCGGGGTGTGCCGGTGTGGGCCACCTTGATCGGACTGCTCGACGGCGACGATGCCGTGCTAGGCGTGGTGTCGGCGCCTGCTCTGGGGCGCCGGTGGTGGGCTCATCGCGGCGGCGGCGCATGGGTGTCGGCGCTGGGCGCTGGGCCGCGCCGGCTGTCCGTATCGCGCGTTTCCGCCTTGGCGGACGCCAGCCTGTCCTACGCGTCGCTCGGCGGGTGGGCCGCGCGCGGCGCCCGAGATCGGTTGATCGAGCTGACCGACCAGGTGTGGCGTACCCGCGCGTACGGTGATTTCTGGTCGTACATGCTGGTCGCCGAGGGTGCGGTCGATATCGCCGCCGAGCCGGAGTTGTCCTTGTGGGACATGGCCGCTGTGGCGCCGATCGTGGTCGAGGCCGGCGGGCGGTTCAGCGGCCTGAACGGCGTCGACGGCGTGCTGCAGGGCACCGCCGCCGCCAGCAACGGCCTGCTGCACCCGGCGCTGCTGGCGGCGGTGGGTTCCTAGTCCTCGCGGTCGTGGGTCGGTCCGGCGCCTTCGACGGGGCCACGTCGCAGACCGCGTGGACCGAGCCAGCTCAGCGCGATGGTTGCTGCCGAGGTGTTCCGCGGGGTGCGGAAATCTCCGCAGTGTGCGGATCGCGCGCGCAATCACAGGGTCTGCGGCTCCCTGGGGCGCCCTAAGCAGCTGCGTGCATGATCGCTCGGGGACGTTCGGGTAGTAGCAGGCAGCTGTCGCCGAACTCGTGCCACAGGTACCGCTCGGCCAGCGCTTCCTTGTACGCCGACGCGACGAGATCCGGGCCGGCTACCGCCTCGAGCAGCAGCAGGTGTGACGCGCCGGGCGCGTGCCATCCGGTGATCAAGCCGTCGACGACGCGGGCCGGACGGGCCGGGCCGAGCACCAGGTCGGTCCACCCCGCGCTCGGACTGACCCAGCCGTCGACGCGCGCCGCCGTCTCCAACGCCCGCGTGACCGTCGTGCCCACGGCGACAACCCGCCCGCCGGCGCCGCGCGTCGCGTTAACCAGCCGGGCTGTAGACCCGGGGACGAGATACCGCTCGGGCAACGGCGGCTCGCCCTCTTCGAGCGACGACACCCCGGTGTGCAACGTGATCGGCGCGACGGCCACCCCGGACGTAATCAGCGACGTGACGAGCGCATCGGTGAACGGCCGCCCGGCGCTGGGCATCTCGGCGCTGCCCGGGTGGTGCGCAAACACCGTTTGGTACGCCGAGAGCGGCCACCGGTCGCGCACGTACGAGTACGTGATCGGCCGGCCGTGCTGGGCCAGGTAGGCCTCGACGCCACCCTCGACGGCCACCTC
>DASXYE010000274.1:0-19516 GCA_036502695.1 Jatrophihabitantaceae bacterium
ACGCAGTCCGAGGCAATCGGTGAGGCGCACCTGCTGCTCGCCGGCAAGCCCTTGCACGTGCACGAGTGAGCCCCATCCGAAACTGATGAGTTGATGACTCGAAGGAGCCTTGGACCATGTCGGTCTCTGTGACCATGCCGCGCCTCGGTGAGAGCGTCACCGAGGGAACCGTCACCCGATGGTTGAAGAACGAGGGCGACCACGTCGACGCCGACGAACCGCTACTCGAGGTCTCCACCGACAAGGTCGACACCGAGGTTCCCTCGCCCGCGTCGGGCACGCTCACCTCGATCAAGGTGCAAGAGGACGAGACGGTCGAGATCGGCGTCGAACTGGCCGTGATCGGCGACGGCGACGCCGGTGGTGGCGACTCGGCCCCCGCCGCTGCCGCCGCGCCGGCCGCTGCGCCGGCTCAGGAGGCACCGCCGGCTCAGGCACCGCCGGCTCAGGCGCCGCCGGCTCAGGAGGCGCCGCCGGCTCCGGCCCAGCAAGCCCCACCGGCTCCGGCGCAGCCCGAGCCGCAGCCGGTCGCTCAGGCCGCTCCTCCGGCCCCCGCTCCGGCCCCTGCCCCCGCCGCGCCGGCCGCTCCCCCGGCGCCGGCCGCTCCCGCCGCGCCGGCGGCCCAGCCCGCGCCCCCGTCCAGCGACGGGGCAACCGCGCCGGCTCCGGCCGAGGGCGACGGCGACGGCGAGGACGACGACCTCGCCGGCACGTACGTCACGCCGCTGGTTCGCAAGCTGGCCACCGAGCACGGCGTCGACCTGACCGCCATCGCGGGTACCGGGGTCGGCGGTCGCATCCGCAAGTCCGACGTGCTGGCCGCGGCCGAGCGCCGGGCCCAGGCCGAGCAGGACGCGGCCCCGGCACCGGCTCCGGCGGCAGCGCCTGAGCCTGCGACTGTGCCCGCGTACGCCCCCGCGCCGGCCACGCTCACCGCGCCCGCACCGGCCGCGGCCCCCGCCCCGAGCGCCCCGGTCACGGCAGCTGCCCCGGCCGCCCCGGCCGCAAACGCCCAGCCGACTCAAGCGCCCCCGTCGACGCCGTCGGCCCAGCCGGCGGCCGGCCCGGCCCGTGGCCACACCGAGAAGATGAGCCGGCTGCGCCAGACCATCGCCACCCGCATGGTCGAATCGCTGCACGTGTCGGCGCAGCTCACCACCGTCGTCGAGGTGGATGTCACGAAGATCGCCCGGCTGCGCGATCGGGCCAAGGCGGCGTTCGAGGCGCGCGAGGGCGTCAAGCTGTCGTTCCTGCCGTTCTTCGCGGTGGCCACCGTCGAGGCGTTGAAGGCCCACCCGGCCGTCAACTCCTCGATCGACACCGAGGCCAAGACGATCACCTACCACGACACCGAGCACCTGGGTGTCGCGGTCGACACCGAGCGCGGGCTGCTCGTACCGGTGATCCACAACGCCGGCGACCTCAACCTGTCCGGCCTGGCCCGGGCCATCGCCGACGTGGCCGACCGCACCCGGGGCAACAAGATCAGCCCGGACGAGCTGGCCGGCGGCACGTTCACGCTGACCAACACCGGCAGCCGCGGCGCGCTGTTCGACACGCCGATCCTCAACCAGCCGCAGGTCGGCATCCTGGGCACCGGCGCGGTCGTCAAGCGTCCGGTCGTGGTCAGTGACCCTGAGCTGGGCGAGACGATCGCGATCCGCTCGATGGTCTACCTGGCCCTGACCTACGACCACCGCATCGTCGACGGCGCGGACGCGGCCCGGTTCCTCACCACGGTCAAGACCCGTCTCGAAGCCGGCAACTTCGAGCGCGCCCTAGGCCTGGCGTGAGGTGAGCACAACGCGATGAACGCTCGCGCGAAGAGCCCGGCCCGCGCGCGACCGGAGGGAGCTTGCGCTCGCGTCCGCGTGCGGTCCGCTGTCCTTTGGTGGGCCCGCGCGGACACGAATGGGGCCGGATGAGCACAGTGCTCGTTGCGGGATCGTCCGGGCTGATCGGCTCCGTGCTCACGACGTCGCTGCGCGCGGACGGGCACGACGTGCGGCGCCTCGTACGCCGGCCGACCGCGCGGGCCGACGAGGTCGAGTGGCATCCGGACGTGCCCGACCTGCCGGCGACCGCGCTCACCGGCGTCGACGCCGTGGTGTGCCTGACCGGCGTGCCGCTGCAACCGCATCCGCCCACGCGGGCGTACAAGGACCGCCTGTACACCAGCCGCATCGGCCCGGTCGGCACGCTGGCCACGGCCATCGCCGCGAGCGATCACCGCCCGACGTTCATCGCGGCCTCGGCCGTCGGCTACTACGGCGACAAGGGCGAGGCGGTGGTGGACGAGTCGGCCCCGCCCGGCACGGACTACTTCGCCGAGCTCTGCGTGAAGTGGGAGGCGGCCGCCGACCCGGCCCGCGAGGCCGGCGCCCGGGTCGTGTCGCTGCGGACCGGCATCGTGCTGGCCCGCGACGGCGGCTTGATCAAGACGCTGCGGCCCCTCGCCCGGGTCGGGCTGGCCGGACCGCAGGGCAGCGGCCGGCAGTTCCTGTCCTGGGTGACGCTGACCGACGAGGTCGCGGCCATCCGGTTCCTGCTCGACTCGGACATCAGCGGCCCGGTCAACGTCACCACACCGAACGCCGCCCGCAACCGAGAGATCGTCGCCGCAGTGGCCCACGCGATGCACCGTCCGGCGGTCATGCGGGTGCCGGCGTTCGTGCTGCGCCCCGTCCTGCGTGACTTCGCCGACGCACTGCTCGGCGGTGCCCGGGTGTTGCCGCGCGTGCTGTCCCAGGCGGGGTTCGAGTTCCGGTACCCCGAGCTCGAACCGGCCGTACGCGCCGTCCTCGGCTGACCACGGTTTTGGTCGTCCGAGCCGCGTAGCGCGGTCCGAACGACCAAAACCGCAGGCGCGCGGCTGCTCATCTTCATGATCAACAGCCCGTCAACGACCGATATCGCCAGCTGACGGGCTGATGATCAACCCAACCGATCCTGATCATGAACGAACCGCCGATCATCTCGGCGGAATGGACTACATCTCGTCTCATCCGCCGTGACCAGCAAGCAAACCGTCGACCTCGAGCGCCGCGGCCGGAGTTGTCCGCGGCCCGCGTCGCCATAGCGCCGCGAAGCGCGGACAACCTTCTCGCCGGCAGTCCGGCCCAGGTCGCCGTGCAGGAAGATCACCTCGCTGATGCGATCTTCCTGCGCGGACAGCCGTATGGGGCGGCATACGCAGGAAGATCCGCCTCGCGGAACGATCTTCCTGCGCGGATCCCGTGCCTGCGCGGACCGGATGCGCCGGCTCAGTCCTTGGCGGAGGCCAGCTTGGACGGCCACCAGATGAGCTTGCCGATGTCGTGGCTGAGCGCCGGCACCAGGATCGAGCGCACCAGGATGGTGTCCAGCAACACCCCGAACGCCACGGCGAACCCGATCTCGGCGAGGAACACGACGGGCAGCACGCCCAGCACGGTGAACGTCGCCGCCAGCACGACGCCGGCCGAGGTGATCACGCCGCCGGTCACGGCCAGCCCGCGCAGGATGCCGTCGCGGGTGCCGTACTGCAGCGTCTCCTCCCGCACCCGCGTCATCAGGAAGATGTTGTAGTCGATGCCCAGCGCGACGAGGAACACGAACGCGAACAACGGGAACGCGGGGTCGGCGTTCTTGAAATGGAAGATGTGGTTGAACACGAAGCCCGACACACCCAACGTCGCGCTGAACGACAGCACCACCGTCGCGATCAGCAGCAGCGGGGCCACGAGCGCACGCAGCAACAGCGCCAGCACGATCAGGATCACCACGAGCACGATCGGGATCACCAGGTTGCGGTCGTGCCGCGACGCCTGCTGCACGTCGTAGTTGATCGCCGACTGACCACCGACCCGGGCGTCCGCGCCGTCGATCGGATGCACCACGTCGCGGATGCGATTCACCGTGGCGTACGCCTGCGAGGTGTCGTAGCGGTCGACCAGCTTGGCGTCGATCGCGATGCGGCCGTCCACCGGCTGTACCTGCAACGCGGCCGGCGGGCAGCTCGCCTGCGCCGGCGGCACCGCACCGCCCTTGATCGCCTGCGCGAGCTTGCCGTAGTCGACCTCGACGCACACCGAGCCCGGTCCCGGCACCACGCCGGGCACGCGAGACACCGCGGCGATCACGTCGTCCGTGTGCGCGGCCGAGGCGATGATCACCGCCGGCGAGCCGGTGCCCCGGTCGAAGTTGGCGTCGTAGATCTGCTGCCCGGTGACCGCGTCCGGCTTGTTGGTGAAGCTGTCGGTGACGCGCAGCCCGCCGGTCTTGAGGCCGCCGATCAGGGCCACGCAGGCGATCAGCACGACCGCGGTGACCATCCAGCCGAGGCGCGCGCGCCGGCCCAGCGCGGCGGCGAACCGCCCCCACAGGCCGTGCGTGGCGATGTCGGCGGCGTGGTCGACGTGCGGCACGCGCGGCCAGAACACCCACCGTCCACACAGGACGAGCACGGCCGGCAGGAACGTCAGCATCACGAACAGCGTGCACAGGATGCCGATCGCGCAGACCGGTCCCAGGCTGCGGTCGGAGTTCAGCTCGCCGAGGGTCAGGCACAGCAGGCCGAGCGTGACCGTGACGCCGGACGCCCCGATCGCCGGGGCGGCACCGCGCCAGGCGACGGTCATCGCCTCGACCCGGCTCTGGTACGTGTGCAGTTCCTCGCGATAGCGGCTGATCAGCAGCAGGGCGTAGTCGGTGCCCGCGCCGAGGACGAGTACGAACAGGATGCCCTGGCTCTGCCCGTTCAACGTCAGGATGTTGTGCTTGGCCAGCTGGTAGATGATCAGCGACGCGGAGCCCAACGCCAGCACCGAGCTCAGCAGCGGGACAATCCACAGCACCGGGCTCCGGTACACGACGAGCAAGATCACGATGACGACGAGCAGCGCGGCGAAGATCAGCGCGCCGTCGATGCCGCTGAATGCGTCGATGAACGCGACGAGCAGGCCGCCGCCACCGGCACTGTGGATCGCGAGGCCCGGCGGGGCGTTCGCGCGCGCCGTCTTGAGCACGCTCTTCTCGTAGTCGACCAGGTCGGGACCCTTGACGGTGACACCGTCCTGCTTGCCGATCAGCGGCACCTCGACGCTGGCGGTACGCCCGTCCTTCGAGTACTGCGGGGTGCCGACCTCGTCGGCCGCGATCCCCTTCAGCCCGCGAAACGCCTGCGCATCGTGGTTGATCTTCGTCTTGTCCGCGTCGGTCAGCCCCGAGTCGCGCTGATAGACGACGAACCCGGAGATCGACAAGACATTGCGGAACTGCTGGGATTCCTTGTCGACCTTCGTCGACTCGGCCGACTTCGGCAGCCACGACGCGTTGTCGTTCTTCTGGACGTCGCCCAGCTTGCCCTGGTACGAGCCGCCGGCCAGGCCGAACAACAGCCAGACGACCGCCAAGGCCCCGATCACGTAGAAGCCCCGCGGCCGTGGCACGCGCTTGCGCCCCGGACGCTCCGGCGCTTCCTCTGTGGTCGTGGTCTGGCTCATGGCAACTCCTCGAAGGCAGGCCAGCACAGCCTGCAACCCCCGCAGGCTGCAAGCACAATCTCGGATTCCGCTTTCAGCACGGTGTCGTTGCGGCACCGGGCCGCCGCTGGCACAGGAGCGGGGTGCCGACCTACGCTCGCAGACACGCACAGTTAGGGGGACTGCGTGGAGTTTCGCGTACTCGGACCACTCGAGGTCGTCGAGGACGGCCGGCCCGTGCCCATCGTCGCGGCCAAGCAGCGCGCGCTGCTGGCCACCTTGCTGCTGCGCGCGAACCAGCCGACCTCGATCGAGTGCATCGCCGAACGGTTGTGGGCCGGCGCCGTGCCCGCCCATCCCCGCCGGGCGGTGCACACCCACGTGACCCGACTGCGCGACGCGCTCGGCGCGAGCCGCGACCGCATCCGCACCCAGCCCGACGGGTACCTGATCGAGCTCGCCCCGGGCCAGCTCGACCTCACCGTGTTCAGCGAGCTGCTCGACCGCGCGGTGGCCGCCCCGCGGCCGGAGGACGCCGCCGTGTTGCTCGACCGAGCCGGGCAGCTGTGGCGCGGCACGCCGCTGTCCAACGTCGAGTCCCCGGCCCTGCACGCCCAGGACGTCACGCCGCTGATCGAGCGGTGGCTGCTGGCCCGCGAGCGCCGCATGGACGCGGGGTTGCAGCTCGGCCAGCAGCCCGAGCTGGTGCCTCAGCTGGTCGAACTGACCACCGCCTACCCCTGGCACGAGCGGTTCTGGGTGCAGCTCATGCTCGCCCTGAACGGCACCGGCCGGGCCGCCGAAGCGCTGCTGGCCTACGAGACGGCGCGCGGGCGGCTGGTGCACGAGTTCGGCATCGACCCGGGCGAGCAGCTGCGGGCCACGTACGCGGCGATCCGCTCCGGCGGCGGCAGCGGCAGCGGTGGCTTCGACCGGCGGCCCCGGCAACTGCCGCCCGACGTTCGCGGCTTCACCGGCCGGGCCGCCGAGCTGGAGCAACTGGACGAGCAGCTGCGCGCCGGCGCGCCGATGTGCGTGCTGACCGGCACCGCCGGCGTCGGCAAGACCGCGCTGGCTGTGCACTGGGCGCACCGGGTGGCCGCCCGCTTCCCCGACGGGCAGGTCTATGTCAACCTGCGCGGCTACGACCCGGGCCGGCCGATGCCGTCCGACCACGCGCAGGAGCTGCTGCTGCGTGCGGTCGGGGTGTCCGGCAGCGAGGTCCCGGCCGGCGCGGACGATCGCCAGGCGCTGCTGCAGTCGCGGCTGGCCGACCGAGCCGCGCTGGTCGTGCTGGACAACGCCTGCAGTGCCGAGCAGGTGCGCCCGCTGCTGCCGGGCCCAGGGCGCAGCCGCGTCGTGGTGACCAGTCGCGACGACCTCGCCGGCCTGGTCAGCCGCGACGGGGCCGTCCGCGTCCGGGTCGAGCAGCTGAGCTACGACGACGCGGCCGGCGTGCTGCGCCGGCTGTTGCCACGCACCGATCACGACGAGGCGGCCATAGACCGGCTGGTGCGGCTGTGTGACCGGCTGCCGCTGGCGCTGCGCATCGCGGCCGATCGCGTCGCGAGCCGGGTCGAGGCATCGGTGTCCGAGGCAGTGGCCGACCTGACCACGCAGCCGCGCCTGGACGCGTTCGCCACCGACGGCGACGCGCACAGCGCCCTGGACGTCGTGCTGTCCTGGTCGTACCGCTCGGTGTCGCCGGTCGCGGCCCGGGTGTTCCGGCTGCTCGGGCTGGTTCCGGGCAGCAGCTGGGACACCCCCGCCGTCGCCGCGCTCGCCGGCTGCAGCGTCGGCGAGGCCCGCCGCCAGTTGAACGCCCTGGCCCGGGCGCACCTGATCGAGGTCCGCCACGACGGGCGCTACACCATGCACGACCTGCTGCGGGCGTACGCCCTCGACCGCACCCAGGCCCACGAGACCGAGGCCGGACGCCGAGCCGCCACCGGGCGGCTGCTGGCCTACTACGTGCACAGCAGCGCGCTGGCGATGGACGCCGCGTTCGCGTTCGAGCAGCACCGCCGACCCCGGGTGCCGCAGGCGGAGACGGCCGGGCCGCCGTGTGACGCCAAGGGCGCGCTCGCCTGGCTGGATCGGCAACGTCCCGCGCTTGTGGCGGCCACGCTGCACGCCGCGGACGCCGGCTGGCCCGAACACTCGGTCACCCTCGCCGCGACCCTGCACCGGTACCTGTACGTGGGCGCCCTGCACACCGACCTGCTCGCCGTCCACGGCCACGCCCTGAGCTGCGCCCGCACCCCCGCCGAGCGGGCCGTCGTCCTGCACAACCTCGGCCGGACGCACCTGCGGCTGGGCCGCTTCGACGAGGCCGGCGACGAGCTGCACCAGACGCTCGCGCTGGCCCAGCACGCCGGCGACGAGGGCACCGTGGCCGAGGCGGTGCAGAGCATCGGCGTGCTGCATCTCGAGCGGGGTCAGTGGGACGACGCGTTCACCTACCTGGGCCAGGCGCTGGCGTTGGCGCGAGCGGGCGGCGATCGCAGCCTGGAGGCCCGGGCGCTGGGCGCCCTGGGCCAGGTCATGACCTACCAGGGCCGCTACGACGTCGCGATCGGCTACGTCGAGCAGGCGCTGGCGCTGTTCCGGGCGATCGGCGATCGGGCCACCGAGGCCGACGCCCTGATCGGGGCCGGCTACCTGTACGGACGGCTCGGCGACGACGACCGCGCGTTCGCGCAGCTGCGCCAGGGATTGGCGGTAGCCCGCGACATCGGCGACCGGCACCGCGAGGCGTCCGCACTCGAGCACCTGGGCGATGCGAACCGGCGCCGGGGGCACGGCACGGTGGCACTCGAGCAGTACCAGCAGGCGCTGGACCTGTTCCGCGAGATCGGCGACATCTCGCGCGAGGCCAGCTGCCTGACCGGTCTGGGCTCGCTCGACGCCGACCAGGGCCGGACCGCCGAAGCGTTGCGCCAGCACGAGCTGGCCCTGCGGACCGCCCGCCAGATCGGGCACCGCCGCGGCGAGGTGCGCGCGCACAACGCGCTCGGCGAGTCACTGGCGGCGGCCGCGCTGCCCGACCAGGCGCGCGCCTGCCACGAGAACGCCCTGGCCCTGGCCGACGAACTCGGCGACCGGTACGAGCAGGCCCGGGCGCTGGCCGGTATCGGCGCGGCCCGGCGCGATCTCGGCGACGACGACGGCGCCCGGGAGAGCTGGCTGCTCGCCGTGCACGAGTACACCAGCCTCGGCGTCCGCGAGGCCGACGAGCTGCGCGCGGAGCTCGCCGTGTCGTAGCCCGTTCCTAGGCTGTGCCTACGCTGTCGGCGCTTTGCCGGGCGGGACGTCTGCGAAGGGATCCAAGCCGGTCATGGAATTTCGCGTACTCGGTCCGCTCGAGGTGGTGGACGCCGGCCGCGTCGTGCCCATCCCGGCGGCCAAGCTGCGCACGCTGCTCGCCACCTTGCTGCTGCGGGCCAACCAGCCCACGTCGTTGGGCCAGCTCGCCGATCAGCTGTGGGCCGACGTGTCGCCGGACAACCCGCGACGCGCCATCCAGACCTACGTCACCCGGCTGCGGCAACTGCTGGGCGATGACGGCACCCTCATCGAGACGCTCGACGGCGGCTACCAGATCCACGTGTCGCCGGGGCAGCTGGACCTCGCCCGGTTCGAGGCGAAGGTCGCGCAGGCGCTGGGCACCGACGACGCGACCGAGCAGGCCAGCCGGCTCGACGAGGCCGTCGCGTTGTGGCGCGGCAGCCCGCTGGGCAACGTCGAGTCCGAGGAACTGCACAGCCGCGACGTGCCGCGCCTGGCCGAGCTGTACCTGCAGGCCCAGGAGCGGCGCATCGACGCGCACCTGCGGCTGGGCCGGCCGGCCGAGCTGATCGCCGACCTGCGCGAGCTGACCATCGCCCACCCGTTGCGCGAGCACCTGTGGGCCCAGCTGATGCAGGCACTGTGGCGAGCCGGCCGCCAGGCCGAGGCGCTGTCCGCGTACGAGACGGCGCGCCGGGCCCTGGACGCCGAGCTCGGCATCGCCCCCGGCGACGAGCTGCGCAGGATGCACGCCGCGGTGCTGGCCGGCGAGACGTCCACACCCCGGCCGACGCCCGCCCCGGTACCCCGGCACCTGCCCCCGGACGTCTCGGGCTTCACCGGCCGGGCCGAGGACCTGGCCCGATTGGATGCCCTGCTCGCCGGCGACGACGCCCTGTCCGTCGCGGTCATAGCCGGCACCGCCGGGGTGGGCAAGACCGCGCTCGCCACGCACTGGGCCCACCGCATCATCGACCGGTTCCCGGACGGGCAGATCTATCTGAACCTGCGCGGCTACGACCTGGATCGCCCGGTGCGCGCCGCGCAGGCGCTGGCCAGTGCACTGCGGGCGCTCGGCCTGCCGGGGGCGGAGATCCCGCTCGACCTGGACGCCCTCACCGGCCTGTACCGCTCGACGATCGACGGGCGGCGGGTGCTGATCCTGCTGGACAACGCCTGCCACCCCGACCAGGTGCGACCGTTGCTGCCCGGCTCGTCGTCCAGCCTGGTGCTGGTGACCAGCCGCGACGATCTCGCCGGGCTGATCGCCCGCGACGGAGCGGCGCGGGTGGCGCTGACCCGGCTGCCCGAGGCCGAGGCGGTGGCGTTGCTCGACGGGGTGCTCGGGCCGGCCGGGGCGGCCGACCCGGTGGCGGTGCGCGAGCTGGCCCGGATGTGTGCCGGCCTGCCGCTGGCGCTGCGCATCGCCGCCGAGCGGATCGCCGACCGTCCGGTCCGCGACATGGTGGCCGAGCTGCGCGACGGTTCGCGGCTGGACGCGCTGACCGCGGGCGAGGATCCGTACACCGCCGTACGGGCAGTGTTCTCGTGGTCGTACCGGGCATTGGCCCCGGCGGCGGCGCGGCTGTTCCGGCTGCTCGGCCTGGTGCCGGCCAGCGACTGGGACTGCCCGGCCGCGGCCGCCCTGGCCGACTGTCCGGTGCCGGACGCCCGCCGGCTGCTCGGCGTGCTGCGCGCCGCGCACCTGATCGATCCGGTCGGCCGCGACCGGTTCACCATGCACGACTTGCTCCGCGCGTACGCCGCCGAGCACGTGATGATCGTCGAATCCGAGGCCGAACGCCGCGAGGCCGGCGCCCGGCTACTCGACTACTACCGGCACGCGTCGACCGCCGCCATGGATGCCGCGTTCCCGTTCGGGCGCCAGCTTCGCCCGCACCCGCGGCGGCACTCCGGCACACCGGTGCCGGAGTTCGACCGGTCCGAGCAGGCGGTGGCCTGGCTGGACGCGCTGCGTCCCAATCTCGTCGCCACGGTGGGCCACGCGGCCGAGGCCGGCGCACCGGGCGTCGTCCTCGCGCTGTCTCAGTCGCTCGAGCGGTACCTGCACGTCGGCGGGCACCTGACCGAGTCGCTGGCCGTGCACGAGGCGGCGCTGGCCGCGGCCACGACGCTGGGCGATCAGGACGCGCGGGCCACCGCCCTGGTCAGCCTCGGCACCACCTACTTCATGCTGAGCCGCCTCGACGAGGCGATCGAGCACTTCGGGCAGGCCCTGCGGATTCGCCGCCGCACCGGCGATCGATCCGGGGTGGCCGCGGCGCTGAACACGCTGGGCTGCGCGTACTGGCAACAGGGCCGCTACGACGACGCGTTCGATCGGCTGCGAGCCGCCCTGCGGGCGTGCCGCGAGGTCGCCGACCGAGCCGCCGAGGCGAAGGTCCTGGGCAACCTGGGCATCGTGTACGAGTCGTGGGCCCGCTATCCGGACGCGCTCGAGCATCACCGTCAGGCGCTGGCGATCCGCCGCGAGATCGCCGACCGCAGCGCCGAGGCCAACGCGTTGCTGAACCTGGGCAGCGTGCTGCAGCGCTGCGGCCAGCTCGACGAGGCGCACGTGCTGCTGTGCGAGTCGCTGCAGATCGCCCGCGAGATCGGCAACCGGGTCCGCGAAGGCGAGGCGCTCGACGAGCTGGGCAAGGTGCACCTTCGCTGGAGCGACACCGACGTCGCGCACGAGCACCACCGCCGGGCCATCGAGATCTTCCGCGAGGTCGGCTACCGGGCCCGCGAAGCCGAGGCGCTCAGCAATCTGGGCCAGGTCTACCTGCGGCGGGGCCGGCACGAGGACGCCATCGTGCACGAGCAGCGCGCGCTGGCCATCGCCCGCGAGATCGGGCAGCGCCACGTCGAGGTCGGCGCGCTCAACGGGCTGGGCGAGACGAGCCGGGCGACGGCCCGTCCGGGCGAGTCGCTCGAGCATCACCGGGCCGCGCTGCGCATCGCCCGCGACCTCGGCGAGCCGTACGAGCAGGCCCGCGCACTGGCCGGCATCAGCGCCGCGCTGGGCGAGCTCGGCGACTGCGTCAGCGCGGCCGAGTGCTGGCGAGACGCCCGGGCCCTGTTCGCCGAGCTCGGCGTGCCGCTACTTCATCCCGCCTGAGCGCCGGTTCGGCGCAAGCCCTCATCACACTCGCTGCTGGCTGGCGATGCGGTAGCCGTCCGGCCGGCGGACCAGCTCGATGCGCAGCCGGGTCGGACGTTCGCCCGCGGCGCCGGGCGAGGACGTGCTGTGGCAGCTCAGCCGGGACGGGGCCAGGGTCGCCGTCGTCGAGAGCACCAGCCGCTCGTGCACCGGGCCCACCGTGACGGCGGCGTAGGTGGTGTGCACGCCGACCAGCCCGCACCCGGCCGGCACCACCCGGCGCAGCAGGGCGGTGTCCTGCTCGAGCAGCGGGCCGGCCACGTAGACGCGGGCGAGCAGCGACGCCTCGCGCCGGGCGAAGGCCTGCTCGCGGATCCGGTCCAGGCTCTGCAGCAGTGCCGTCGCCCCGGCCGGCGACGCGGCCGACGAACCCGCCGGTGTCGTCGGTACGGCGGGGACCGCGGGGACGGCCGGGACGGCCGGGGGCGTTCCGGCCGGCCGGTGCGTGCCGCCGCCGCGCTGGGCGTCGGCGTCGTGGTGGTTGCCGCCGGTCGTCCACTGCAGCAGCCCCGCCCCGGCCGCGACCACCGCAACCGCCGCGACGACCAGCCCGGCGACCCGCGTCCCGCGATGTCGGACCAGCTCGCGCAGCCGCGACGGGCGGCGCGGCACCGGTGCGTGCAGGGCGGCTCGCACCCCGTGGGTGTGCTGTGCCGGATTGCTCGACGGCGCGTCGTAACCCGGACGGCTGAAGCTGGGCCGCGCGGTATCGGCGCCCGCGACCGGCACCGGCCCGTCCTCCGGGTGGGGCCCGGGCGGCGGCTCGACTTGGTGCGGGCGCCCCGCGGCCAGCTCGACCGGGGCGGGTTCGCTGCTGTGCCGCAGATCCAGCGCGAACTCGGCGGCGGTGCAGCGCAGGTGCGGCTCGATGCGCAGCGCCCGTTCGAGCAAGGCGGCGAGATCCGGTGATAGCTGGGCGAGCCGGTCGGGCAGCTCGCCGAGGTCACCGGCCGCCGCCCGGGCCACGGTGTCCTCGGGCGTGACGCCCGTCCACACCGGCTGACCGGTCAGCGCGTGGACGGCGACGGCGGCCAGCATGAACACGTCGCTCGCCGCGCCGGGGGCGTGCCCGGCGGCGACCGACGGATCGACATACGCCGGCGTACTGCGGGCCGGAGCGGTGTCGCCCACGATGCGGGCCACGCCGAGATCTCCCAGTAACGGCAGGCCGTTCTCACTGAACAACACGTTCGCCGGGGTCACGTCGCCGTGCACCACCCCCTCGTTGTGCGCGTACGCGAGGGCGGCACCGATCGGCGCGAGCGCGGTGACCACCTCGCCCGGCGTGAGCCGCCCGCGCCGGGCCAACAGGTCGGCCAGCGAACCCCCGCCGGCCAGGTCGAGTACGAGCACCACGCCGGCCTCGACCGCCACCAGCTCGTGCAGCCGGATCAGGTGTGGGTGATCGAGCATCGACAGCAGCGCCGCCTCGGCCCGCGCGGCGTGGACCTGGCCGGCGTCGTCCACCGGCAACCGCTTGAGCGCGACCGGCGCCCCGGTGGCCCGCGCCTGCCCGCGCCAGACCTCGCCGAAGCCGCCGTATCCGAGCAGTTCCTCGACCACGTAGCCCGGGACCGTCCACGTCATGGCGGTAACGGTAGGGAATGCGGCGACGCGGCGTCGGCGGTTATCCACAGGCGGTACGGTTCGGCCATGGCAGCCGACCAGCCCACCATCCTCGCCACGTCCGGCGGAGCCGTATCGAGCAAGCGCCTCTACTGGGAGTTCGGGCCGCTGACCGAGTACGCCGTCGACCTGGCCGGGGTCGAGGGCCGCGATCCGCGGGTGTGCCTGCTCGGCACCGCCCTGGGCGACAGCACGGTGCTGACTGCGCACTTCTACGAGGCGGCCCAGTTGCGCGGCGGCATCCGGCCGAGCCACCTCAGGCTGCTGCCGATGCCCAACGTCGAGGACATCCGTGAGCACCTGCTCAGCCAGGACCTCATCTGGGTGTGGGGCGGCAGCGTCGCCGGGCTGCTCGCGCTGTGGCGGTTGCACGGCGTCGACGAGGTCATGCGCGAGGCCTGGCAGGCCGGCGTGGTGCTCACCGGCGTCTCGGCGGGGTCGATCTGCTGGCACGTCGGCGGCACCACCGACTCCTTCGGTCCCGACCTGCGGCCGGTCACCAACGGGCTCGCGCTCGTGCCGTACTCGAACGGCGTGCACTACGACAGCGAGGAGCAGCGGCGGCCGCTCTTCCAGCGCCTGATCGCCGACGGCACCCTGCCGGCCGGCTACGCCACCGACGACGGCGTCGGCGTGCTGTACCGCGGCACCGAGATGGTCGAGGCGGTCACCGAGCTCGACGGCAAGGGCGCGTACTTCGTCGAGCGCGGCCCGGACGGGTCAGCTGTCGAGACCCGTCTCGAGCCGCGCCTGTTGAAGTAGGACCGGTCAGTCGGCAGTGAGCTTGCCGGCGGCGCCCCAGCTGTCCGGCGGCGTCTCGTGGATCCACACCTGGACGGTCTCGGCCGGGATGCCGTAGCTGTCGACCATGGCGTCGGTGAGGTTGCGGACGAGCGTGCGCTTCAGCTCGACGTCGCGTGGTCCCTGCTGAACGGTGATGATGGGCATCGGAATCTCCTTGTGCTGATTGGTGATTCCATCTCATCCGACGTGCGGCGCACGAGCCAGACGTGATCTCGATGCCCAGCCATCACGAATCGTGATCGGTGTCGGCCGCCTCCTGGCAGGCGCGTAACAGCGGCGCGAGCGAGCGCGAGGTCGCCGACTCGGGAACGGCCAGCATCGTCGGCAGGTACAGCTCCGGGCGCAACGGCCGGAACGCCAACCGGGACGACCGCAGCCCGCGCGCGTGCGACTCGTACACCACCGTCCAGCACGGCGGCCCGGTGCCGATCTCGGCCAGGGTGTCCTCGAGCCGGTCGTTCGCCGCGGCGAGAATCGGCTCGAAGCCGGCGTCGGCGCAGGCCGTGAAGATCAGATCGACGAGCGGCGGATTGTCTCGACGTCGAGCGATCTTGAGCGGCAGGTCGCGCAGCTGCTCGATCGCCACGTCGTCCTGAGCGGCCAGCTCGTGCGAAGCCGGCAGGGCGGCCACCAGCTGGTCCTGCCACACCGGGACCAGTTCCAGGCCGGTGACCGCGGTGGTGCCGCGCACGAACGTCGCGTCGAGCTGCCCGGCCCGCACCCGCTCCAGCCGGGCTCGCGTCGAGGCGTTGACCAGTTCGACGTGCACGGCCGGCGACAGCCGCCGCATCCCCTCAAGCACCTGCTCGAGCCGCTCGCCCAGCCCGGTGCTCGTGCCCAGCCGCAACTGCCCCGACGTCGGTGCGCGGTCGACTGCGGCGCGGGCCCGCTCGACCGCCGCGAGCACGGCCCGGGCCTCCGGCAACAGCCGCTGCCCGGCCTCGGTGAGTCGCACCGTCCGCGCCGAACGGTCGAACAGCTCCTGGCCGAGCTCGCGCTCCAGCCGCCGGATCTGCTGGCTGACCGCCGGCTGGCCGACGTGCAGCCGCTCGGCGGCCCGGCCGAAGTTCAGCAGCTCCGCGACCTCGGCGAAGTACTCCAGCTGGCGCAGCTCCACGCGGGCATTGTGCCCGGCGCGGTCGTTACGCTGGTGTGGTGAGCGACCTCGAGATCATCCGGGCCGGGCTGGTCCCGTACGAGGACGCCTGGCAGCGCCAGCGCGAGCTGCACGCCGCCCGGGTCGCCGACGAGGTACCGGACACCGTCTTGCTGCTGGAACACCCACCGGTGTTCACCGCGGGTAAGCGCACGCTGCCCGAGCACCGTCCGGTCGACGGCACCCCGGTGGTCGAGGTCGACCGCGGCGGCCTGATCACGTGGCACGGCCCCGGGCAGCTGGTCGGCTACCCGATCGTGGCGCTCCCCCGTCCGCTCGACGTCGTCGCCTATGTGCGGGCCATGGAGCGGATGCTCATCGACGTGTGCGCGGCCCTGGGCGTGACCGCCACGACGGTCGAGGGGCGGACCGGCGTGTGGCTGCGCGAGCCCGACCGCAAGATCGCCGCGATCGGGGTCCGGGTGCGCCGGGTGGTGGCCATGCACGGCTTCGCGCTCAACTGCGATCCCGACCTGGCGTGGTTCGACCGCATCGTGCCGTGCGGCATCGACGACGCGGACGTCACGTCGCTGTCGCGCGAGCTCGGCCGTGACGTCTCGGTGGCCGAGGTGCTGCCGCTCGTCGAGGCCCGGCTACCGGCCTTCGTCCACGGCCTGGCCGTCCGGCGGGAGACCGTCTCTGCGTAGCCGCGTTTACCGGAATCCTCAGCATCGGTGCGTACCTTGGACGCATGGTCGTCCTGATCGTGGTGCTGCTCGTGCTCGTCGTCGTGCTGCCGATCGTCGGATGGGCGCTGTGGCTGCTGATCAGCGCGGCGCTGGTCGGGGCGATCATCGGCGGCCTGGCCCGCCTCGTGCTGCCCGGCAAGCAGGAGATCGGCTTCTTCAGCACGATCGTCATCGGCTGGATCGGGTCGCTGATCGGCAGCCTGATCGGGCGCCACCTGTTCCACGTCGGAGGGTTCCTCACCGTGCTCTGCGAGATCGCGGTCGCGGCCGTCCTCGTCGCGATCGCGGGCAGTGGCGCGGGCAACGCCGTCGCGCATCGCAACGACAGCCTGCGCTGGTAGGCCATCCGCGCTGGAAGATTTTCTTCCGGCTCCGATGAATTTCTGGCCGCTCAGACGTCTCTGTACTAGCAGACAAGCAGCGGAACCAGATCGGAAGGAGCGACGGCCATGACCCTCAGCGAGAACGCAGACCAGAGCTACGAGCAGGCCGTCGCGGCGAAGGACGTGGCCGCGCAGGCCCTGTACCGCGCCGAACTGGCCGTGCACGACGCCCACCAGACGCACGTCGACGCGTGGATCGGCGCGGCCCACGACCGCCTGCACGTCGCGGTCGGGCGGTACCTGGCCGCCGAAGCGGCGGTCGCGGCATTCGATCGGAACCCGGTCGCCGCCTAGCAGTACTAGGACGTGGCGGTGCAGCCGGACAGGCCGCCTTGCGCCGCCGGATCGGGCGGGCCGGTCAGCACCGCGGCGCGCACCACCGCCGAGTCGAGGCTCAGCGCCTGCACCACCCGCTGCGCGTCGCCCGGACTGACGCGCAGGGCAAGGGTCTGCCCGGTGCCGGTGCCGAACGTGCCGCCGCCCGTGCTCGCTACGTCCTGCACGGCGACATCG
The DNA here is from genome assembly GCA_036502695.1 of Jatrophihabitantaceae bacterium. Taxonomy (GTDB): domain Bacteria; phylum Actinomycetota; class Actinomycetes; order Mycobacteriales; family Jatrophihabitantaceae; genus DASXRA01. Next base: position 17,088 of record DASXYE010000274.1, read on the forward strand.
GTCAGCACGACGCGGGCCTGACAGCTCTTGGTGGACACCCACAAGCGCACCCGCTCACCGCGCGCCATCGGCGGTGCGTCACCACTGGGCAGCGGCACGCTGATCATCGTTCCCGGCGCCGTGCTGCTCAACGCCGACCCCGGCAGCAGCCCGTGCGCGCTCAGCGGCCGGTTGACGGTCAGGCCGATCAGCTTCTTGCGGTCGCCGACCTTGACGTAGGTCGAGCCGTTGCCCGGCACCCGCACCTTGACCGCCTGCAGGTCGTCGGCGCGCAGCACGATTCCCGGTGCCAGCGCGCGAGTGGTCGCCCACACCCGGGTCGAGTGCTGGGCGCGTCCGACGACGACCGCACCTAGCACAGTCGCCGCCAAGACCAGCACGATGCCTGCGATCACGCGCGGGTTCAGCCACCCGGGCGTACGCCCCTGACCCGACGATGCCGACGAAGCCACCACCCGCGACATGGTGCCCTATCCCGGACGCTCATGCGTCCCGGGTTGTCCAGCCTGTGGACAACCCGTCGAGAGATTCGGCTTGGCGATCGCCGACCAGATCGCCAAGCCGCGCTCCGACCACGACGTTCTGACGCCGATTTACGGCCATCCGGTGTTGGCTGCCATGGTGCTCACCCCCTGTCATAGACGCGCCGCACAGCGTTGCGGCAAGATAGGAGATAACGCCAATCTCGCGAGCTCCACCGATCGCTCGCGAGATTGTCCTGCACCGTCAACGGAGGGGACGGCGTCCCATGATTATCTCCGGTGCTCACCCACGCGGGAAGCGCCGTCCTGTCAGCGGCACCGTCGGCTCGTGGCTGCTCTGGAAGGTCCCCCGCCGAGCCCTCGTCGTCGTGCTCACGATCGAGGCGGTGGCCGTATTGCTCACCGTGGTCGGACTAGTCGCGGCCCACCCGACCCGCACCGACATCAACCGTCTCGTCCTACTGGTCGCCCTGAGCGCGGTATACAGCGAGGCTGAGGATCGGACCGACCGGATTCAGCGCTACCGCAGGTACGCCGGACCATACATCGACGCCCAGTCGGTCTGGACGTTTGCCGGTGTGCTGCTGCTACCGGCCGGCTATGCGGCGTTGCTGATCGTGACTGTTTACGCGCACATGGTGCTACGCGCGCACCGCGATCGATCCCGGCATCCACACCGGATCGTCCTGACCGGGTCAGCGGTCGTGCTGGCCGCGCTGCTGGCAAGCGCGGTCTACCACTGGATCGGCGGCCTGCCCCAACTGTCGCACGGCGCCGGTCGGGCATTGGGCGTCCTCGGCGCCATCGTCTGTTACCGCCTCGTCAACGATCTGCTCGTCTCGCTGGTGATCTACCTGGCGACGCAGCCGATCTCGCTGTCCGACGTTCTGCTCGGCGGTGATGAGCTAGCCGTCGAGGCGGCGATGATCATCCTCGGCGCATTCACCGCCCAGACCGTGCTTCAAACTCCGTGGCTCACACCGGCGGTGCTCGTCCTGGTCGTCGTGATGTACCGCGGGCTGCTCACCCGTCAGCTCGAAGTGGCGGCCACGACGGACGGCAAGACGGAGTTGCTCAACGCCACCGCGTGGCGGGAGCTGGCGCAGCGGCATCTGTGGCGAGCCATTCGCGAGCAGCAGGCGGTTGCTCTGCTGGTCATCGACCTGGACCGGTTCAAAGCGCTCAACGACGAGCACGGCCACCTCGCCGGCGACGTCGCGCTGAAGGCGGTGGCCGATCGGATCAAGCACGAGCTGCGCGACTACGACGCGGTGGGGCGCTACGGCGGCGAGGAGTTCGTCGCGCTGCTGCCGAACGCCGGCGCGAACGCGGCCATGCGCGTCGCCGAGCGGGTGCGGGCGCGGATCGAGGACGAGCCGATCCTGACCGACGACGGCCTGACGCTGCCCCTCACCGGATCGGTCGGCGTCGCCACCTACCCGACCCACGGCGGCGAGCTCGATGCGCTGATCCGATCCGCCGACCGAGCCATGTACGCCGCGAAGGATGCCGGCCGCAACACGGTCCGGCTGGCCGCCCCGTCGCTCACGTCACACGAGTCGCAGCCGGCCTCCGCGTAGGCTCGACAGGGTGACAGTCGCACCGCCCGAGGGCCGCCGCCTGCTGCGGCTCGAGGCCCGTAACGCCGAGACGCCGATCGAGCGCAAGCCGCCGTGGATCAAGACCCGGGCCAAGATGGGTCCGGAGTTCACCGAGCTGCGCGCCCTGGTCAAACGCGAGGGGCTGCACACGGTGTGCCAGGAGGCGGGCTGTCCCAACATCTACGAGTGCTGGGAAGACCGCGAGGCCACGTTCCTCATCGGCGGCGACCAGTGCACCCGGCGCTGCGACTTCTGCCAGATCGACACCGGCCGCCCGCAGGCCCTCGACCGGGACGAGCCGCGCCGGGTCGCCGAGAGCGTCCAGGCCATGGGCTTGCGCTACGCC
>DASXYE010000275.1:0-13684 GCA_036502695.1 Jatrophihabitantaceae bacterium
TGTTCTCGTCCGGGCGTTCGAGCTCGGTCATCGTCACACTCCAAAGATCGCCAGGTGCACGAACCCGGCGAACAAGCCGAGCGCCCCGCCGTGCAGGAACAGCAGCCACTCATCCTGCTTGATCGCCGAGCGCAGCATCTCGACGAACTCGTCCGGGCCCATCTTCTTCATCTGGGCGGCGATGAACGAGTAGATCTTTTTGGCCTGCTGCTTGTTGAACTCGGCGTCGGTGAACGCCATCGGCGCGAACTCGGCGGCCTCGCTGGCCACCGACGCGCGGATCGTGTCGTACTCCTTCGTTCCGATGGCCACCCGCACGGCCGCCCGGGCCGGGCCGACGGCGCGGTCGACGGCCGGTCGCAGGTTGTCCTCGAGCATCTGCTGGGTGCGGTCCGAACGCGGTCCGTGCAGCAGCTCGTTGCCGATGTTCTGCAGGGTGATCACGTGGTCGGAGATCAGCTGGGCGTAGGACTCGGTGACCTCGTCCTTGCGCTTGATGAACAGCCCCTGCCGCCACGGCACGTACCACTTCGGGAAGATCGGCTCGAAGATCATCGAGATGCCGAGGTAGTTGACCGTCCAGCCGATGATCACCCCGCCGACCGGCAGCACGTACCAATGCGGGAAGGCGTGCAGCACGGCGACGAGCAGGAACCCCATCGGGTAGCCGAAGTAGAAGCCGAAGTTCTGCATGAACCGCAGCTCTTTCTTGCCGATCACCTGGAACAGGTCGCAGATCAGCTGCGGGTGCGCCTCGAAGTAGCTGATCACCATCAGCTTGGCGTCGATCAGCTGGTCGATGTTCTCGCCGATCTCGGCGGTCAGGTGCGTGACGATGGCCGGCAGTTGCTGTTCGACGCGGGCGAACACCGCCTCCTTGACGATCGGCGGCAGGTCCCGCCACAGCTGCGGGTTCTCGCGCTGCATGATCATCTCGACAACGCCGCGGGTCTCGGTGCGCGCGATGACGGTGAGGTGCGCGGCGATCTTGTCCGGCTCGAGCTCGCGGTAGAAGTCGCCGATGCTGCCCAGCCGGGAAAGCCCTTTGTCCACCGAGATGCTGGCCATCTTGTCGGTGCGGGACGGGACGATGCCCTGCCACCCCATCCGACCGTCGTAGCGGATCAGCGGCAGCACCTGCACCCGTCGCGGCAGGAACGGGAACAGCACCCGCAGGCCCGGCACCCGCACGCCACGGAAGCGCAGCGGCTTGAACAGCATCAGCACGCCGGTCCAGTTGGTGATGTAGCCGATCACCCCGGTGAACAGCGGGACGGAGATCAGGTCGACCAGCAGCTTGTGGTCCATGCCGACACCGCCTCCCGCCGTCTACGTGAGGCACATCATGCTGATCAGCAGCGGGCGACGTCCACCCGCCGCACGGGCGTCAGCCCAGGACGCGGAGGCGGATCGTCTCGGGCAGGCCGCGGATCTGGTCGAGCATCTCGTCGGTATACGTCGCGCTGATGTCGGTGACGACGTAGCCGACGTCGCCGCGGGTACCCAGCAGCTGAGCCTCGACGTTCACCTTGTGGTCGGCCAGGATGCCGTTCACCGTGGCCATGACGCCCGGCACGTTGCGGTGGATGAAGATCAGCCGGTGCGTGTCGGGGGGCTGCGGCAGCGTGATGCCCGGCAGGTTGACGCTCATCGCGGTGGCGCCGTCGACGACGAAGTCACGGAACTTGCCGGCGACGAAGCGGCCGATGTCTTGCTGGGCCTCCTCGGTCGAACCGCCGATGTGCGGGGTCAGGATGACGTTGGCGAGGCCGCGCAGCTCGCTGACGAACTCGTCGCCACGCTTCTTCGGTTCGACCGGGAAGACGTCGACGGCCGCACCCGCGATGTGGCCCGACTCGATGTGTCCGCGCAGTGCGGCGTAGTCGACGACGAAGCCCCGGGACAGGTTCAGGAAGAGGCTGCCCGGCCGCATCTTGGCGAACTCGGCGGCGCCGAAGAAGTTGTTGTTCGACGCCCGCCCGTCGACGTGCAGGGTGACGACGTCGGCCTCGGCGAGCAGCTCGTCCATCGAGTCGCAGCGATGCGCGTTGCCCAGGGCCAGCCGGTCGGTGGCGTCGTAGAACAGCACGCGCATGCCGAGGTCCTCGGCCAGCACGGACAGCTGCGTGCCGATGTTGCCGTAGCCGACGATGCCCAGCGTACGGCCGCGCACCTCGTGCGCGCCGTCGGCCGACTTGTCCCAAACCCCCGCGTGCATAAGGGCGTTCTTGTCGGCGAGGCGGCGGGTCAGCGCGACGATCTCGGCGATGGCCAGCTCGACGACGCTGCGCGTGTTCGAGTAGGGCGCGTTGAACACCGTGACGCCGCGCTCGGCGGCCGCGGCCAGATCGATCTGGTTGGTGCCGATGCAGAAGGCACCGATCGCGATCAGGTCGGGCGCGGCGTCGAGCACCCGGGCCGTGACGTTCGTCTTGGACCGGATGCCCAGCAGCGTGACGCCGCCGAGCCGCTCGATGAGCTCGTCCTCGTCGAGCGCGCGGTCGAGGGTCTCGACGGCGAACCCGGCCGCGGTGAGCAGCGCGGTGGCGTCCGGATGGATCTGTTCGAGGAGAAGTACGCGTACTGGGGGCACCCGGCCAGTCTATTGGCCGGGTGCTACCCCGAAAATCAGGAGAACATCCTGGAGCGACGACGGCTGCGGCCCCGGCCACCGGTGCCGGCGAAGTGCCGGTAGATCAGCAGGGCGATCACGGCGCCGATGACCGAGCCGATGATGCCCGAACCCTGGAAGAAGCCGTCCTGGCCGTCCTTGTGGAACAGGGCGTAGCCGAGAAAGCCGCCGATGAACGAACCGACGATGCCCAGCAGGATCGTGCCGGGAATCCCGATCGGGTCACGGCCGGGGACCAGTAGCCGGGCGAGGGCACCGGCGATGAGTCCGATGATGATCAGCGAAACGATGAGCCCTAGCACGGTGTACCTCCAAGTACCCGAAGTTCCTCCCAACGAACGGATACCCAGGGCTCACACTTGCCAAACGCCGGGCCGACTCAGCGGCTGATGCCGACACCGCCGGCGGTGCTCGCCCCGTAGCGGGCCTTCTCGCGCTCGATGTCGAGCGGGCGCCGGGCCCCGGCCCGGGCCGCGTCGTCGAGGGCGTCGGCCGGCACGATCCACACCACCTCGAACTCGATGCCGTCCGGGTCCTTGGCGTACAAGGACTTCGTGGTGCCGTGATCGGATGCTCCGACGAGCGAGCCGGCGGCGGTGAGCTTCGCCGCCAGGCCGTCCAGGTCGTCGAGGGTGTCGACCTCCCAGGCCAGGTGGTACAGCCCCGCACTGCCGGGCGGCGGCGGATTGCCACCGGTCTCGAAGAGGCCCAGATCGTGATCGTTCGTCGAGTCGGGGGCGCGCAGGAAGGCCGCCTTGGCCGAACCGCTCAGCTCGTCGATGACCCGGAAGCCGAGCACGTCCTGGTAGAACGCCACGCTGCGCGCGACGTCGTTGACGTACAGCACGGCGTGGTTGAGGCGATGGATCGGCATAGGCGGGATGGTACGCCGTGATGAGTTGAGCTCTCAATTACTTACCGAGTGGACCATCTCGCGTATCGTCGTCCCGTGACTGAGACGCGCTGGCTCACTGCCGATGAGCAGCGGGCGTGGCGCGCATATCTCGAGGCCACCATCCTGCTGTTCGACGCGCTCGATCGGCAGCTGCAGCACGATTCCGGCCTGCCGCACACGTACTACGAGATCCTGGTGCGGCTGTCCGAGGCGGACGGCCGGGCCATGCGGATGAGCGAGCTGGCCGATGCCACCCGGTCCTCGCGCAGCCGGCTCTCGCACGCGGTCGCCCGCCTCGAGGAACGCGGCTGGCTGGAGCGCGTCGACTGCGAGACCGACAAGCGCGGCCAGGTCGCGGTGCTCACCGACAAGGGATTCGCCGCACTCGAGGCGGCCGCGCCCGGGCATGTCGCCGCCGTCCGCAGGCATCTGATCGACCAGCTCTCCGCCGAGCAGATCGGCCAGCTCGAGCAGATCGGCACGGTCGTGCTCAAGGCGCTGGAATCTCCCGAGTGCCAGGCCGTTCGGGCCGCCGACGAGTAGCTGCGGCCGGCACGGTCGCGGCCGTGCTGAGCGGTGCACCGTCGACGCTGCACGCCGTGCTGACCGGCGCTGATCCCTGGGCGGCGACGCTCGCGGCCGGCTCGGTGGTGCTGCCGCACGAGACGCGGCGCCGGCGCCTGGTGCTCGCCGCCGGTGTCCTGCACGGCGCGCTGTCGCTCGGCTGGGCCGTCGTCCTGGCCCGGGTGCTGCGCCGGCCCACCGTTGTGTCGGGTGCCGTCGCCGGGCTGGGCATCGCGGCCCTGGATCTCGGCCTGATCGGACGCCGGCTGCCGGCCATCCGCGCCTTGCCGCAGGCGCCGCAGGTGGCCGATCACGTGGCCTACGGCGTGGCCGTGGCGGTGGTCCTGGAACGGTGGCCGGCCGGTCGGCCATAGTGGCTGACATGCCGTTGCACCAGAGCGCCACCGCTGGCGCCGCACCTGCCCCGTCCTCCGATGCGAATCCCTTTGTCGGGGAGGCGAATCCCGCGTACGGGCAGCGGGTGCGGCCACCCCGCGACCGGCTGGCCGACGACCCGGTACCGCCCGAGGCGGCCTACCAGCTCATCCACGACGAACTGCTGCTCGACGGCAACTCCAAGCTGAACCTGGCCACGTTCGTCACGACCTGGATGGAACCCCAGGCCCGGGTGCTCATGGCCGAGTGCGTCGACAAGAACATGATCGACAAGGACGAGTACCCGCAGACCGCCGAGCTCGAACGGCGCTGCGTCGCGATCCTGGCCGACCTGTGGCACGCCGAGGACGCGACCGGGTGCTCCACGACGGGATCGAGCGAGGCGTGCATGCTCGCCGGGCTGGCGCTCAAGCGGCGGTGGGAGACCCTCGGTCGCGCCGGGCGGCCCAACCTGGTGATGGGTGCGAACGTCCAGGTGTGCTGGGAGAAGTTCTGCCGGTACTGGGACGTCGAGCCGCGCATGGTGCCGATGGAGGGCTCGCGATTCCACCTGGACGCCGACTCGGCGGTGGCCGTCGTCGACGAGAACACGATCGGCGTCGTGGCCATCCTGGGCTCGACGTTCGACGGCAGCTACGAGCCGGTGGCCGAGATCGCGGCGGCCCTGGACGCCTTGGCCGCCGGGGGCGGCCCGGATGTCCCGATTCACGTCGACGGCGCGTCCGGCGCGATGATCGCCCCGTTCCTGGATCCCGACCTGGCGTGGGACTTCCGGCTGCCCCGCGTCGCGTCCATCAACACGTCCGGCCACAAGTACGGGCTGGTCTACCCCGGCGTCGGCTGGGTGCTGTGGCGGGACTCGGACGCCCTGCCCCAGGAGCTGATCTTCAACGTCAACTACCTCGGTGGCGAGATGCCGACGTTCGCGCTGAACTTCTCCCGGCCCGGCGCCGAGGTGGCCGCGCAGTACTACAACTTCTTCCGGCTGGGACGGTCCGGGTACCGGGCGGTGCAGCAGGCCTCGCGCGATGTGGCGACCTACCTGGCCGGCGAGGTGGCCAAGCTCGATGAGTTCTCCCTTATCACGCAAGGCGATCAGCTGCCGGTGTTCGCGTTCACCACGTCGTCGTCGGTGCAGGGTTGGGACGTCTTCGCGGTGTCGCGGGCGCTGCGGGCACGGGGCTGGCAGGTGCCGGCCTACACGTTCCCGGAGAACCGGCAGGACCTGGCCGCGCTGCGGGTGGTGTGCCGCAACGGGTTCAGCCACGACCTGGGCGACCTGTTCCTGGCCGATCTGCGGGCGGCGGTGCAGGGCCTGAACAGCGTGGATCGGAGCGCCACGATCAGCGGTCCAGGCGGATTTCACCACTAGCTGCTACGGTTACTGCGGTTGTCAGCAATCTTCCTTCACGTCGTGACGCGCAGGATGTTTGCGCCGCGCGTCCTTTCATCTCGAATTCGACGTAGGCAGGCACCATTCGGGTCGCGCACAGTGCACGACCCGGCCCATGAAGGAGAACACCAGCATGACCCAGGGAACCGTCAAGTGGTTCAACAGTGAGAAGGGCTTCGGCTTCATCTCCCCCGACGGCGGCGGCGCAGACGTCTTCGTCCACTACTCGGCCATCGCCGCCGACGGCTACCGCAGCCTCGAGGACAACCAGCGCGTCGAGTTCGACACCACGCAGGGCCAGAAGGGCCCGCAGGCGGAGAACGTCCGCCCCATCTGATCTTCTGATCACGGCAGGCCCCGATCGTTTGCGATCGGGGCCTTTGTCGTACCCGGGCCGCCCACTTCACGCCCGGCGGACGCGATTCTTTGCGCTGGCTTTGCGCTCAACGCGACGCGGAGCAAACACCCTGCTACGTTCGGTGCGCGTTATACGGGGCCATTGACAATTGCCATCGCTTATGTGGGAGCGCCGGTGCTTGAGTTCGTAATCGCGTTCGGAGCCGCAATCCTGGCTGCCGGACTGGCCATGGGCGGTGCGGCCCTGCTGGGCTGGTTCCAGGAACGACGGCTGCAGATCCCGCCGCGCGACCTGCCCCGACCCGAGGCCGACGAGCTCGTCACCGAGCTCGACCTGCTGGTCCGTCGACTGGGCGCGGCCGCGCTGCTCGGGGCGTCCACCACGGGCGACGAGCCGCGGCTGCTGTTCGAGCAGGAGTGGGAGACCGATCTGCTGCGCCGGCTGCGTCGCGTCATCTTCGGCCACCCGCGTCCGCAGGTCCGCGCTGCCGCCCGTCGCGTCAAGGACACGATGTGGCCGCTGTTCGTCGCCGCCACCGACATCGAGTGCGAGGGCTACGAGGAGCTGCGCAACCCCGACCACCGGGCCCGGATCGTCGCCGAGAGCGACGCCGCCATGGTGGAACTCAAGCGGGTCACGCACACCGGCGTCTTCCGTACGCCGCAGCCGCACCCGACGTCGGACATCATCGAGTTCCGCCCCACCCGCCTGGCCCGCGTCCTGGCCGAGCGCACGACCACCCTCTAAGCCGCCTCACCAGCGCCACCGCCTGGCTTGCCCGCCCAGGCGGTGGCGCTTTCGTATGTGTGGGGCCGGCCGGCGCTCCCGGGCTCCCGTGAGTTGGCCCCCGGGCGGGTCCGCCGGCCCGACCCCCCCGGTTGAGTGGCGCGTTATCCGTCGAGTGGTGCGTTACAACGCACCACTCAACCCGAAACGCACCACTCAACCGGAGAACGACAGCGCACCCCGACCGAGGCAACTCAACCGAGAACGCGATGAGCGCTCGCGCGAAGAGCCCCGCCGCCGCGACGCGGCCCGCGACGAAGGAGCGGTGCGGGAGCTGCGTTGGACCTCGAGCTTGCGAGGGGTCCACAAGCAGATCCGCGAGGGGCGGGATTAAACAGTTGCCTGGTTCATCGCGCCGAAGAGGGCGAGCAGCGGAGTGTGCTCGTGCTCGGGCAGGTCGTCCCAGTTGTGCTCGCGCATCCAGTGGATGAACGCCTTGGCCAGCCGGTGCTTGCTGAGCGAGCGTCCGGCACCTTCGCCGAGGACCTCACAGATCGGCCGGGACGGCTCCTCCGCGGCGCGCTCGTAGGCGTCGACGCCCAGCTCGTCGCGAGCCACCCGCAGCAGGGTTTCGCGCAGCAGGTCCTCGAACTCGGGCTGCTCGACCGGGCCGTTGTAGAAGTCGCCCACCGTATAGATGCGTTCCTTCTTCATCAGGTGGATGAACGCCTCGTCCTCGGCGGCGGCCAGCCCGGCCTCGTCCGAGTCGAACAGCGCGGCGACGTGGAGGTCCTGCGCTCGCAGCACGCTGGCCTGGTAGATGATCTTGGCGGCATCGCCGGCCGGCACGACGGCCACGTCGTCCTCGAGCGACAGATCACCGATGTCCTTGGCGGCGTCCGACAATCCGACGAGGTACCAGTAGTCGCTGATGTCCTCGACGACGACGTTGCGCCGCTGGTCGAACAGCGACCGTCCGAGCTCGTACCCGAAGTGCGACTGCAGCAGGAACAGGCTGCGCGGGTCGCTGACCGCGAAGTCCTGGTGCACCAGCGTGCCGACCTCGCGCTCTTTCATCTCGGCCAGGCGCACGCGATGCAGCTCCTCGCTGCCCACCATGAACGGCGAGTGCGTGGTGAACAGCGTCTGGTTGCGCGACGCGATCTTGGTGATCGTGTCGCGGAACTTCTCCTGCTTGGTCGCGTGCAGGCTCACACCCGGTTCGTCCAGCAGCAGCACGGCATTCGCCTCGTTGCTGCGGGCCTGCGCCTCGAACACGACGTGGAAGGACACCAGCCAGCGGAAGCCCTCCGAGCCCTGGTCCAGCTCGACGCGCGCGCCGTCCTCGTTGCGCACGACGACCTTCAGGTACTGCCCGTCGGGCAGGATGTCCAGCTCACGGTCGTCGCCCCACACGCCGTTGATCGCCTTGGTCAGCGTCATCGCGGCGGCGTTGAGCTTGTAGCCGCGGCGGTCCAGGCGAGCCTGGTAGGCGGCGATGTCCGTGCTGCTCGGCCGGATCAGCTCACCCGACTCGGTGCGCACGTCGGGGATGCCCCGGCCCAGGTCGGCCAGCTCCTTCGCCGACAGGCCCAGGTACCGCAGCAGGCACAGGTTGCCGAAGTCGTATTCCTCGTCGATGTCGCCGGACATCTCCTGCGCGGCCAGCCGCCCGAGGTGGATGCGCGGCTGCACCTTCACGTACTGCGAGAAGTAGACGAAGAACGGGATGTGCCCCTCGACGGCGTTGAATGCCGCGACGGTCTGGTCGGCCCGGGTGACGGCGGCGCGTGCGGTATCGGCGGCCTCGACGACGGCCGGGTCCTCCGTACCCAGCAGTACGGTGGCAACGTCGAGCCACGCGCCGAGTCCGGCGGCACGATGACCGCGGATGGGCGTCGTGGGCTCCCAGTCCAGGGTGAGTTCCTGCAGGGCTGACACGGCCTCGCGCAGCAGCTCGGGATCCAGCAGTTGGACCGCGGCCGGCGCGGCGGTGGGCTCAGCGGCTAGCTCCTCCGGTGCAGCTTCCGCGACGGGCGGCTCGGCCTCGGCTTCGGCAGCTTCGGCTTCGCCGGCCGCAGCCTCGACCGGCGCCGCCTCGGTCGCGTCCGGCGCGGGAGATTCGTCCGTCCCCGGCGGGGTTTCCGATTCATCCATTGTGGACGGTGCGGCGATCCGATCGGTCAGCGTGGTGCGCAGGACGTGCAGCGCCTTCTCGATGTCGGTGTACTGCGTCCACATCTCGAGGTCGCCGAACCAGTAGCGGCGGGTGCCGTCGTAATACCGGGACAGGAACAGCTCGCTCGCATTCGCCAGGTGCGGTGCGTGCTCGGCGAGCAGGATCCGGTCGTGGTCCTCCAGCGTGAACATCGCAGTCGCCACGACGACGTCGGACAGCTGAATCCGGCCGTCATCGATTTCGCGGTAACGCGACCGCGGATAGTCACGCAGCGGGTTCAATTCGACGCCCCGGCCGGGGGGCATGTTCACTGTTTGTAGCGCCCGCAGTACGGCAGTCTTACCTGCTTCGTTCGGGCCGACGATGACGGTCTTGTCGTCTTCTATGTCGAACCATCCGGTGTCATGGATGGACCAATAGTTCTGAACGCGTGCCTTCTTGAGTCTCATGGCCCTCACTCTCAGCTCCCGACAGGTTACGGGTAGACGCGCATATCGGCGAGGTGAAACCTGGCCCTGTCGGCGTGGCACGCGTGGTTTGCTAAGCCCCATGTCATATACGAAGGACGTCGGTGAAGTCAGTGCAATCCGGCGACTCGCCGGTGACGTCTCCGAACTGACGATGCAGTCAGGTACCAACGTACGGTTCGTCGCTCCGGGCAGTGTCACCAACCGGCAGTTCGGGCTGTTCGAATGGAACATGGGCCCGCGCGGGGGCGGCCCGGACGCCCATTTCCACAAGACGTTCTCCGAGTCGTTCTACGTCATGACGGGCACGGTCGGCCTGTTCGACGGCTCGACCTGGATCGATGCCACGCCGGGCGATTTCCTGTACGTGCCCGAGGGCGGCGTCCACGGATTCCACAACACCAGCGAAGAACCCGCGTCGATGCTGATCCTGTTCGCGCCCGGACCGCCGCGCGAGCAGTACTTCGAGGCACTGGCCGAGATCGGGAGCTCTGGGCGGACGCTGTCCGACGAGGAGTGGGTCGAGCTGTGGGCCAAGCACGATCAGTACCCGGCCGTCTGAAACGTCCAATACTGCGGGCGCGCCGCGGCCTAGCGTGGTGGCATGAATACACGATTCGCAGTTGTCGGACTGATCGTTGCTGACATGCCGACATCGCTGGCGTTCTATCGCCGGCTCGGCCTGGCCATCCCGCCCGAGGCGGACAAGGAACCGCACGTGGGTGTCGAGCTGGCCGGCGGCGTGCAGCTCATGCTCGACACCGAGGACTTGATCCGCTCGTTCGACAAGGACTGGACGCGTCCGCCGAGCGGGTTCCAGATCGCGCTCGCCTTCGGCTGCGACAGCCCGGCCGATGTGGACGCCGCCTACGCCGAGCTGACCGGCGCCGGCTACGAGAGCCATCTCGCGCCGTGGGACGCCTTCTGGGGGCAGCGCTACGCGTCAGTCCGCGACCCCGACGGCAACCCGGTCGACCTCTTCGCGGCGTTGTCCTAGCTCCGCGAGCAACTCGGTCGGGGTGGTGCCGGTCAGGGCCAGGACGTCCCGGCACAGGTGGGCCTGGTCGGCGTACCCGCAGTCGGCGGCCACCTGCGCAAGTGGCCGGCCGGTGCCCGCCTCGTCCAGCGCGCGGTTCAGGCGCAGGATGCGGGCCAGCCGCCGCGGGCCGTAGCCGAACACGGGCAGGCAGCGCCGGTGCAGCTGCCGTTCGCTCAGGCCGAGGTGGTCGGCCATCCGGGCCACCGGAACGCCTTGTGCAGCCAGGCTGTGGACTTGCCGGCCAAGCGGGTCGGCCACCCGGTCGCCGGCCCGGTCCGCGAGCCAGGCGGTGAGGGCCGGCACCGGATCGTCGGCCACCTGCTCGCTGAGCCGGCGCGCGCCGCCCGTGGCCCAGACGTCGTCCAATCCGGGGCTCTGGTCCAGCACATCGGACGCCGGCACATCCAGCAGGGCCGGGCCGATGCCGTGGTGGAATCGCAGCCCGACGTAGTGCGTGCCCGGCGCGCAGTCGTTCCACCGGGCGGCAGTATCGGGTCCGGCGACGATCAGCCGCCGGCCGTCCCAGATCAGGTCGAGGCAGCCGTCCGGCAGGATCCGTATCCGACCATTGGCGGTGCGCTGCCACAGCAGCACGCCCGGCACGGCTGTCGGCGATTCCCGGTACGTCACCCTTCGATGATGCCGCGCCGGTACGACGTCAGGACGGCTCGGCCGCCAACCGATCGAGGGCCGGCTGCAGATCCTTCGGCGTGACAGCGCCGACGTAGATGGCGGCCACGCGTTGGTGCCGGTCGATCAGCGCGGTGAACGGCAACCCGACAAGGGGCAGCCGGCCCATCGCGACCGCGACTCGGGCCCGGTCGTCGAACACGATCGGGAACGAGATGTGGTTGTCCTTGACGAAGGCACTGGCCTTGCTGCGGAAGTCCTTCGTGTCGACGCCGACCACGGCCACGCGTCGACTCTTGTCGGCGCGGTACACCACATCGAGTTGAGGCGTCTCAACGGTGCACGGCCCGCACCACGTCGCCCAGAAGTTCACGACGACAACCTGGCCGGCATCGTGGGCCAGCGTGTACGCCGCCCCGTCGAGCAGCGGCGCCGTGAACCCACATGAGCGCTGCCGATCCGCTTCGGCAATGACCGAACCGACCCGGGTGGCATCGCTGAACCGGTAACAGCCGTTGGCGGTTCGCTGCGACTGGCTGCAACTCGCGAGCGACAGCATCGCGATCGCCGCGACAGCGGCAGTGACCAATCGACGCACGACTCGAATCCTCGCAGGCGTGCGTCCTCGTCACAGTCCCAGGGCAACGGGATGGGCCGGCGGCCCATCGGCGAGCAATGCCGACAACGGCGTGGCCAGGTCGCGGGGTGAGAACAGGTCCGGACCCGGGTAGTCGCGGATCTCCGCCAGCGACCACCACCGCGCGCCGCTGATGTTCTCGGCCGCGAGCTCGGCGCTGCTCATCGTCCCTCGTGGCTCGAACGACTCCGTCCGGACGAGGAAGTAGTCGTTGACGACGCCGTCGTACCCGGGCACGAGACCGTCGGCCACCACTCGCTGCCGCCAGACGTGCGGCGGCTCGCCGTCGAGGTCGAGCCCCACCTCTTCGGACAGCTCGCGGCGCAACGCGTCCAGCCGCGATTCGCCGGGCTCGATGCCGCCGCCCGGCGCAGCCCACACCACCGTCGTCGACGACGTCGCGATCCGGCACAGCAACATGCGATCGGACTCGTCCAGGACGACACCCCGCACCGAGTGCCGCAGCCTCACGACGTCTGATCGGGCGATCCCACCCCCGCCGGCTCGCCGCCGAATCCGAGCTCGTTGCCCCACGGATCGCGGTAGGTGATCTTGCGGACGCCGTTGGAGTAGGTCTCCCGGTTGTCCGGCTCGATCCCTCGCTCAGCGATCGCCGCGACCCGCGCGTCGAGGCCGCTGACAAAGACCGTGTGCATGGCGTGGCCGGCGTGCTCGGGCCGCACCTCGACGTAGACGAACCGGTGCTCGGCGAGTTCCCACACTGCCTCGATGTCGTTCGGCCGCAAGCTCGGCGGAGATCCCAGTAGCTGCTCGTACCACTCGACCGCCGGCGCGTACTCGCCGACGGGGATGCCGGCGAACAGGTCGAGCGTCATGCCGCGATCGTAGCGAGCGAGCGACCACCGGCCCGGCGTGCGATCTCAGTGCGGCGTCACCCGCGGTCCGATCGGTCGGTATTCGCCGACACCGCTCCCCATGACCGGACGGGGCGACGTGGTTCGCGCACGCCGCTCGGTGACGGTGGATCCCCGGGAACGAGCACGTTCCACCCGCCGTGCCACCACATCCACTCGTAGGCGTACCGGTCCAGGAGCGGCGTTCGGTACCAGACTCGCACCCAGCGCGGCACCGCCCGAAGGTTCGGCATGGCGCCATGCTCGGGCAGCCACTGCCAGCCCGGCCGCAGCCCGCTCGGCGCCTGCCATTGGCCAGGCGAGGGCACTCCGCGGAATGCCGTTGCGCGTGGCTCGGACGACGTCCCGCTCGCCGTGGGAGTGGGACGCGCGGGGACCTGGCGGCGCGGACCCATGCCACACCACCACCTGGTGAGCGCCGTCGAAATCGGGTTCGCGATGCGCCGCAGGCGTCGCTCCAACGGTCCCATCCCGGCTCCTCTACGACCATGAACCCAGCTCATCCGATAGTGAGTATCCGCTGTCGTCATCCAGCCGTCCTGATCGTTACGCCGGTACGTCGCGGTGCTGCGTAGGCTCGCGCTGCCTCCGTCGAATCGGGCTGCCGCCGTTCGTGGAGAAGGTGGAGGGTGGCCGCAGTGCGCCACTCCGCTAAAGGAGGAGACATGCCCGAGTACCTCATCGCCTTCAACGACGAGTGGGTGCCCGACCTCACGGTCGAGGAGTTGCACCAGAAGTCCAGGGCTCTCAAGCCGTTGCTGGCCGAGATGAGAGCTGCCGGGGTCCTCATCTTCACCGGCGGCCTGGACGATGCTGCCCCCGTGTTCAGTGTCGATGCCTCGAGCAGCACACCGCTGTTCACCGACGGTCCGTACGTCGAGACCAAGGAGCAC
>DASXYE010000276.1:0-10271 GCA_036502695.1 Jatrophihabitantaceae bacterium
ACCGGCCCCAGCTAACTCAACCGAGAACGCGATGAGCGCTCGCGCACCCGACAGAAACGCGACCACGCCTACTCAGCCGAAAACGCGATGAGCGCTCGCGCGAAGAGCCCCGCCGCCGCGACGCGGCCCGCGACGAAGTCGCGGTGCGAATCTGCGTTGGGCCCCGAGCTTGCGAGGGGGTCCACAAGCGGATTCGCGAAAGGCGGACAAATCAGTGCCAGTCGGTGCCGAAGCTGATGTCCGACGACCAGATCGGCTCGAGCTTGACATCCTGGCCGGACGCGGGTGCCGCGTACTGCATGCCGTAGCCGGCGTAGATCGCGACGTGGTAGGCGTAGTTGCCGTCCAGGTAGAAGATCAGATCGCCGGGGCGGGCGGCCGACTGCGGGATCTGGTGCATCAGCTGGCGCTGCGAGTCGGCGAAGTGCGGCAGCTGGGCCACACCGGCGTGCGAGTACACCCACATCGTGTAGCCCGAGCAGTCGAAGCCGGACGGGGTTGCGCCGTCGGACACGTACGGCACGCCGAGGTACTTGCGGGCCTCGGCGATGATGCGGGCGCCGGCCGAGGCGTCGCTCGACAAGATCGGAGTTGTGTCGGGCGCCGGTCCGTCACCCGACGACGGCGACGGCGGAGTGGACGCCACCGCCTGCATCAGCGCCGGCGGGGCGACCAGGTCGGGCAGCGTGGTGGCACGGACCGGCCGTACGGGCGCGGCGTGCCGGGACGGGCGCGCGCCCCGCGGCAGCGGCGGCCGGGTGGCCCGGCTCACCCGCGGCGGCGACTGGCGCACCGGCCCGGCGGGCGGTCCGGCGGCCAGCGGTGAACGCGGATGCGCCGTCGAAACCACCTTGGTCGACGCGGCCGGGATGACGGCGGTGGCGGTAACCAGTCCGACCACCGGGACGGCCCGGCGCTTCCACTGATCGGGCGGGGGCGGGCGGCGGTGACGACCGTGGTCGTGACGGTCCGACGACATCGGCTGCCGGCGGTGCCGACCGATTGCTCGATCAGGCACCCGAGTCACTCCCCACGCGGTCGACGACCGGCTCAGTATGCATAACGCTTGCGCGGCAGGGAAATCGCAGTGTGATAACTGAGCCGCGTGGCAACTTGCGTCCGATTTGAACCGAACACCGGCGACGAGGCGGAACCGACCGCCGATATCCTGGACGGCATGGCCAAACCTGCCGGGTCGAACAAGCCCGCCAAGCTCACGCGTGCCGAGAAGAAGGCCGCCCGCACCGAGAAGCGCGCCAGCCGTCGCGAGACCTGGCGGAACGTCCGGCAGGCGTTCACGCTCACCCGGCAGAACGACTCGCGGTTGATCCCCTACCTGGTCATCGGGGGTGTCGTAACCGCAGCCGTGCTGTATTTCGTGGTGTCGCTGTTCGCGGGGCCGTTCATCCCGATTCCGATTGCCTTGCTGGGCGCCATCGTGGTCGTGATGCTGATCTTCAGCCGGCGGGCGCAGACCTCGATGTTCAGCCAGGCCGAGGGCACTCCGGGTGCGGCCGCCTGGGTGTTGCAGAACAACCTGCGCGGTGACTGGCGCACGACCCCGGCCGTTGCGGGCACGTCGCAGTTCGACGCGGTCCACCGCCTGGTCGGACGCCCCGGCATCGTCCTCGTCGGCGAGGGGGCCCCGCACCGGGTCCGCGGGCTCATCGCCCAGGAGAAGAAGAAGATCGCCCGAGTCGCAGGCGACACACCCATCTACGACGTCATGGTCGGCACGGACGACGGCGAGGTATCGCTGCGCAAGCTGAACGGCTACCTGTTCAAGCTGCCGCGCAACCTCAGCCGAGAGCAGGTCAGCGCCCTCGACAAGCGGCTGCAGGCCCTCGGCGGCGGCAAGCCTCCGCTGCCGGGTGGGCCGATGCCGGCCGGGGCCAAGATGCGCAACGTGCAGCGCACCGTCCGCCGCCGCTCTTGAGCCGGCAGTGAGTCAGCCGCGCGTGAGCGCACCGCAGCGCTTCCGGGGCGAGCAGCTCGGCCTGCCCCAGGACGGGCCGGGGTCGATTCCGACATACGGGCCACGGTTCGCCGCCCTGGTCGTCGACTGCATCGCGTCGGGGTTGGTGGCCGCGCTGTTCGTCGCCGGACGGCACGCGCACGACGTCTCCGACCGGTTGCCCGGCTCGTGGAGCCTGATCCCGCTGGCCGTCGACTACCTCGTCGGGCTGTGCCTGGGCGGGCAGACCCTGGGCATGCACCTGTTCGGACTGCGGGTGGTGCGACTCGACGGCCGGCGGATCCTGCCGATTCCGGCCGCAGGGCGCACCGTCTTGTTGTTCACCCTCATCCCGGCTGTCATCGTGGACAAGGACGCTCGCGGGCTGCACGATCGACTGACGGGCACCGTCGTCGTCAAGGCGTGACACTTGTCCGAGCGTGACCCGAAACGATCGGGGTACGGCCGCGTAACACCGCGGAAACAGTCGAGATACGGGCCAGCAACCCCCTGTTCGTAGCGTTTACGCCACCCACACCGCACTCGGAGGTCGCATTGTTCAACAGCTCAGAAGAGGTCCTGAAATACATCAAGGACAACGACGTCAAGTTCGTCGATGTTCGCTTCTGCGACCTGCCCGGCATCATGCAGCACTTCACCACGCCGGCGGCGGCGTTCTCCGACAAGGTGTTCACCGACGGGCTGGCCTTCGACGGCTCCTCGATTCGCGGGTTCCAGCAGATCCACGAGTCGGACATGCTGCTGCTGCCCGACGCGTCGACGGCCGTGGTGGACCCGTTCCGCACCGAGAAGACGCTGAACCTCAACTTCTTCATCCACGATCCGTTGACCCGCGAGGCGTACAGCCGCGATCCGCGCAACGTGGCCAAGAAGGCCGAGGACTTCCTGCGCTCGTCCGGGGTGGCCGACACCGCGTACTTCGGCCCCGAAGCCGAGTTCTACATCTTCGACTCCGTGCGCTACGACACGACGGCCAACGAGAGCTACTACCACGTCGACTCGGAGTCGGGCGCGTGGAACAGCGGGCGTGAAGAGGCCGGCGGCAACCTCGGCTACAAAGTGCGGCACAAGGGTGGCTACTTCCCGGTGGCGCCGTACGACCACTACGGCGACCTGCGCGACTCGATGGTCACGGCGCTGACCGGGGTGGGTCTCGAGGTCGAGCGCGCGCACCACGAGGTCGGTACGGCCGGCCAGGCCGAGATCAACTACAAGTTCGACACCCTGCTGGCCGCCGCCGACAGCCTGATGCTGTTCAAGTACGTCGTCAAGAATACGGCGTGGGCGCACGGCAAGACGGTCACGTTCATGCCCAAGCCGCTGTTCCAGGACAACGGTTCGGGCATGCACTGCCACCAGTCGCTGTGGCTGGGCGGCGAGCCGCTGTTCTACGACGAGGTCGGCTACGCGGGACTCTCCGACACGGCCCGGTACTACATCGGCGGCCTGCTCCGGCACGCGCCGTCCCTGCTGGCGTTCACCAACCCGACGACGAACTCCTACCACCGGCTCGTGCCGGGCTACGAGGCGCCGATCAACCTGGTGTACTCGCAGCGCAACCGCTCGGCCTGCTGCCGCATCCCGATCACCGGCACGAACCCGAAGGCCAAGCGGGTCGAGTTCCGGGTACCGGACCCGTCGTCCAACCCGTACCTCGCGTTCTCGGCGATGCTGCTGGCCGGCATGGACGGCATCAAGAACAAGATCGAGCCGCCGACGCCGATCGACAAGGACCTCTACGAGCTGCCCCCGGACGAGGCCAAGTCGGTGGCCCAGGTACCCGGTTCGCTCGACGCCGTGCTGGACGCCCTCGAGGCCGACCACGACTACCTGCTCGAAGGCGGCGTCTTCACCGACGACCTGATCGAGACGTGGCTGGACTACAAGCGCCTCAACGAGGTGGACGCCGTGCGCCTGCGTCCACACCCCTACGAGTTCGCCCTCTACTACGACATCTGATCGTCGCGATTGTGGTTCGGAAGCCACCGCATAGGTGGCTTCCGAACCACAATCGGTGGGTCGACCGTTACCGTGGATGCTGTGCAGGACGTGCTCGCCGAGTTGCTGGGCTGGTGGAGTGCCGGCCAGCCCGTCGGCCTGGGCACCGTGGTCGGCACCTGGAAGTCGGCGCCGCGCCCGCCGGGTGCGGCGATGCTCGTCGGACCGGACGGCACGGCGGTCGGCAGCGTGTCCGGGGGCTGCGTCGAGGGCGCCGTCTACGACCTGGCGGCCGAGGTGCGCGACGGCCGTCCATCGATCCTGCAGCGCTACGGCGTGAGCGACGACGACGCGTTCGCCGTGGGCCTCACCTGCGGCGGCATCATCGACGTGTTCGTCGAGCCGATCACGCGCGAGACGTTCCCCGACCTGGATGCCGTGGCCGCCGATATCCGCGAGGGCCGACCGGTCGCGGTGGCCACGCTGATCGACGCCGCCGATGAGCTGCGCGGCCGGCGACTGATCGTGCGTCCGGACGCGGTCACCGGCTCGCTCGGGTCCTCGCGCCTGGACGACGCCGTGCGCGACGACGCCCGCGGACTGCTCGAGCAGGGCCGCAGCACCGTGATCCGTTACGGCCACGACGGCGAGCGCCGGCTGGACAACATCGGCGTCTTCGTCGCGTCGTACGCACCCCGTCCACGCATGATCGTGTTCGGCGCGATCGACTTCGCCGCCGCCGTGGCCCGGGTCGGCTCGTTCCTCGGCTACCGGGTGACGGTGTGCGACGCCCGGCCGGTGTTCGCCACGTCGCGACGCTTCCCCGACGCCGACGAGGTCGTCGTCGAGTGGCCGCACAAGTACCTCGACCACACCGAGACCGACGAGCGCACCGTCGTCTGCGTGCTCACCCACGACCCGAAGTTCGACGTGCCGCTGCTCGAGGTCGCGCTGCGCCGACCGCTCGCCTACGTCGGCGCGATGGGCTCGCGGCGCACGAACGAAAACCGTCTGGCCGAACTGCGCGAACGCGGCCTGAGCGACGACGAGCTGTCCCGGCTGCACGCCCCGATCGGGCTGGACATCGGCGCGCGCACGCCGGAAGAGACGGCCCTCTCGGTGGCGGCCGAGATCGTGGCCGCGCGGTGGGGCGGCACCGGCTCGCCGTTGCGCGACGTCGGCGGGGCCATCCACACCGAACCGACGCCGCGTCTGAGCATGACCTGAGCGAGCCCCGTGCGGGGGCTACGCAGCGGCCACGCCGGGAATGGGATTATTGCCAGATGACTGCGACCGCCGAGAAGACCGAGCCGACCGGGACGTCCCCGGCTCGCCGGTTCAAGGGAGTGTGGCCGCAGTGGCTGCTGTTCCACCGCCGACCGCGGCTCTGGCAAGAGCTGCTGCTCACCGGCGTCGGCTACTTCCTGTACAGCAAGGTCCGCAACCTGATACCGCAGCAGGAGAGCATCGCGCAGCGGCACGCGCGCAGCGTGCAGTGGTTGCAGGATCGCCTGCACCTGAACTTCGAGCTGTCGGTGAACCGCTTCGTGTACCACCACGAGTGGCTCGCCCAGACGATGGACTACTACTACGCGACGATGCACTTCGTCGTCACCATCGGCGTACTGGTGTGGCTGTTCGTGGCCCGCAAGCGGGTCTATCGCGGCATGCGCACGGCGCTGTACGCGACGACGCTATTCGGCCTGGCCGGGTTCTTCCTGTACCCGCTCGCGCCGCCGCGGCTGATGCCCCATGATCGCTACGGCTACTGGGACACGCTGAAGCTGTACCACACCTGGGGTTCGCTGGCCGATCCCGACGTGGAGAAGCACACCAATCAGTTCGCGGCCATGCCCAGCCTGCACATCGGCTGGTCGACGTGGTGCGCGATCGCGGTGTTCTTCTGCACCCGAGTGGTCTGGCTGCGCGTGCTGGCCGTCTGCTACCCGATCATCACCTTGATGGTCATCGTCGGGACGGCCAACCACTTCATCATCGACGCGGTCGGCGGCTTGGTCGTCGTCACCGCCGGCTTCGGCGTGCAGTGGCTCATGTCCGGGCACCCGGCCCACCAACCGGCGCCGGATCCACCGCCCGGCACCGAGCCACCCCGCTGGGCGCGCCGCCCGGCCTGGCTGCCGACCTGGGTGCGCGCGCCGAGCTGGCTGCCCTAGTGGCGAGTTGTCCGCGCTTCGCGGCGCTATCACGCATCCAAGCGCGGACAACGCGGTGATCTGCTAGCCGTAGAAGATGCGCTCGACGACGCGGCGGGCGCGCCGGGCGGTGCGCCGCCAGGTGTCGACGAGCTGTCCGTGATCGAACCCCGGTGGGTAGCCGAGGGCCCGACCGACGCCGACGAGCGCGGTGCCCTGGCTGGGCAGCTGGTCGTCGGCCTTGTCGCGGACCAGCCGGACGGCGTTGCGCGCGTGCGTGGCCATCCGCCAGGCGGCCTCCAGGCACTCGGCGTCGTAGCTGCCGATCAGCCCGGCGGCCGCCGCGGCGCGCAGGGCCGGCAGGGTCTGCGTGGTGCGCAGCCCGGCCACGGCGTGGCCATCGGCCAGCTGCAGCAACTGCACCGTCCACTCGACGTCGGCCAGCCCGCCCCGGCCGAGCTTGAGGTGCGTGGTCGGGTCGGCGCCGCGCGGCAGCCGCTCGGCATCCACCCGGCCCTTGAGGCGACGGATCTCGGTCAGGTCGGCCGGGGCAACGCCGGCCGCCGGGTAGCGCACCGGGTCGATCAGCGCGGTGAACCGCTCCCCCAGCGCGGCGTCGCCGACGGCGAACCGGGCCCGCAGCAGGGCTTGCGCCTCCCACGCCGACGACCAGCGCGCGTAGTACTGCGCGTACGAGCCGAGCGAGCGCACCAGCGGGCCGTTGCGCCCTTCCGGACGCAGGTTCGCGTCGACGTCGAGCGGTGGGTCGGCGGACGGTTCGGCGAGCAGGGCGCGCATCCGCTCGGCGAGGTCGCGCGCGGTCGCCGCGTCCTCGGCCGAACCGTCGTAGACGAACAGCACGTCGGCGTCCGAGCCGTAGCCCACCTCGCACCCGCCGAGCCGGCCCATGGCGATCACCGCGAACTCCAGCGGCGGATCGCCCAGCGAGCGCCGGGCCACTCGCAGCGCGGCATCCAGGGTCGCCTCGGTGATCGCGGTGATCGCCTCGCCGACCTCGGCGACGTCCAGCTGGCCGAGCAGGTCGGCGAAGGCGGTGCGCAGCAGCTCCTGGCGACGCAGCCCGCGCACCACCGACACGGCGTTGCGGTCGTCGGGCTGGCGGGCGGCCGCATCGGCCATCGCCGCGCGCAGCTCGTCGGGCGGACGGGGCCGCAGCGCCGCGTCGTCGGCCAGCAGCTGCAGCGCCTCGGGGGCCCGTTCGAGCAGCCCGGCGACGTAGCGGCTCGTGCCGAGCAGGTAGGCCAGCCGCTGCGCGACCGCGCCCTCGTCGCGCAGCAGACGCAGGTACCACGGCGAGGTGCCCAGCGCCTCGGACACCCGCCGGTACGCCAGCAGGCCGGCGTCCGGGTCGGGGGCGTCGGCGAAGTAGGCCAGCATCGCCGGCAGCAACGCGCGTTGCAGCGCCGCGCGGCGCGACACCCCGGCGGTGAGCGACTCGATGTGGCGCAACGCCCCGGTCGGGTTGGCGAATCCCAGCGCGGCCAGCCGATGACTCGCGGCGTCGGTGCTCAGCCGCAGATCGGCGGACGGCACGCGGGCCACGGCGTCCAGCAGGGGCCGGTAGAACAGCTTCTCGTGCAGCCGACGCACCTCGCGCACGTGCAGGGCCAGCTCGGCGGCGAACACCGCCTGGACGTCGCCGCGGGCGTCGGGCCGGTAGCCCATCGACCGGGCGAGCAGGCCCAGCTCGGCCGCCTCGTCGGGCAGCAGGTGGGTGCGACGCAGCCGGCGCAGCTGCACGCGGTGCTCGGCGGCGCGCAGGAACCGGTACGCATCGCCCAGGCTCAGCGCATCGTCGCGCCCGACGTACCCGCCGTCGCGCAATGCCTCGAGTGCGGGCAACGTCGCGGCGACGCGCAGCGACTGGTCACCGCCGCCGTGCACGAGTTGCAGCAGCTGCACCGCGAACTCGACATCGCGCAGCCCGCCGGGGCCGAGCTTGAGCTCCCGCGGCGCGATGTCGGCCGGCAACTGCGCGACGACCCGGCGACGCATCGCCTGCACGTCGGCCACGAAGTGCGGGCGCTGCGCCGCCGTCCAGACCAGCGGCGCCATCGCCTCGACGTACCGCGCGCCCAGCTCGGCGTCGCCGGCCACCGGCCGGGCCTTGAGCAGGGCCTGGAACTCCCAGGTGCTGGCCCACCGCCGGTAGTACGCCTCGTGACTGGCCAGCGTCCGGACGAGCGGGCCGGCCTTCCCCTCGGGACGCAGCGCGGCGTCGACCTCCCAGGCGACGGCCCCGCAGATGCGCATCGTCTCGGCGGCCAGCCGGGTGGCGGTGCCCAGCGCGGCGGTCTCGTCGGCGCCGTCGTCGGGCTCGGCCACGAAGATCACGTCCACGTCGGAGACGTAGTTCAGCTCGCGCGCGCCGGCCTTGCCCATCGCGATGATCGCGAGCCGGCACGGCGCGGCTGCGGGCGGCAGCGCGGCCACGGCGCTCGCCAACGCCGCGCGCAGCACGTCGCCGGCCAGGTCGGCCAGCGCCTCCGTCACGGCGCGCAGGTCCAGCTCGCCGGCCAGATCACGACCGGCGATCGCCACCAACTCGCGGCGATACGCCGACCGCAGCTCGGGAATCGGTGCCGGCTCGATCACCGGCGGCGTCCGCTCCCCGACCAGCACCCGCCAGTCGTCCGGACGGGCGACGAGGTGCTCGGCCAGCGCCGGCGAGACGCCGAGCAGGGCGGTCAGCCGGGCGCGCACGGCCGGGTCGTGGCGCACGGTGGCGAGCAGCTCCGGGCCGGCCAGCTCGGCCAGGCCGGCCAGGGCCCGCACCGCCGCGCCGGGATCGGCACTGCGTCCCAGGGCGGCGATCACGGGCGCCGCGTCGTCGTCGGTGGGCGCGTTTGCCTCGGCGTCCCACAGCCGCAGGACCGGGCCGGACAGCAGCTCGCCGGACCGGGCCGCGTCGGTGAACCCGAGCCGGGCCAGCCGCTGGGCGATCCGGCCGGCGGTGGTCACTGCGGCAGTTGCCGGGCCGCCTGCGCCTCCGCGGCAAGGGCGGCCCGGATCGCGGCCGGGTCGGTCACCGGTTCGGCGGTGGTCATCCGCAGCGGACGACGGGCCGGCACCGACGCGGGGTCGGCGACGACGCCGGCGAACGCAGCGGCGAACGGCTGCCACACCTCGGCGATGTCCGGATGTACAGCATCGCTGCGTTCCAGCATCCGCTCGACGTCGTAGCCGTCGAGCGCGGCGGCGTCGGACGCCGCCCAGGCGCGCACCACCTCGGGCGTGGTCTCGATGTGGAACTGGATGCCCCAGGCCAGGCGTCCGGCCCGGAACGCCTGCACGTCACATCCCGGCGAGGATGCCAACTGCACGGCGCTGGCCGGCAACTGCAGCACGGCATCGCGATGCCACTGGATCACGTCCGGTGTGATCGGCAAGTCGCGAAACAGCGGATCGGTGCTCGCATTGGCCCGCTTGGCCACCAGCTGGGCGCCGTACTCCGGGCCTTCGGGATTGGGGCCCACCACGCCGCCCAGGGCGACGGCCAGCTGCTGCGCGCCCAGGCAGATCCCGAGCGTGGGCAGCTCGTCGGCCAGCGCTCGGGCCAGCAGCGCCCGCACCGGCGCGCCCGTGGGGTCGTCGGCCGACTGGCCACCACCGAGCACGATCAGCCCGTCGTAGCCGTCCCGCTCGGGCAGCGCGTCGCGGTCGCGCACGTCGAGTTCCACGCCGGCATCGACCAGCCACTCCCCCAACGGACCGATCGGGTCGCTGGCATCGTTCTGCACGACAAGGACAGCCACCCCGCCAGCCTAGTGACGCACACGCGATGAGCGCTTGCGCGAAGAGCCCGCCGCCACGGCGCGGCCCGCGACGAAGGAGCGGCGCGGATCTCCGACGGACCCAGAGCGCCAGCGAGTGGGTCCACGAGGAGATTCGCTCACGGCGGATAGGCAAGGGCCAGCTCGCGGTCCGGTTCCGGCGGCGCCGTGTCCCGGCGGGCCGAGGGCCGGAGCAGGAACGCCGAGATGTACAGCCCGGCTGCGACGATGAGCAGGGCTCGGTAGCCGAACGCCAGCGACAGGTACTCCAGGCTGCCGCCCAGCATCGAACCGAGCAGGTTCGTCGCGAACGCGATCGTCGGATGTTCGGTACTGGCAAAGCGTTTCGCGAAGATCACGTTCGCGGCGAAGATCGGCAAGAACGCGATGAGGATGGCGAGCGGTGCCCGG
>DASXYE010000277.1:0-1911 GCA_036502695.1 Jatrophihabitantaceae bacterium
TGCCGGACGTGGTGCTGTCCGGGCTGAAGCGGATCAGCGCAGCCACGAGCGACGGCACTGTCGACTGAGTCTCCGTCTGAATGCCCTGCAGGTACCAGTCGGGTCCGTACAGTCCGCCGGCGCTGTCGTTCCTCGCGCGATGCCGGCTCAGGGCGGTGGCAGCGATCACCACGGCGGCGACGATTAGGGCGGCGGCCAGCGGAAGCATGACGGTCCGTAGCGAGCGATGCCGGGGCGGCGGCGCCGCGATCGCCACGTCCGCGTCCAAGCGGTCGTCGGTCAGGTGGCTCACCCGGGCGGACAGGGTCTGCCGCACGGACTGCTCGAGGTCATTCATCGGAGGCTCCCAGGCGCTGGGCGAGCGTCTTCATCGCCCGCGAGGCGGAGGTCTTGACGGTGCCGGCCGAGACGCCGAGCGTGCGGGCGGTGTCGCGTTCGGACAGGTCGAGGTAGTAGCGGCACACGACGACTTGCCGCTGCCGGGTGGGTAGCTCGGTGATCGCGGTCCACATCCGGGCCTGCTCGGCGGTGAGGTCGGCCTGGTCGACGCCGGTGGCGTCGATGTCCTGGCGCGCGCCCAGTCGCAGCAGCCCTCCGGCCGCCACCCGGCGTCGACGCAGCGTCGAGCGGGCGGTGTTGAGCACGGCCGTGGTCAGGTATCCGTCGATGGACTCGATCGGGGCGTCGCCCCGGCGGTGCAGCCGGACGAAGACGTCCTGCACGATGTCCTCGGCGGTGGCCAGGTCGTCGACCAGCAGCACGGCCAGCCGGATCAGCCGGGGCCGGGTGTCGCGATAGATCGGCCCGAGATCCACCAGGTCCACCGGATCAGGCGGCCCTGCGGACGACCGCCCGGCGGACGACCGCCCGGCGGGCGACGGCCCGGCCGCGGCATCGGACAGTGACGCGCTCATACCCGGACTGACGCCGCAGCCCGGGGATCGGTTGTCAGGACGCCGATTTCTCCGCATCGGTGGCCCGGCGCACGACGATGCGGGTCCAGGCGCCCAGGTAGACGCGCTCGTCGTCGGCCAGCTCGCGGCGCTGCTGCGGCGGCAGCGGGTCGTCCGGCAAGGTGCCGGGGTCGCCGACGTAGGTGCCGTTCGTCGAGCCCAGGTCCTTCACCGACCACCGCTCGCCGGCCAGGCTCAGCTCGGCGTGCCGGTGCGAGATGGCGCCGTCGCCGCTGCAGTCGATCTCGGGGCTGATGTTGCGGCTGCTCGAGCGGCGTCCGATCAGTTGGACGGTTCCGCGCAGCGGGACGACGGTGGGCAGCCCGCTCGTCGGGCAGCTGCCGGCGGCCTGCTGGTGGGTGAACCAGTCCGGGTCCACCCACACCTCGGCCACCCACTCGGTGGTGACGCGCTGCGGCGGTGCCGGGACGACCCGTCCGGAGATCGGGTCGATCTGCGCCGGCGGCGGCGGCAGCTGCCCGGTGGCGAAGTCGTAACCGCAGTCCTCGCAGAACAGCGCGTCGGCGACGTTGCTGGCCTGGCAGTTGGGGCAAGTCTTCGGCGGCCCGGCCTTGCTCGGGATCGGCGCCGTCGGCGCAGGGGAGGCCGCCGGGGTCGGCTCGGAGCGCATCGTCGGCGGCGGGTCGGCCGAGCCGGACGCCTCGATGGGGGCGCCGCACACGTCGCAGAAATCGTCCGTCGAGGACGTATGCCCCTGCGGGCAAGTAGCGGTCACGACGGGCGGACCCTCGTCGTCTTGGTCGAGGCGGTGTCAAGCGCCATCTCGTCCAGCTTCGCTACGTCGCGCTTGAGGCGCACCGTGCCGGTGACCGGGTCCTCGATGTCGACGACCTTCTGCAGCTTCTGGGTGGCTTCCTCGTTGCCCGTCTCGGCGGCCAGCTGGGCGGCCCGCCCGAGCTTGAACGTCGCCGTGTTGGTGTCGCCCTCGGCCTTGGCG
>DASXYE010000278.1:0-11354 GCA_036502695.1 Jatrophihabitantaceae bacterium
CGTGCTGCGCGGCCACAACGTGACGAAGGGGTACTACAAGCGGCCCGAGGAGACCGCCGTGGCCTTCCGTGGCGGCTGGTTCCACACCGGTGATCTCGGCTACCGCGACGACGACGGCTTCGTGTATGTCGTCGACCGCAAGAAGGATCTGATCATCCGGGGCGGGCTGAACGTCTACCCACGGGAGGTCGAGGAGCTGCTGTATCGCCACCCGGCGGTCGGCGAGGCGGCTGTGATCGGCCGGCCCGACGAGCGGCTGGGCGAGGAGATCGTCGCCGTCGTGTCGCTGCGAGACGGCGCCGATGCCACCGCCGAAGACATCGTCGAGTGGGCTCGGGAACGCATCGCCTCGTACAAGTACCCGCGCGAGGTGCGCCTCGTCGACGAGTTGCCGAAGGGCGCGACCGGCAAGATCGTCAAACGGCTGCTGCGCGAGTAAACGCCTTATCCGGCCGGGACTCCGTTGGCCGGCGCGGCGGGCGGCTGGGTCGTGTACGGCGCGATCGGCCCGGTGCCGTCGTCGGTGGTCATCGGCGTCCCGGACACGGTGATCACCCCGGACTTGATCGTGCCGACTTGCACCCCGGTGAACCCGGCGTGCGAGGACGAGCTGTAGCGGTAGGGCACCAGCCCCGGGCCGGCCAGCCCGCCCTTCTCCAGGGCGTCGACGAGCTTCTGCCGGGTCGGGTCCTTGCCCGCGGCCTGCAGGGCCTGCACGAACGTGTACGCGTAGGCCATGCCGTAACCGACGTTGCCGTCGAAGGGCAGCTTCGGCACGTACTTGTCGTGCACCTTCTTGAACAACGTGACCCACGAGTTCGACGTGTCGCCGATCGGGGGCAGGTAGGAGTCGGTGACGATGCCCTCGATCAGCTGGTCGCCCTTGACCGACGCGCCGGCCTGCTTGGCGAAGTTCTCGAGCAGGCCCGAGACGGTGATCGGGTCGGAGCCGACGTTGGACACCACCATGGTCGGGTTGAAGCCGAGCTTCAGGGCGGTCAGCTTGAACAGGGCGGTGTAGGCCGGGATCGTCTCGAGCACCACCACGTCCGGCTTGGCCCGCGCGATTGCCGCCACCTGTGCGGCCACGTCGGTGTTCCCGGGCTGGTACGGCTGGCGGCTCACGACCAGGCCCTTGTCGAGGTAGGTGTCCAGGCCCTTCATGCCGTCGCGGCCGAAGTCGTCGTCCTGGTAGAAGTACGCGACCTTCTTGCCGGCGTAGTTCTTGGTGATGTAGTCGCCGAGGATCTTGCCCTCGACGACGTAGTCGGGCTGCCAGCCGAACGTGTAGGGGTGTTGCTTGGGCTGGTCCCAGCACGAGCAGCCCGACGCGACGAACAGGTCCGGCACGCGTTGCTGGTTGAGGTAGTCGACGACCTTGGTGTGGGTCGGTGTGCCGAGCGCCCCGACGACCGCGAACACCTTGTCCTGCAGGACGAGCTGCTTGGTGAGGGTCAGCGTCTGCGTGGGGTTGTAGGCGTCGTCCAGGTACTTCAGGGTGATCTTGCGGCCATTGACGCCGCCGTTGTCGTTGACGTAGTTGAAATAGGCCTGCGCCGCCGGGGCGATCTCGCTGTACCCGGGGGCGGCCGGCCCGGTCAGCGGCTGGGTCGACCCGATCGTCACGGTCGTGCTGGTAACCCCCGGTGCGTTCGATCCCTTGCTGCCGCCGCTGCTGCACGCACTTGCCATGAGGGCGGCGACCGCGGTCACGGCTGTCGCAACGCCCAGGCGGGTATACGCAACCATCCTTGCGCCTCCTACGCTCGCGTCTTGGACGAAGACTAGAACGGGATTCGGTTTTCCGGAACTGTACTGAGCACGATCACCGGGCGCGAGTGGTTCATGGCAGTCGTCCGCGAATCGTGACCCGTACGATCCGCCACACGCGCAGCACGCCGGCCTGCAGGCCGCCGGGGAACAGCACGATGACTCCGATCAGCACCACGCCATAAATGACGAGTGGGACATTCGCGTAGACGTTGCGCGACAGGTGGGCCGACTGGGCGATGTCCGACGACCACGTCGGCAGCAGCGTCACGATCACCGATCCGTAAACGGCTCCGGCCAAACTGCCGAGCCCACCCAGCACG
Source organism: Jatrophihabitantaceae bacterium (assembly GCA_036502695.1). Classification (GTDB taxonomy): domain Bacteria; phylum Actinomycetota; class Actinomycetes; order Mycobacteriales; family Jatrophihabitantaceae; genus DASXRA01. Next base: position 2,094 of record DASXYE010000278.1, read on the forward strand.
GCCGCGGTCAGCAGCGACAGCGACAAGCTCAGCGGGAACGCCCCGGGCGCGGCCAGGCTGTTGACCCAGGCGAGCAGCCCACCGCCGAGCCCGGCACAGGCCGCGCTGATCGTGAACGTCAGCACCTGCACACGGGCGACGTGCACACCCGACAGCGCGGCGGCGTCCTCGTCCTCACGCACCAGCCGCATGTCCCGGCCGATGCGACTCCGAACGAGATTCGCCAACAGGAACAGCGTGATGATCAGGCACAGCCCACAGATCCACGCCTGCCACCGCTCGACCGGAAACGTCTCGCCGAGCGACAGGGGCGGCGGCGCGGAGGCGACGCTGAGCCCGTTCGCACCGCCGAGTGTCTCGCGCAGCTTGTGGTAGTTGGCCAATGACGGCAGGCCGACGGCCAGCGCCAGCGTGGCGCCGGCCAGGTACGGGCCACGCAGCCGAGCCGCCGCCGCGCCCACCAGTACGCCCACCGCGGCGGTGATGGCGGTCGCGACGACGAGGACGAGCCCGAGTTTCCAGTGCAGATGATTGATCAGCAACGCCGTCGAGTACGCCCCGACCGCCATGAGCGCGCCGTGACCCAGCGAGATCTGCCCGCTCAGTCCGGACAGCACGGTCAGCCCCGCCGCGGCGATGGCCGTGTAGCAGATCTGGGCCAGCTGCAGGTCGCGGAACGGGCTGAGCCAGCTCGACAGCAGGTAGAGGCCGAGGCCACCCAGCAGCGCCCAGATCAGGTGCCGCACCAGGGTGGAACTCCTCCACACGGCCGGGGCGCGAACTGCGATCGCCGTCATACCCGGCGTCCCGCCGTCATACCCGCCGTCCCACGGGTGAACCGAACAGGCCGCGCGGGCGCACCATCAGCACGGCGATCAGCACGACCAGGGCGCCGAGCGCCACGACGTCCGAGCCGATGTAGCCGGACACGTAGCTCAGGGCCAGGCCCAGGCCGACCCCGCCGATCAGCGCGCCGGGCGGGCTGTCCAGGCCGCCGATGACCGCGGCGGTGAAGCCGAACACCAGCCAGGCGTCGAACGCCGTCGGGCTGACGAACGTCGCCGGCGCGATGAGGACGCCGGCCAGCGCGCCGACCGCCGCGGCCAGCGCCCAGCCGACGGTGAGCATTCGCCCGACCCGCACGCCGAGCAGTCTCGACACCTCCGGGGCGAACGCGCTGGCCCGCATGCGCAGCCCGATCGACGTCCACCGGAACACCACTGCGAGCAGCACCATCACACCGCAGACGACCAGCACCACCCACAGGTCGTTCGGCGCGAACAGCAGTCGGTGATCGCCGGCCCGGAAGCCGATGATGCTGAACGCCGGCGGGAACGAACGCGGCGTGCCACCGAAGATCATCCCGGCCAGGCCCTCCAGCAACACGAGCAGGCCGAACGTGACCACCACCGCGTCCAGCGGCGGGCGCTTCTCGACCGGGCGGATCACCACGCGCTCGACGACGCCGCCCAGCACGAACCCGCTCAGCACCGCCACCGCCAGCGCCAGCCAGTACGAGCCGCCGTGGTCGATCACGGTGAACGCGATGAACGTCGTGATCATCAACATGCCGCCCTGGGCGAAGTTGACGACGTGCGTCGAGCGCCAGATCAACACCAGCGCCAGCGCGATCGCCGCGTACACCGCGCCGCTGGTCAGGCCGGCCAGGGTCAGGTCGAGGAATCGCAACATCACATGCCCAGGTACGCGTGGCGGACGCGGTCGTCGGCGGCCAGCCGCTCGGCAGTGTCGTCCTCGACCTTGCGGCCCAGGTTCAGCACGACGGCCCGATCGGCCACCGACAGCGCCGTCCGGGCGTTCTGCTCGACCAGCAGCAACGTCAGGCCGGTGTCGTCGCGCAGTCGCAGCAAGGTGGCGACGATCTCGGCGGTGGTGCGGGGCGCCAGTCCGAGCGAGGGCTCGTCGAGCAGCAGCAGGCTCGGCTTGCTCATCAGCGAGCGCGCGATCGCGAGCATCTGCCGCTCGCCGCCGGACAGCGTCTCGGCCCGACGCGACCGTCGCGCGGCCAGTGGCGGGAACAGCTCGTACATCCGCCTGGCGCCTTCGCCCAGCCACGCCCGATCGCGGCGCCACAATCCGCCCAGGCGCAGGTTCTCCTCGACGGTCAGCTCGACGATCACGCCGCGCCCTTCGGGTACGTGGGCCACGCCACGGCGGACGAGATCCTCGGCCGGACGGCCGGTCACGTCCCGTCCGGCCAGGCGCACCGAGCCCGCTCGCGGACGCAGCATGCCGCTGATCGCCCGCAGCAGCGTGGTCTTGCCCGCGCCGTTGGCTCCGAGCACGGCGGTGATCGACCCGGCCTCGACGTGCAGGTCGACGCCGTCCAGGGCGCGCACCGGACCGTACCCGGCGGTCAGGCCGGTGACGTCAAGCATCAGCTGTCACCGCTTCGCCCAGGTACGCGCGCTGCACCGCCGGGTCGTCCCGAACCACGTTCGGTGTTCCGCGGGCGATCACCCGCCCGAAGTCAAGCACGACGAGCTGGTCGCACAGGTCCATGACGAAGTCGATGTGATGCTCGACGAGCATGACCGTGGTGCGTTCCCGCAGGCCGCGCACGGTCTCGGCCAGCTCGGCCGTCTCGGGGGCGGCCAGCCCGGCAGCCGGTTCGTCCAGCAGCAACAGGCGTGGCTCGCCGACCAGCGCCCGGGCCAGGGCCACCCGCTTTCGCCCGCCGTACGGCAACGTGCCGCAGATGCGCTCGGCTTCGTCGGCCAGATGCAGTTCGTCCAGCACGTGCAAGGCGCGCTCGCGCAGCCGTCGCTCGTCCCGATCGGCCCACGGCGCGGCCAGCAGCGCGCCGACCGGGCGGGTTCGGGACTGGCTGGTCAGGCCGGCCAACACGTTGTCCAGGACGCTGAGCCGGGCGAACAGCCCGAGCCCCTGCAGGGTTCGAGCGATGCCCAGCCGGTTCAGGTCGTGCGGGCGATGCCGGCGCAGCTCCCGGCCGTCGAAGCGCAGCTGGCCCGAGTCGGGGCGGGTGAATCCGCAGACGGTGTTGAACAGCGTGGTCTTGCCGGCGCCGTTCGGGCCGATGATGCCAACCACCGAGCCGGCCGGCACGTCGAGGCTGACATCGACGAGAACGTCGAGCCCGCCGAAGGAAACGCAGACGTGCTCCGCCTGCAGGAGCGCGACGCCGTCGTCCTCCGCCACAACCGCCCCCTCACCGTTCCGAATACGATTCGGTTTGAGCAGGCTACCGAACTGGATTCGGTATGCCCAGCGGCTCGGCGGGCCGGGTAGATCTGCTTGGTGTTCCGCACGGCGCGGGGAATTCCCCGGTGCGCGGATCACGCGCGCAAACACGTGTGCTGGTCGCGAGACCCCGCAGGCCGCGGAGCGCCGTCGTGGCGGCACCGCCGGGCGCCTCGAGCAACTTGGCAGGTGCGGGTCCGGTCAGCGCGCGGGACGGCGGCGGCGCGGCGGTGGGGCCGCCGCCTCGGAAGCCGGCGCCGCACCGTTCGGGTAGAGCCGCCCCATGAGTTCCAACACCTCGTCGATCATCTGCCGGGCCTTGGCCTTGGACGATGCCACGGCAACCTCGCGGCCCGCCTCGGTGGCGATGGTGGTCAGCACCAGGATCAGCATGTCGCTGAGCGGGTGGGCCTGTTCGCCGAGCAACGTCGCGTTGGTGCGCAGCCACGACCGGAACCGCCGCCGGGTCAGCAACTCGAACCCGGGTGGCCCGCCGCCGGACAGGAACAGCCGGGCCAGCTGGCGTTCCTCCCAGCAACCCTCGAGGTAGGCGCGCGTACCGGCGATGAACAGTCGCAACGCGTCGTCCTCGCCGGCGGCCAAGGCCGTGCGGAACGCCCGCGCCGACCGATGCTGCTGGCGCAGCTGGTGGTCGTCGTACAGGGCGATGTAGAGGTCGGACTTGCCGCCGAAGTGGTGGTACAGGCTGCCCACGCTCGAGCCGGCCTGGTCGACGATGTCGGTCACATTCGCGTCGGCGTAGCCGGCCGTGGTGAACACGTCCTTGGCCGCGGCCAGCAGCGCTGCGCGCGTCACCTGGGCGCGTCCCCCACTGACCTCGGTCACCCCGACAGTCTGCCTGATGGCCCGCCGGGCCATGGTCATCCGCCTTCGACGGCGATGCGAGCGACGCGTTCGAGGTGCGTTGGGGTGTCGCCGTACTGGTACTCCTCGCGCTTGGCCCGCTTGAAGTAGAAGTGCGCGTCGTGTTCCCAGGTATAGGCGATGCCACCGTGGAACTGGATCATCGCCGCCGTGGCGTCGCGCGCCGCCTGCCCGGCCTTCGCCTTGGCCACCGACACGGCCAGCGCGGCATCCGGGCGGGCCTCGTCGAGCGCGTGCGCCGCGTACCAGCCGGCGTGCTCGGCCATGGTGACCGCCACGTGCACGTCGGCCAGGGCGTGCTTGAGCGCCTGGAAAGCGCCGATCGGACGGCCGAACTGCTCGCGGGTGCGCAGGTAGTCGACCGTGCGGGTGAGCGCCTGCCGGGCCACGCCGACGAGGTCGTTGGCGTACAGCACGGCTGCACGATCGAGCACGTCGTCGGTGCGGTCGGCACCCAGCGGCTCGCCCGGCACGGCAGCCAGCTCGACCGTGCCGAGGCGCGTCGAGCGGTCGAGCGCGTCGCGCCGGGTGACTGTGACCCCGGCGCCGACCGGATCGACCAGCCACATCCCGTCCCGGCCGGCGACGACGATCCGATCGGCGACGTGCGGGTACTCGACGTGGTCGATGACGCCGGTCAGGGCATGCGCTTCGGCGGTCACCGCGCCGACCGCCAGCGTCAGCCGGACCTCGGCCGCGGCCACCCGGGGCAGCCACTCGCGCTGCTGCTCGTCGTTACCGGCCAGCCGGATCGCCTCGGCGGCCACGGTCGTCGCCGGCAACGGCCCGGGCGCCACCGCCTCGCCCCAGCAGCGGGCGATGACCGCGGCGTCCAGCAGGCCCAGGCCGAGCCCGCCGAACCGTTCGGGCACCAACCCGGCCAGCCAGCCCTGGTCGGCCACCGCCTTCCACAGCTCGGGCGGATCGCCGTCCCCGTCGGGGTCGTCCCAGACCTCGCGGACGCTGCGCAGCCCGAACCGGTCGGCGGTGAAGCGGCGCACGCTGTCCTGCAGCGCGCGCTGTTCGTCGGTGAGCGCGAAGAACACGATGCACCTACCTCGGCAGGCCGAGCAGCCGCTCGGCGACGATGTTGCGTTGGATCTGCGAGGTGCCGCCCCAGATCGTCTCGGAGCGCGACCACAGGAACGACTGCTGCAGCGCCGGTTCCTCGACCTGATGCGCCAGACCGGCGACGTCGGTGAACAGCTCGCCGATGTCTTGATGGGTCTCCGACCACTGCAGCTTGGTCAGCGACGCGGCCGCCCCGAGCTCGCGGCCCTGCTCGACCTCGGTGAGCACGTACAGGGAGTGCAGGCGCAGGCACTCCAACTCGACAACCGAACGGCCGATCGCCTGACGCAGCAGGGGATCCTGGTCACGTCCGGTCCGGCGGGCCACCGCGACGATGTCGTCCACTTCGCGCCGGAACGCGGTGTACTGCCCCATCGCGGACGCGCCCCGCTCGAACGACAGCAGCAGCATGGCCACCTGCCAGCCGCGGTCCGCTTCGCCCAGCACGGACGTGCGGGGCACGTGTACGTCGGTGAAGAACACCTCGCCGAAGTCAGTGGCCCCGCTGAGCTGCTTGAGCGGGCGCACGTCCACGCCCGGCGCGTGCAGGTCGACGAGCAGCATGCTCAGCCCCTGGTGCCGCTCGGCAGCGCGATCGGTGCGGGCCAGCGCGAACATCCGGTCGGCGTGCCGCGCGTTGGACGTCCACGTCTTCTGACCGTTCAGCACGTAGTGGTCGCCGTCGACGTCGGCCCGCAGCGCCACGGCCGCCAGGTCGCTGCCGGCGCCCGGCTCGGAGAAGCCCTGGCACCAGATGACCTCGTTGTGCAGCAGGGGTTTGACGATGTCGCGCTTCTGCTCGTCGGTGCCGATCGCCATGACGGTCGGCGCCAGGAACGTCAGCCCGAGGGAATTCACCGTGCGCGGCGCGTTCGCCGCCGCCAGCTCCTCGTCGTAGACCGCCTTCATCGCCGGGGTGCCGCCGCGACCACCGAACTCGGCCGGCCACTCGATGCCGGCGAACCCGGCGCGGGCCTTGCCGGCTTCCCACTCGCGCCGCAGCGCGAACCCCTCGTCGGGATCGAGGCGTTCCCAGTACCCCGACGCGCGCCACTCAGCCGACAGGTGGGCGTCCAGCCAGCGGCGAAACTCGGCCCGGAACTGCTCGGCCTCGGCGTCGTACGACACGTCCACGACTCGCTCCTCACTACCAAACCGAACGGGATTCTAATGACTCGGTGCGCGTTCGGGATAGCGTCTCGCTCCATGAGTGACGAAGGCGACGAGTCCCGGCACGTCTGGCAGACCCTCGGCTACCGGCGACTGGACTGGTCGCCGGGCCGCACGACCGTGGCCTGGACGGCCGGGCGCAGCTGGCCGCCGGGCCACGACGGCGCGCCTCCGGACGACGCCCGCGGCTGATGCCCGCAGTTGTTCAGAACCGAATGTTGTTCTAGTAGATTCGGCCGTGGTATACCGGTTGCGCCACGGTACCGGGACAGTCGGCGCCGGTGCCCCCGAGCGAGCGGAGCTCTGTCGTGGCACGACAACGCGTAGTTGCTCTCGGCACGATTCCCCTTCTGGCACTGGGCATGACGCTCGGCGCAGCGTCCGCCTCAGCACGCGGGCACGGGCACGAGCACGAGCGTCTCGCGATCACCGCGGTGTCCAACCCTCGGCCCGAACTGGTCAGCGGCGGCCAGGTGCTGCTGCGCATAACCGGCGGCGCCGCCGTCCGGATCGCCGAGAACGGCCATGACGTCACCGCGGACTTCGCCGCCCAGCCGGACGGCAGCCGGCTCGGGCTGGTGAGCGGCCTGCACGACGGCGCCAACCTCGTCACCGCCCGGGCGCACGGACAGCACGCAGCGCTGCGCGTCACGAACCATCCGATCACGGGGCCGGTGTTCTCCGGACGGCAACAAGTCCCGTTCTACTGCGAGACGCAGGCGTTCGGCCTGCCGCCCGCGAACATGCCGCTGTGCAGCGCGCCCACCCAGGTCAGCTACCAGTACCGCACGACGGCCGGGGCGTTCGCCCCGCTGGCCGACCCCGCATCGCGGCCGGGCGATCTGGCTACCGCGACGATAGGTGGCCGCGGCGTCCCGTACATCGTGCGCGTCGAGCGGGGCACCATCGACCGCGCCGTCTACGAGATCGCCGCGCTCTACGACGGCAGCGATCCGTCGCCACTACGACAGGACACGAGCTGGAACAACCGGCTCGTCTACACCTTCGGCGGTGGCTGCAACGCCGGCTACCACCAGGGACGGTCCACGGGCGGCGTGCTGAACGACCTGTTCCTGGCGCAGGGCTACGCCGTCGCGTCCTCGAGCCTGAACGTGCTCGACAACAACTGCAGCCCGATCATCTCGGCCGAGGCGGCGATGATGGTCAAGGAGCATTTCATCGAGACGTACGGGTCGGTCGCGCACACGATCGGGTGGGGTGGTTCCGGAGGCGCCATCCAGCAGTACGACATCGCCGAGAGCTACCCGGGCATCGTCGACGGCATCATCCCCGGCGTCTCGTTCCCCGACCCGCTCAGCACGGCGGGGCCGGTCACCGACTGCCGCCTGCTCGACCGCCTCTTCGCCGGACCGGGCGCCGCATTCACACCGGCGCAGCAGCATGCCGTCGCGGGATTCGCCGACTACGAGACGTGCGTGTCATGGGACGCCACGTTCGCCAGCCGCTCGACGGCCACCGGCAGCTGCGACCAGGCGATACCGGTTGCCGTGCGCTGGGACCCGGTCACCAACCCGGACGGCCTCAAGTGCAACTCCAACGAGCAGCTGGTCAACCAGCTCGGACGCGATCCGCGCACCGGCTTCGTGCGCAGCACGCTCGACAACACCGGGGTGCAGTACGGGCTGAGCGCCCTGCGGGACGGGACGATCACCCCGGCGCAGTTCGTCGCGCTCAACGCCGGCATCGGCGGGCTGGACTTCACCGGCCAGCCGGTCGCCGCGCGCAGCGCCGCCGACCCGAGGGCACTGGACGCCGCCTACCGCGACGACATCGTCAACAGCGCGTCGCAGGGCCTGGCCGAGACGCCGATCATCGACATGCGCACCGACCTCGACTTCGCGGGCTTCGGCAACGACATCCACACCACCGAGTGGTCGTTCATCATGCGGCAGCGGTTGTTGCGCGCGAACGGCACCGCCGCCAACCAGGTGATCATCGAGAACCAGCCGACCGCGGCCGAGCAGGCAGCCGCCAGCGTCTACGAGCTCGCGGCGATGGACGCGTGGCTCACCGCCGTCGACGCCGACCACTCCGCGCGCAGCCGGGCGGCGAAGGTCGTCGCCGACAAGCCGGCCGGGCTGAGCGACGGCTGCTACCTCTCGCCGGCGCAGCGCATCGTCGAGCCGCTGACCTACCCGGCGAGCGGGCAGTGCGGGGCGATCTACCCCGTCGCGGCGGACACCCGCCTCGTCGCCGGCGAGGGCCTCGGACTGGACGTCATGAAGTGCCGCCTGCGCCCGCTCGACCTCCGCGTCTACCCGGTGACGTTCACACCCGCGGAGCAGACCCAGCTCCGGACGACGTTCGCCACCGGGGTGTGCGACTACACCCGTCCCGGCCAGGGGCAGCACGAACCGCGCGGCACCTGGCTGAGCTACTGATCTATAGCGGCAGCAGCTCCACGTCGTACTTGGCAAAGCGCGAGTCGACGGTGACGACGGTCAGCCGTTCCAGGCGCGCCTGAGCGATCAGCATCCGGTCGAACGGGTCGCGATGATGACGCGGCAGCGCGCCGGCCTCGCGGGCATGCTCGAACGTGATCGGCAGCGCCTCGAAGCCCTCCCCGGTAATCACGTCGGCGAGATCGTCGGGTGCCTCGAGCTTGCCCTGGCCGCGCTTGATCGCGATCTCCCATGCCGAGGCCGCCGAAACAGTGACGGCATCGGCGGACTGGATGGCCCGGTGCGCGGCAGCCGGCAGCTTCCGAAGCTTCCCCAACCACCACAACAAGATGTGCGTGTCGAGGATCAGGCTCACCAGTTCTCGTCCTCGTCCTCGTCGTCGCCGTAGAAGGCGGCGATCAGCTCCGGATCGTCGTCGTCGAAGTCGTCGGCGATCCAGACCTTGCCTTCCCAGGCACCCGGCTCGCGCTTGCGGACCGGGGGCTCGTAG
>DASXYE010000279.1:0-7092 GCA_036502695.1 Jatrophihabitantaceae bacterium
CACGCGCAACCCGAACTCACGAGCCGTCGCCGCGGTCTGCGGACCGATGCACGCGACGACTGTGCGCGCGTGCGGCTTGCCGGCGATGCCGACCAGGTTGCGCACCGTCGAGGACGAGGTGAAGCACACCGCCTGGAAGCCACCCGACTTGATCGCGTCGCGGATCTCGGCCGGCGGCGGCGCGGCCCGCACCGTCCGGTACGCGGTCACGTCGTCGATCTCCCAGCCGCGCTCGCGCAGCCCGGCGGCCAGCGTCTCGGTGGCGATGTCGGCGCGCGGCAGCAGCACCCGGTCGATCGGGTCGAGCACGTCGTCGTAGGGCGGGAAGTCGTCGAGCAATCCCTCCGACGACTGATCGCCGGACGGCACCAACTCGGGGCTGATACCGAAGGCACGCACCGCCTCGGCCGTCGCCTCGCCCACGCAGGCGATCTTGACGCCGGCGAACGCGCGGGCGTCCAGGCCGAACTCCTCGAACTTCTCCCGGACGGCCTTCACGGCATTGACCGAGGTGAACACGATCCACTCGTACCGGCCGGTGACCAGGCCCTTGATGGCGCGTTCCATCTGGGCCGGCGTGCGGGGCGGCTCGACGGCGATGGTCGGCACCTCGACCGGGACGGCACCGTGCACGCGCAGCCGGTCGCTCATCGCGCCGGCCTGGTCCTTCGTCCGCGGCACGAGCACCCGCCAGCCGTACAGGGCGCGGGACTCCCACCAGGCCAGCTTCTCGCGCTGCAGGGCGGCCCGGCCGACCGTGACGACCAGCGTGCCGGACATGCCGGCCGCGGCCAGCTCGATGTCGCCCACCGTGCCGGCGACGGTCTGCTGGGCGGTCGTGGTGCCGGCGCAGCTCACCGTGACCGGGGTGTCCGGCTTGAGGCCGCCCGAGACGAGCTGCTCGCCGAGCATCTGCACCTCGACGGCCGGCACGGTCAGCACGAGCGTGCCCGGAGCGTGCGAGAGCGCGTCGAAGTCGGTGGCCGTTTCCACCGCGACGGACGTGTGCACCGACCCGACCGGGACGCCGGCGTAGGTCGCCGTGCCGGTGCCCAGCGCGAGACCGGGGACGACGTCCCAGGGGATGACGGTCTTGGCGGCGGCCAGCGCTTCCTTGACCGCACCGTCGTCGTCGAACACGTCGCCGGCGACCAGCCGCACGACGTAGGCGCCGCCGCGTGCCTCGGCCAGCACCGCCTTGGCTATGTCGGCCGGCTGGCCCTCGGCGGGACGGACCTCGCCGGTGGCCAGCTCGGTGATCGCCGAGGGGACGGCGGCGTCGACATAAACGATCTGCGCGGCGGTCAGCGCCTGTGTGGCTGCGACGGCCAGCAATCCCGGGTCGCCGGGGCCGGCACCCGCGAAGGTGACGCGGCCGACGGGCTTGCGAGCGCGGGTCATGTTGAACTCCCCATCATTATTTCGTCGACGAAGCTTGCGCAGTCGCAAGCAGGTCAGTTGCGCCTTCGGAGATCAGCTCGGCGGCGAGTCGCCGGCCTAGCCCTTCGGCATCGGTTACCGGACCCGTGATGGACAGTCGGACGGCTGCTGAGCCGTCTGACGCCGTCACCGAGCCGCGGAGGTATATCTCGGGATCGGTGTCGCCCTCGGCGATTTCGGCCAGGGCGGCAATCGGTGCGGTGCATCCGCCTTCGAGCGCGGCGAGCATCGCTCGCTCGGCCGTGGCGGCAGCACGGGTATACCGATCATCCACAGCGGATAGCAACTTGATCAAGTCTTCGTCGTCGGCGCGGCACTCGACGGCCAACGCGCCCTGCGCCGGGGAAGGCAGCACCTGGATCGGGTCGAGCACCTCGGTGGCCTCGTCCGCCCGACCCAGCCGGCGCAGGCCGGCCATCGCCAGGATGACGCCGTCGACGGTGCCCTCGGCGACCAGCCGCAGCCGGGTGTCGACGTTGCCCCGGATCGGCACCACCTCGAGTCCCAAGCCGAGCGCCCGCACCTGGGCCGCCCGGCGCTGCGAACCGGTGCCGACGCGCGAGCCGGTCGGCAGCTCGCCGAGCGTCAGCCCGTCGCGGGCGACCAGCACGTCGCGCGGATCCTCGCGGACCGGCACGGCGGCGATCACGATGCCCTCGGCCGGGGTGGTCGGCAGGTCCTTGTAGGAGTGCACCGCGACGTCGATCTCGTTACGCAGCAAGGCATCCCGCAGGGCGGACACGAATACCCCGGTGCCGCCGATCTGCTCGACCGGGGCGGCCGAGCGGTCGCCGGCGGTGACGATGTGCACGATCTCGGTCGGGGCGTCCAACGCGTCGGCCACGGTCTGCGTCTGGGTGCGCGCCAGCGCCGAGCCCCGGGTGCCCACCCGGATCGTCCGCGTCTCGGTCATGCGCCGGCCTCCCCGGGCCGCCGCACGGCGGTGACCGCCTCGGGTTGGGACGGGTCCAGGTCGAACAGCTGGCGCAGCGCCTCGGCGTACTGGTTGCCGTTGGGCGTCGCGGCCAGTTCCTTGACCCGGACGGTCGGCGCGTGCAGCACCTTCTCGACGGCGCGGCGCACCGAGTCGGACACCTCGGCCCGGGTGGCGTCGTCCAGTGCAGGCAGGCGGGCGTCCAGGCGCAGCAGCTCGGCCTCGATCACCTGGGTGGCCTTGGCCCGCAGCGCGGTGACGGTGGGCGCCACGGCCAGCGCCTGCTGCTGGGCGAGGTAGCCGGCCAGCTCCTCGGCCACCATCGCGGACGCGGCCGCGACCTCGGCGTCGCTCACCATCGCGCCGTCGGCGCGCAGCACGTCCAGGTCGGCGTAGGTGATGCCGGGCAGGGACGCGACCGCGGGGTCGACGTCGCGGGGCAGCGCGATGTCCAGCACGACGAGCGGGCAGCCGTCCCGCAGGGCGAACGCGTCGGCCTCGACCACCAGGCCGGTGGCTCCGGTCGAGCTGATCAGCAGGTCGGCGCCGGTGATCTCGCGCCGCAGCGCGTCGAGCCCAACGGCGCGGCCATCGAGTGACGCGGCCAGCCGCTGCGCCTTGTCGAGGCTGCGGTTGGCGACGACGATGTCGGTGACGCCCCGGCGGCGCAGCGTCGCCCCGGACAGCGCGCCCATCGAGCCGGCGCCGACAATCAGCACGCGCTTGTCGTCGAGCGGTCCGAGGACGCGCGTGGCGTGGTCGAGGGCGACGGCCACCACCGAGGCCCCGGCCCGGTCGATGCCGGTGTCGGTGTGCACCCGCTTGCCGATGCGCAGCGCGGTCTGCTCGAGGTCGTGCAGCACCGAGCCGACCGTCGCGGCGTCGACGCTGGCGGCGTAGGCGGAACGCAGCTGGCCCAGGATCTGCGATTCGCCGATCACCATCGAGTTCAGCCCGGACGCCACGGCGAAGATGTGCTCGGCGGCCGCCTCGGCGAAGTGGACGTAGAGGTGCTCGCCCAGGTCGGTCACGGGCAGTCCCGCGTGCCGGGCCAGCACCCGGGTGATCTCGGCAACGGCCGGGTGGAACCGGGCCACATCGGCGTGGATCTCGATCCGGTTGCACGTCGAGAGCGCCAGCACCTCGCTGATCGACTCGTCGCCGTGCAGCTCGCCGAGCAGCTTGGGCCGGTCGTCCGCGCTGATGCTGATGCGTTCGAGCACCGGCACCGGCGCGGTGCGGTACGAGACGCCGACCACGAGCAAACTCATCGCGCCACCTCCGCGGCTTGCAGCGCCTTGCGGCTCTCGTGGAAGGACAGGATCTGCAGCTCGGCGGCCAGGTCGACCTTGCGGACGTCCACGTGGCCCGGCACGCCCAGCACCACCGGCGCGAAGTTCAGGATGCTCGTGACGCCGACGGCAACGAGGCGATCGCACACGTCCTGGGCGGCCATGGCTGGGGTGGTCAGCACGGCGATCGTGACGTGCTCGTCGGCGACGATGCGTTCGAGCTCGGCGATGTCGCGCACCGCCATGCCCTGCACGGTGGTACTCACACGGGCCGGATCGGCGTCGATCAGCGCGGCGATGCGGAACCCGCGGCTGGCGAACCCGGCATAGCCGGCCAGCGCCTGGCCGAGGTTGCCGATGCCGATCAGGGCCACGTTGCGGTGCACGGTCAGGCCCAGCGTCCGGGCGATCTCTTCGGTCAGGGTGGCCACGTCGTAGCCGACGCCGCGGATGCCGTACGAGCCCAGGAACGACAGGTCTTTACGCAGCATGGCTGAGTTCACGCCGGCGGCGGTGGCCAGCTCCTCGGACGACACGGTGGTGGCCGCGTCCTCGCCGAGTGCGGTCAATACGCGCAGGTATGTGGCCAAGCGGGCGACGGTGGCGTCCGGGACCGCACGTGCGCCGCCGTTGGCGCCCGCGTCACGCTGGACGGTCATGTGCTCCTCTAGCAGGTCCGAAATAAGCCGCTGGTGAACCACCGGGACCGGGAGCCCGGATCCGGTGTGATAGAAGGCGGCCTGGGCAGAAACGCTACGCGCTTGTGAATCGTTTCCCAAATCGCGCAGTGCTGTGCTATTAGGCTAGGCACGCCGGTTGAGCGAGGGGATCCATTACATGTCAGACACCGCGGCAGCTGCCCTGACTCCACCCAGTCAGCTGACCCTGCAAGCGCCCGAACCGGTCAAGCCGGTCGAGCCGACCAAGGCGGGCGGCATGGTGCCGATCCCGGCGGCGGCGCTGCCGGCGCTGGACCAGAAGGTCACCGACTACGTCAACTCCGTGGTCACGCTCGACGTGCACTCACCGGCGTTCACCGCCAAGGCCGACGACGTCCGGACGATGGGCAACGACGAGATCCGCGCGTCGGCCGAGACGTCCAACAAGCTGCTCGCCTCGCCGGTTCGCGCGATGCAGAAGAACAGTGACACCGGCAAGGTGGCCACCACGCTGGTCGACCTGCGGCGCACCGTCGAGGACCTCGACCCCAAGCAGGCCACCGGGGTCAAGAAGCTGCTCGGCATGATCCCGTTCGGCGACAAGCTGCGCGACTACTTCCACAAGTACGAGAGCGCCCAGTCGCACATCGACGCCATCCTCAAGGCGTTGCTCGACGGGCAGGACGAGCTGCGCAAGGACAACGCCGCGCTCGACCAGGAGAAGGTGCACCTCTGGGAGACGATGCAGCGGCTGGCCCAGTACTCCTACGTGGCCGAGCACCTGGACAAGGCGCTCGAGGCCAAGATCGCCGAGGTCGAGGCGACCGATGCCGACAAGGCGAAGGTGCTGCGCGACGACGTGCTGTACGCCGTGCGGCAGAAGCACCAGGACCTGCTGACCCAGCTGGCCGTCGCGATCCAGGGCTACCTGGCCATCGACCTGGTCCGCAAGAACAACCTTGAGCTGATCAAGGGCGTCGACCGGGCCACCACCACGACGGTGTCGGCGCTGCGCACGGCGGTGATCGTGGCCCAGGCGCTGGCCAACCAGAAGCTGGTGCTCGACCAGATCAGCGCGCTGAACACCACGACCGCCAACCTCATCGAGTCGACGTCGCAGCTGCTCGCCACGCAGGGCGTCGCGATCCAGAAGCAGTCGGCCGAGGCGACGATCGGCATCCAGTCGCTGCAGCGCTCGTTCGACAACGTCTACCAGGCGATGGACTCCATCGACACGTTCAAGGTGGCCGCCCTGGACTCGATGAAGCAGACGATCGGCACCCTGCAGGGCGAGATCGACAAGGCGCAGTCCTACCTGGCCCGGGTCCGGCAGAGCGACGGCAAGTCGGCCGACGACCACGGCGGCGACCTGAACCTGTCGCTCTAAATGCTCGGATGGTTGCGGCGGCTCTTCGGGCGGCGCGCTGCTACTTCGGCGCCGCCGCCGGTGCGGTCGGACGATGACGAGATCCTGACGTCCCTGTCGGGATTGCAGACGGCCATCGCCGGACGGGTGCCGGACATGGTGCAGGCCCGGGTCGACCGGGTGTCCACGGTGGTGCGCGAGACGGTGCCCCGGCTCGGCAATTTGGGGCCGGGCAGCTTCACCGCGCACGACGTGCTGCGCACCGCCACCTCTTATATGCCGGAGGCGGTGAACGCCTACCTGCGGCTGCCCCGATCGTTCGCCGACCACCGGGCCGTGTCCGGCGGCAAGACGTCGCTGGCCGTGCTGTGCGACCAGCTCGACCTGCTCGGTTCCAAGATGGACGACGTGTTCGACGCCGTGTGCCGGGCCGACGCCGACGCGCTGATCGCGCACGGGCGGTTCCTGGCCGAGAAGTTCGGCACCGGCGCCCTGGCCCTCGACCCTCGCCAGCGCTGATGAGCCGCCCGCCGAGTCTCATGATCAAGAGGGAGAAGTGGCTGCCCAGGCGACCACTTTTCCCTCTTGATCATGTGGACGGTGGACGGTGAGCACCGGGGCGGAGGCCGTCCGTGCGGCGGCCGATGCGGTGGTGGCGGCGGGCATTGCCGCGGGCGAGGCCGAGTCCGGCGTGCGCGCCGAGGCGGCGGCGCTGGCCGCGGCGGCAGCGGCCCGGGCGTCCGGCGCGGCGACCGACTGGGCTCTGGCCTTCGGCGGACGATCGTCCGGCTTCGAGGCGGCGGCGCGCGCCGGGGCGGCGTTCAGCGCCCGGGCCACGCCGGTACTCGCCCGGCTGGTCGAGCGCGACGCCACTACGGCGGGGCGCTACGCCGCGGCGCTGGCCGAGCTGGCATCCGCGGCGTGCTCGCTGGGCGAACCCAGCCTGTCCGCCGTGGGCACCGCCTCGGTGATCGCCGCCGCCCAGCTCGCCGCCCTGCCCGTGCCGGCGCCGGGGTCACCCCCCGGTTTTGGTCACCAGTCGTCATATGCGCCTACTGGTGACCAAAAACGCGAAGAGGCGACGGTGCCCGAGCCCGAGGCGCCGGCCCCGAAGTCGCTCGACGAACTGCTCGCCGAGCTCGACGCGCTCATCGGCCTGGATTCGGTCAAGGCCGAGGTCCGCCACCAGGCCGAGGTGCTGCGTATCGCCAAGCTGCGCTCGGCCAAGCAACTACGCGAGCCGGCGATCACCCGCCACCTCGTATTCGTCGGCAACCCCGGCACCGGCAAGACCACCGTGGCCCGGCTGGTTGCCGGCCTGTACCGGGCGCTGGGCGTCCTGGAGAAGGGCCAGCTCGTCGAGTCCGACCGGGCCAGCCTCGTCGCCGGCTACGTCGGCCA
>DASXYE010000280.1:0-28023 GCA_036502695.1 Jatrophihabitantaceae bacterium
CAGGACGTCGACCGCGCCGTCCTCATAGGACGGGGCGATGATCACCTCGGTGAAGATGTCGGCCACCTGCTTGGCCAGCTCGACGGTGACCGGCCCGTTCGTGGCGATCACCCCGCCGAACGCGCTGGTGGGATCGCAGGCGTGCGCCTTGCGGTGCGCCTCGGCGATGTCGGCGCCCACGGCGATGCCGCACGGGTTGGCGTGTTTGATGATCGCCACGCACGGCTCGGCGAAGTCGTAGGCCGCCCGGCGCGCGGCATCCGCGTCGACGTAGTTGTTGTAGCTCATCTCCTTGCCGTGCAGCTGCTCGGCCTGGGCGATGCCGGACGAGCCGTCGTGCGCGACGTACAGCGCGGCGCGCTGGTGCGGGTTCTCGCCGTAACGCAGCACGGCGGCCCTTTCCCAGGACGCGCCGACCCATCCGGGAAAGCCCGATCCGGCATCGTCGGGGGCCACGACGTTGCCCAGCCAGGAGGCCACGGCGATGTCGTACGACGCGGTGTGCCGGAACGCCGTCGCGGCCAGACTTTGCCGTTCGGCCAACTCGAAGCCGCCGGCCCGCACGGCGTCCAGCACGGCTGTATACATGGACGGGTCAGTGACGACGGCCACCGAGCCATGGTTCTTGGCCGACGCCCGCACCATGGCCGGACCGCCGATGTCGATCTGCTCGATGGCCTCGGGCGGGGTGGCGCCACCGCGAATCGTGTCGGCGAACGGGTACAGGTTCGACACGATCAGCTGGAATGTCTTGATGCCTAGACCGTCCACTGTGGACACATGCTCGGCATCGCCCTGGTCGGCGAGCAGTCCGGCGTGGATGTGCGGGTGCAGCGTCTTGACCCGGCCGCCCAAGATCTCGGGGAACCCGGTCACGTCCTCGACCGCGGTGACCGGAACGCCCAGCGAACGGATGTGGGCCGCCGTCGAGCCGGTCGACACGATCTCGACACCCGCCTCGTGCAGGCCCTGCGCCAGCTCGGACAGCCCGGACTTGTCGTAGACGCTGATCAGCGCGCGCTCGACCTTGATGCGACTCACGGGATAGTGACCTTCCTGCCGGTGATCGTCCAGCCCTCCCGGGCCATCCGTCCGATGTACTCGACGAGCATCTCGCGCTCGGCGATCTTGATGCGCTCGTGCAGCGCCGCCTCGTCGTCGGTGTCGAGCACGGGCACCGCCGTCTGCGCGATGATCGGGCCGGTGTCGACGCCGTCGTCCACGACGAACAGCGTGCAGCCGGTGATCTTGACGCCGTGCTCGAGGGCGTCGCGCGCGCCGTGCATGCCCGGGAACGCCGGCAACAACGCCGGGTGCGAGTTGACGAACCGTCCCCCGAACGTCTTCAGGAAGTGCGGCCCGACCAGCTTCATGAACCCGGCGGAGATCACCAGGTCCGGCTCGTAGGCCGCGACGGCATCGGCCAGGGCGGCATCCCACTCGTCGCGTTCGCCGTACTGCGAGGTACGGCAGGTGAACGTTTCCGCGCCGGCCCGCTCGGCCCGCGCGATGGCCTCGATGCCGGTGCGATCAGTGCCGACCGCCACTACCTGCGCCCCGAACGACGGAGCAGCGCTGGCGTCCAGCAGAGCCTGCAACGTGGTACCACTGCCCGAAGCGAGGACGACGAGACGGGCAGCCACGCCAGCGAGGTTACCGATCGCCCTCGGCGGCCCCGACGCCGGCGAGCTCGGGCTCGTCCCGTTCAGCCATCGGGCCGGTCGAACCGCGACGGCGCAGCGCCTGCCCGATCAGGTAGACGATGCCGACCACGGCGACCTCGCCGGCCACCGCCAGCCCGGCCTGCCACGGCGACGCGCCGATCGTGTGCAGCCGGCCCGAGCCCATCGCGCCGCCGCCGAGCCAGGCCAGCACCGCCATGCCGACGCCGGCCAGCCCCGCGGCGACGGCCACCCCGTGCGCGCCGTGCTCGCGGCCGGCCACCCGGGCCGCGACGAAGCCGGCCGCCAGCACGGTGAGCGCCATCCAGGCCAGGACGATCGGCGGCGCACCGTCGCCGCCCGGCAACGCGCCGAGCAGCGGGAACGCCGGCAACACCCCGTGACCCGTCGAGAACACCGTGAACGTCGCCCCCGAGCCGACCGCGAAGCCCGGGCCGGCCAGGTAGGCCGCGCCGGCCACGGCCGCGTTCGGCGCGAGCAGGATGCCCAGCACCAGGATGGGCAACCCGGAGATGCCGCCCCCGACCTGCCGCGACATCTCGGTCACGGTGCTGGCGTGCATGATCAGCGACCCCGCGAGCAGCAAGGCGCCCGCGCCGACGTAACAACCCAGCGCCCCGGCCGCCCCACGGACTCCGGCCCGGACGTGATCGGGCAGTCGCACCTGCCCGCGCAGCACGGTGGTGAACGCGACGCAGCCGAACAGCACGAACGCCGCGGCGACCACCGGCACCGGCCGGGCCGACGTGGTGCCGAGCCCGGACAGCGGCACCAGCACCAAGCACACCAGCGCGTACGTCAGGGCCTGGATGGCGCCGGCCTCGACGAGCGCACGCCGCCGCCGTTCCCGCAGCTGGCCGGCCACCTCGGCCAGCGTCGTGCCGGCCCGCGCCGCCAGTGCGACCACGACGATCAGGCCGAACATCGGCGCCAACCCGGTGGCCACCCCGTCGATGGTCACCCCGCCGTGCTGGCTGGCCAGGAATCCGAGCAGGCCGCCCCGCACCGCCGACAGCGGGTGGCCGGACACCCCGGCGTCCGGCAGCCAGCACAGCAACCCGACCAGGGCGCCCAGCACGGCGCCGGCCACGGCGGCGAACCCGCCCGTCCAGACCGCGGCCCGGCGTACCGACCGGCTCATCGGTTCCGGCACGGTACGGCCCAGCCCCGCCGGCCGCGGCGCGGCGGCCGATCGGTCGCGGGTCGGCCGGGCGGACATGCCCCCAGGCTGGCAAATCTCGACGTCTGCCCGCGCCAGGCTCGCCGATCCGTCAACTGTGCGTTCGCTCGCTGAGCTCATCCGGCCCAGATCGGATCCGCGCGGGCCCGCCAAAGAACAGCGGGCCGGGCTCTTCGCGCGAGCGCTCATCGCGTTCGTGGTCGGGTCTAAAAGCCAATCGCCGGCAACCACGAGGGTTGCCGGCGATTGCTCGTTCTGGTGCTGAGGGTCAGCCCTGGCCGTACGGGTTCTGCGGCTGCTGCGGGTAACCCTGCTGGGGCTGCTGCGGCTGGCCGTACTGCGGCTGAGCCGGCTGCTGGGGCTGCTGCCCGTACTGCGGCTGCTGCGGCTGGCCGTACTGCGGCTGAGCCGGCTGCTGCTGCGGCTGGGCCGCCGGCTGCTGGTAGCCCGGCTGCTGCTGGTAGCCCTGCTGGCCACCCCACTGGCCGCCACCGCCAGCGCTGCCGCCCCACTGGCCGCCGCCGGACGGCGCGCCGGTCATGATCTTGCCCTGCGACTGCAGCCAGCCGAGCACGAACAACACGACTTGGGCGAGGACCGTGATCAGCATGAGGATCAGGCCGATCTGGATCTTGTAGTCAGCGAGACCCTTCGGCAGCTTGCCGCCGACCATCACGCCGAGCGTCACGAGCAGCGACGCGGCCGACGCGGCCAACGGGATGAGCCCGGCCTTCGCGGTCTTGTCGAGCAGCGGGGCCGCGGCGACGGCGCTGGCCAGCAGCGACAGCCCGATCGCGGCCGAACCACCGTTCGCGAATCCCTTGAGGGCGCTGTCGCCGTTGCCGTGGTCGACGTTGAACCACGCCAGGAAACCCCAGACGAAGGAAAGAATGCCGAGCCCGGCCCCGATCAGGTCGAACAGCGGCAGTTGCTGCCCGGACCGCTGCTGCGGTTGGGGCGCTCCGTACCCGGTCATTGACTCCTCACTCCTTTTCAGGTGTGCCAGCACTGGCACGCCAGTGTGACGATCCGGGCAACCGTATCGGATGCCGGGAGCCGAATGCGACGGCGCTCCCAGGTTTGACGCGGTCTTATCAACGGCATCAACCGGCCACCGGACAGCAAGACGCCGAGCGCCCGTACGGGGCTCGGCGTCTTCGCGTCGAACGGATGCGCTCAGGCGCTCTTGTCCCAGGGCAGCTTGCCGCCGGTTGCCCGCAGCCGCAGGAACGACAGCACGGCCCCGGCCAAGATCACGATCAGGCTGAGGTAGTACCCGGCGCCGCGACCCGAGTCGATCCCGGACGGAATCTTGTCGGCGTCGATCAGGCCGGCCAGGATCACGCACAGTGCCGCCACCGCGTAGCCACCGAGCACCGTCAATCGCACGGGCACCGGCAGCTTGACCTGCGGAGCGAAGACATTGATCGCCAGCAGGATGGATGCGAACAGGGCCAGCAGCATGGCAAACCAACCGAAGAAGCCGTGCCACGCGTTCTCCGAGGCGCTGAAGCCGTGGTAGCTCGCCGTGTAGTAGCTCACGAACGAGAAGATGAACGCGAGCAATCCCGCGCCCAGGATGCCCCAGTCGAACTTGTCCACCGCTGCGGCGTTAAACCCACCACCGCTCGGCGCCGGCTGCGCGGGCGGCGGGGCCGACCACTGCTGGGCCGGCGGGGTCGGTGGTTCTGACCCGGCCGGCGGCTCAGGCGGTACGGACGTCATGAGCGGTCTCCTCGATAGAAATCCTGGTAAGTAACTTCGCGGACAAGTTAGCGGCATGCGAGCCCGAGCAACATGCACACGCCGTGACTGACGCACGAAAGTTCAGGAAACTTCTACCGTTTTGCCCAGATTATGTGCCCGATTAGGCAGGAGCTGCCAGCAGCTCGCGCATCAGCCGGGCCGTCTCACTGGGCGTCTTGCCGACCTTGACCCCGGCTGCCTCGAGCGCCTCCTTCTTGGCCTGCGCGGTGCCCGACGAACCCGAGACGATCGCGCCGGCGTGGCCCATCGTCTTGCCTTCCGGCGCGGTGAATCCGGCGACGTAGCCCACGACCGGCTTGGTCACGTGCGCCTTGATGTAGTCGGCCGCGCGCTCCTCGGCGTCGCCGCCGATCTCGCCGATCATGACGATCGCCGCGGTGTCGGGGTCGGCCTCGAACGCCTCGAGCGCGTCGATGTGCGTCGTGCCGATGATCGGGTCACCGCCGATGCCGATCGCCGTCGAGAAGCCGATGTCGCGCAGCTCGTACATCATCTGGTAGGTCAACGTGCCGGACTTGGACACCAGCCCGATGCGTCCGGGCTGGGCGATGTCGGCCGGGATGATGCCGGCGTTCGACTTGCCGGGGCTGATCAGCCCGGGGCAGTTCGGCCCGATGATGCGCGTCTGCTTGCCCTGGGCGTGCGCCCAGAACGCGGCGCTGTCGTGGATCGGGATGCCCTCGGTGATGATCACGCACAGCGGGATCGCCGCGTCGATCGCCTCGATCACGGCGTCCTTGGTGAACTTCGGCGGGACGAACACCACGGTGACATCGGCACCCGTCGCGTCCATCGCCTCACGCACCGTGCCGAAAACCGGCACCGAACGGCCGTCGAAGTCGACCTTCTCGCCGGCCTTGCGCGGGTTGACGCCGCCGACGATGTTCGTGCCCGAGGCCAGCATCCGGGTCGTGTGCTTGGTGCCCTCGGAGCCGGTCATGCCCTGCACGATGACCTTCGAGTTCTCATCCAACAAGATCGCCATCAGGCTGCCGCTCCCGCCAGCTCGGCGGCGCGATCGGCCGCATCGTCCATGGTGTCGACCTGCTGCACGCCGGGCAGCGCGGCATCGGTCAGGATCTGCCGGCCCAGCTCGGCGTTGTTGCCGTCGAGCCGCACGACCAGCGGCTTGTTCACCGTGTCGCCGCGGGACTCGAGCAGCGAGAACGCGGACACGATGCCGTTGGCCACCGCATCGCACGCCGTGATGCCGCCGAAGACGTTCACGAACACCGACTTCACCGCCGGGTCGGACAGGATGATCTCCAGCCCGTTGGCCATCACCTCGGCCGAGGCGCCGCCGCCGATGTCCAGGAAGTTGGCCGGCTTGGCGCCGCCGTACTTCTCACCGGCGTAGGCGACGACGTCCAGGGTGGACATGACCAGACCAGCGCCGTTGCCGATGATGCCGACGGAACCGTCGAGCTTGACGTAGTTGAGGTGCTTCTCCTTGGCCCGCTGCTCGAGCGGGTCGGTCGACTCGACGTCCACGAAAGACGCGTTGTCCGGCTGGCGGAAGTTCGCGTTCTCGTCCAGGGTGACCTTGCCGTCCAGCGCCTTGATGGAACCGTCCGCGAGCCGAGCCAGCGGGTTCACCTCGACGAGCGTTGCGTCGGCGCCGACGAACGCCTGCCACAGCTTGACCAGCACGTCGGCGACCTGGTCGGCCACCTCGGGCGGGAACTTCGCGGCGGCGGCGATCTCCTGAGCCTTCGCCAGATCGACGCCGGCGAGGGCATCGACCGGCACGCGGGCCAGCGCCTCGGGCCGCTCGACGGCCAGCTGCTCGATCTCCATGCCGCCCTCGTAGGAGGCCATGGCCAGGAAGGTGCGGTTGGCACGGTCGAGCAGGAAGGAGACGTAGTACTCCTGCTCGATCTGGGCGCCCGGATCGACCAGCACGCGGTGCACGGTGTGGCCCTTGATGTCCATGCCCAGGATCTGCCCGGCCAGCTCGGCGGCCTCGTCCGGTGTCTTGGCCACCTTGACGCCGCCGGCCTTGCCGCGCCCGCCGGTCTTCACCTGCGCCTTGACGACGGTGACACCGCCGATGCGCTCGGCCGCCGCGCGGGCTTCCTCGGGGGTGGTCGCCACCTCGCCGAGCCCGGTCGGGACGCCGTACTTCTGGAACAGTTGTTTGGCCTGGTACTCGAACAGATCCACGCTGATGCCGCCCGTCCTTCTTCGGAAACCTTCCGGAAACGCAGCCTAAGGCAGGGACGGTCGGCAGTTCGCGCCGCTGTGCCGCCATTCACTATGTGACGGTCACCCGTGCGCCGGCGCTCCCACGTTCGTGCGGACCCACTCGACGATGTCTTCCATGGTCGCGCCGGGCGTGAAGATCTTCGCGACACCCAGTTTGGCCAGTTCCGGGAGGTCGGCCTCGGGGATGATGCCGCCCCCGAACACCACGACGTCGGTGACATTGCGCTCGGCGAGCAGGTCCATCGTCCGGGCGAACAGCGTCATATGCGCTCCGGACAGCACCGACAGCCCGACGGCGTCGGCGTCTTCCTGGATCACGGTCTGCACGATCTGCTCGGGGGTCTGATGCAGGCCGGTGTAGATGACCTCCATGCCGGCGTCGCGCAGTGCCCGGGCGATCACCTTGGCCCCGCGGTCGTGCCCGTCCAGGCCCGGTTTGGCCACGACGACCCGAATCCGTTGCGCCATCCGACGCCTCCTCCTCGCCTGCTACGGCCTCATACCTGGCAGGTACCCTATGCCCGCAGCGGCCCACCGAGTCCCGGACTGTGGCCTATCCGATCGCACTAGATCGCCAGCACCCGAGGAGATCATGGCGACCACCGAGCTCACCCGGTCGCCGACGCCGGGCGAAGCCGGTCCGCCGCTGGGCACCCGGCTGATGCTGCCGGCCGCCTTCACCGACGGTACCCGGCGCGCGATGGTGCTGATCTGGGTCTCGTCCCGGGCCGGGATGCTGCTCGTGCTCGGTCTGCTCGGCGGTCCGGTCACCGGCGACGTCCTCTACTACGCGCGCAGCCTGCACACGATGTTCAGCAGCGGCGGGACACTGCGCCAGACGCTGCAGGAATATCCCGTCCCGGTGCTCGGCATCATGCTGCCGCAGTACCTGGTCGGCGCGCTGAACTCGGTCGCGTTCGCGTTCCTGTTCGTCGCCTCGATGCTCGCCGTGGACGCGGCGTTCACCGCCTTCCTGTGGCGAGTCGGCGGCCGCCGCATCGGCCCGGCGCTGACGTTCTGGCTGCTGTTCGCCCCGGCGATGGGCCCGATCGCGTACTTCCGGTTCGACCTGATTCCGGCCGTGCTGACCGGCACGGCGCTGCTGGCTCTGGTCCGTCGACCCCGCTGGACGGGTGTGCTGACCGCGCTCGGCACCGCGCTGAAGCTGTGGCCGGTGGTCATGCTGCCGGTGTTCGCGCTGCGCCGGGGCAGCCGCGGACCGGTGCTGCGCGCGTTCGTCGCCACCGGCGTGGTGATCGGCGCGGCCACCTTCGCGATCGCCGGGTACAGCCGGCTGGTGTCGCCGGTGAACTGGCAGGCCCAGCGCGGGTTGCAGATCGAGTCGGTGCCGGCCACTCCGCTCATGCTCGCCCGCGCGGTGCATCCCCACGGCACGTGGGACATCCGCACCAGCAAGTACAAGGCCACCGAGATCTTCGGGTTCGGCGTGCATCCGATGCTGCTGGTGTCCACGGCGGTGACGGCCGCCGCGCTGCTCGCGCTGGCCTGGTTGTGGCTGCGCTGCCGGCAGTTCGGCGACGACTCGGTCACGCTCGGCTGGCTGATCCTGGCCGCGGCCGCCGTGCTGACCGTCACGAACAAGACGCTGAGCCCGCAGTACATCCTGTGGCTGGGCGGCCCGGTCGCGGCGCTGTTCGTGCTGGCCCCGCGCGATGCCGCCGTGCGCCGAGTGGCCGGCGTGCTGCTCGGGCTGTCGGTGATCACCCAGGTGATCTACCCGATCTGGTACGCCAAGCTGGTCAACGTCGGCTGGTACACGCTGCCGATGACCCTGCTGCTCGCCGCTCGCAACGCGCTGCTGATCGCGCTGGCCGGCCTGGCCGGCCTCGAGGTGTGGCGCCGGACCTCCGACCGGACGGCGGTCCGCTCGTGACGGCCACCCTCGCCGGGCGGGCCACCGAGCGGGCGTCCACCTTCGCCGAGCGGGCGACCCAGACCGTACGGCAGCGTATGGATCGGGTGCGCGAGGCGCCCGGCATCACGATCCTGACCCTGTGCTGCCTGGCCGCGTACCTGATCCACTCGCTGTACGCCCAGTACACGTATCGCAGCACCGCCTACGACCTCGGGATCTTCGACCAGGCGGTGCGGGCCTACGCGCACTTCCAGGCGCCGATGGTGCCGCTCAAGGGCCCGGGCTTCAACGTCTTCGGCGATCACTTCCACCCGATCATCGCCCTCATCGCGCCGCTGTACTGGATCTGGGACAGCCCGAACGTGCTGCTCATCGTCCAGGCCGTGCTGGTCGCCGGGTCGGTGCCCGTCGTGTACCGGTTCGCCCGCCGCCGCACCGGGCCACGCATGTCGCTGGTCATCAGCGGGGCGTACGGATTCGGCTGGGCCATCCAGTCACTGATCGACTTCGACTTCCACGAGATCGCGTTCGCCACGCCGATGCTCGCGCTGGCCATGGACGCCCTGGATCGGCGCGACGACCGCAAGCTGCTGCTCTGGGCGGTGCTGCTGTTGTTCGTGCGCGAGGACATGGGCGTCCTCGTCGTGCTGCTGGCTTTGCTGCGCCTGCTCCAACGGCGACGTCCGCACTGGCGGGCGGTGGCGCTGGCCGTCGGCGGCGTCGTGGCCTACGTCGTCACGACGTCGCTGATCATCCCGCATTTCGCCCGCGGGCACGGCTTCGCCTACGGCAGCCAGTTCGACGCGCTGGGCAAGAACCTGCCCGACGCGGCGATCAACATCGTGGCCCACCCGTGGCACGCGATAAAGCTGTTCTTCACGCCGGCGGTCAAGTCCGAGACGCTGGCCTACCTGACCGTGCCGTTCGCGTTCTTGTTCCTGCGCTCGCCGTACGCGATCTTGGCCCTGCCGCTGCTCGCCGAGCGGTTCTTCAACTCGCGCGCCAACCTGTGGCAGCCGCACTTCCACTACAACGCGCTGCCCTGGGTGGTGCTGTGCCTGGCCATGGTCGACGGGGCGGCTCGGCTCGGGTTGAACCGCCCGACCGTCGGCGCGCGCCGGGCCCGGATCGCGCTGGCCGCCTGGCTGGTGGCCGTCCCGGTGCTGCTGCCGTTCTACACCTGGCAGAACCACCCGTATGCCTGGACGAAGATGCGTGCCACTCGCGGCATCCAGAGCCAGACCGCGCTGCACGCCGCCCGCGCCGTGGTGGCCCGGCTGCCACGCAACGTCTGCATCGAGGCCGACAACAAGCTCGTCCCGCACCTGACCAACCGCGACTACGTGACCCTGCCCGACACGCAGAAATGGACGGCCGACTTCATCGCCCTGGATCTGGCCGCCCCCGACATCGGCGGCAACCCGCCGGCGCCCACGCCGTTTTCCGTTTTGACGCAGGCGCACGCGCACGGGTACGTCCAGGTGTTCGTCCAGGCCAAGTTCGTCCTGCTGCAGTCGCCGAACTACGCCGGACCGTCGTCGCAATGCCACCCGCTCAGCAAGGGCAGGGCCGGCTAGGTAGGCGCGTCCTTCGCCGAGTTGTCCGCGCTTCGCGACGTCATGGCAGCGCCTGGCGCGGACAACTCGGATGCGGTGTCCGCCGAGGCGCCGACGGCGTGGCGTTTGCGCGCGTGGTGGGCCGCAGGAAGATCACGTAGCCGACCAGATCTTCCTGCGCGGGCTGCCGTATGGGCGCTATGCGACGGAAGATCGCCTCTATTGCTGATCTTCCTGCGCCGTGCCGGTTAGCACGCGACTGCGTCGATCGACGCCGTCCACCCGTCCACTTGTCCACTTGTCCGCGCTTCGCGACGTCCTGGCGCCGCGACACGCGGACAACTCCGTGTTGCCGCCTTACAGCTTTTCGATCGCGGCGTAGCGCAGCACCAGCCACTTGAGGCCGGCGCTGCCGAAGTCGATCTGGGCCTGCGACTGCTCGCCGACGCCGCGGGTGTCGACGACGGTGCCCAGGCCCCACGCGTCGTGCGTGACCCGATCACCCTTGGCCAGTTCGAGGATGGCCCGGTTGCCGGGGCCGCCGCGCAGTCCCCCGCTACGCAGCCTCGACGCGGCCAGCTGCTCCTGGGCCGACCGCCGCGGCTGCGAACGGTAGCCGTGGTCGCCGTACCGGCTCGGCCCGTCGTCTCCGTACGACTGCACGAACGGCTGGCGGTCGACGGCACCGCTCCACTCGACCAGCTCGCCCGGCACCTCGTCGAGGAACCGCGACGGCGGGTTCCACTGTGGACGGCCCCACGCGCTGCGGGCCAGCGCCCGGGACAGGTACAGGTGCTCGCGGGCCCGGGTGATGCCGACGTAGGCGAGCCGGCGTTCCTCGGCCAGCTCCTTGTCGTCGGTCTGCGCGCGCTGATGCGGGAAGACGCCGTCCTCGAGCCCGGTGAGGAACACGACCGGGAACTCCAGGCCCTTGGCGGTGTGCAGCGTCATCAACGTGACGACACCCCCGCTGGCGTCGGGCACCTGGTCGGCGTCGGCAACCAGGGACACCTGCTCGAGGAAGGCGTCCAGATCGATCTCGGCGCCGGACTCCTCGAACTCGCGGGCCACGCTGACCAGCTCGCGCAGGTTGTCGACGCGCCCCTCGTCCTGCGGGTCCTTGCTCGCCTCGAGCTCGCGCAGGTACCCCGTCTTGTCCAGTACGGCCTCGAGGATCTCGCTCGGGGTGCCGTTGACGGCCACCGCGCGCAGGTCGGTCATCACCGTCTGGAAGTCGCGAATTGCCCCTAGCGAACGGGGATTCATGCCGGGGGCGGCGTCGGCGCGCTCGAGCGCGGCCCCGAAGCTGATGCCTTCCTGCTCGGCCAGGGCTTGTACGCACGCCTGCGCGCGATCGCCGATGCCACGCCGGGGCGTGTTGATGACGCGGCGCAGGCTCACCAGGTCGTCGGGGTTGGCGATCACCCGCAGGTAGGCCAGCCCGTCGCGGACCTCGCGCCGCTCGTAGAACCGAACCCCGCCGACGACGCGATACGGCAACCCGACCCGGATGAACACTTCTTCGAAGACTCGGGACTGCGCGTTCGTCCGGTAGAACACCGCCACGTCGGACGGCACGCGCTTGTCGGTCTGCCCGAGCGTCTCGATCTGCTGGGCCACCCAGGCGGCCTCGTCGTGCTCGTTCTCGGCGACGTAGCCCTCGATCGGCGCACCGGCCCCGGCATCCGACCAGAGGTTCTTCGGTTTGCGATCGGGGTTGCGGGCGATGACGGCGTTGGCCGCGTTGAGGATCGTCTGCGTGGAGCGGTAGTTCTGCTCGAGCAGGATCGTCGTGGCATCCGGGTAGTCGCGCTCAAATTCCAGGATGTTCCGGATGGTGGCCCCGCGGAACGCGTAGATCGACTGGTCGGCGTCGCCCACCACGGCCAGCTCGGCGCCGTCCCCCACCAACTCCTTGACCAGGACGTACTGCGCGTGATTCGTGTCCTGGTACTCGTCGACCAGGATGTGCCGGAACCGTCGCTGATACTTCTCGGCCACGTCCTTGTGTTGCTGCAGCAACTCGACCGTCGACATGATCAGGTCGTCGAAGTCCAGTGCGTGGGCCTCGCGCAGCCGGGTCTGGTAGCGCGTGTACGCCTCGGCCAGCACCTTCTCGTGCGCGTTGCTGGCCTGGTCGGCCCATTGTTGGGGCGTGACGAGCTCGTTCTTCAGGTTGCTCATCTGGTTGCACAGCGACTTGGGCGGGTACCGCTTGAGATCGAGGTCGAGTTCGCGGCCCACCAGGGTCATCAGCCGCACCGAGTCGTCGGCGTCGTAGATCGAGAACGACGACTTCAGGCCCAGCGCGCTCGCGTCGGTGCGCAGGATGCGCACGCACATCGAGTGGAACGTGCTCACCCACATCGTCCGGGCCCGCGGCCCGACGAGTGCGGCGACCCGTTCCTTCATCTCGCCAGCGGCCTTGTTCGTGAACGTGATGGCCAGGATCTGATTGGACCGCACGTCGCGCTCGGCGAGCAGGTAGGCCACTCGGTTGGTGAGCACCCGGGTCTTGCCCGATCCGGCGCCGGCGACGATGAGCAGCGGACCGCCGTGGTGCACGACCGCCTTGCGCTGCTGGGGGTTCAGCCCGTCCAGCAGGGTGGCCGGGTCGACCGCCAGCGGCGTGCCCCGCTTCGGTTTGGGCATCTGGTCCGGCAGCGTGAACAGGGTCTCGGCATCGGTCGTCATGTCGGCACCCAGCCTACGGCCGACCACCGACCCCGCCGACCCGAACCGGCGCCCCCATCCCGCGATGATCTTGGACTTGTGGTCGAATAGCAGCCCCAAGTCCAAGATCATCATCAGGTGGGCCGGGCGGCTGGTCTCTCATGGTGAGACGGCCATCTCACGGGAGTTGCCGCACTCGCCCTCGGCATGGCACGATCAACGACGTGATCAGCCGCCACGAGTTTTTTTATGGGTACTCCACCGTGCCCGTAGCTGTCGGCTGACCAACCAGACCGCAGACGCCCCGGGCCCGCCGCCCGGGGCGTTTCTCGTCACCGGCGCCGGGTGCGGAGATCCTCGAAGGGAACCCCGATGACCATGGCTACCGCCGCCGACGAATCGCTGGACGACGCCGACGCCATCCCTGCCCTGCGTGATCAGATCGACGCGATCGATCGCGCCATTACCCAGCTGGTCGCCGAGCGGGCCCAGCTGTCCCGCCGGGTGCAGGCCGCCCGGATGAACGCGGGCGGCACCCGCATCGAGCTGGGCCGCGAGCGCGTCATCCTCGACACCTACCGGGGAGCGCTCGGCGCCGACGGACCGTCGCTCGCCGACGCCGTACTACGCGTATGCCGGGGTGCTGTAGTTCGGCCGGGATAGGTTGGTTGAGTGCTTGCCGACTCCGAGGTTGACCGTGTCCTGATAGTCGTCGCTCATCCCGACGACATCGATTTCGGGGCCGCCGGAACGATCGCGGGGTGGACGGCGTCCGGCATCGAGGTCGCGTACTGCATCGCCACCTACGGTGACGCCGGTGGATTCGACGACACGCCGCGCGAGCAGATGCCGGTGCTGCGCGAGGCCGAGCAGCGCGCCGCGGCCAAGATCCTCGGCGTCGACGACGTCACGTTCCTCGGCTACCCCGACGGCGCGGTCACCGTCACGCTCGACCTGCGGCGCGACATCGCCCGGCAGATCCGCCGGGTCCGCCCGCAGCGGGTGCTCCTCCCGTCACCGGAACGCAACTGGCAGCGCATCCCGGCCAGCCATCCGGACCATATGGCCGTCGGCGAGGCCGCGATGTGCGCCGTCTACCCGGACGCGCGCAACCCGTTCGCGTTCCCCGAACTGCTGGCCGACGAGGCGCTCGACGCGTGGACGGTGCCCGAGGTGTGGGTCATGGGCGCCCCGCAGGTCGACCACTACGTCGATGTCACCGACCAGTTCGACACCAAGATCGCCGCCCTGCAGGCGCACGTCACGCAGACTGCCCACTTCGACGACCTGGACGGATTCCTGCGGCGCTGGGCGACCGCGGCCGCAGCGGCGGGCGGCCTGCCCGAAGGCCGGCTGGCCGAGGTGTTCCGCGTGGTGACCATCCCGTTCTGAGCGGCGGCCAGGAAGAATCCAGATCGTGCTTGCCAGGATGTGCGAATGCCGGTGATCTCACTCGGCGACGGTGCCCTCGTGCTGACCGTCGTCCCGGATCGGCTACCCGAGATCTCCTGGTTCGGCCCGCCGGTCGCCGGGATTGCGTCCGAGCGCTCGGGCGTCAGCATCCTGCCCGAGCACGGACGGGGCTGGCTGGGCCGACCGGGCCTGGTCGGCCACCGCCTCGACGGCACGGACTGGTCGCCGCTGTTCACCGACGTCGACGTCCACGCCGAGGCCAGCCGCGCGACCGTCGCGGCCGTGGACGGTACGGCGCGGCTGCGATTGATGAGCGAGTTCGAGGCACTGCCCAGCGGTGCGATCCGGATCCGGCACGCCGTGACGAACGCGGGCGGCACCCCCTACGCCGTCGAGGCACTCGACGTCGTCGTGCCGCTGCCCGATCGGGCCGACGAGATCCTCGACTTCACCGGACGCTGGGGTATGGAGCGGCAACCGCAGCGGCATCCCGTTCGGGACGGCCTGTGGGTGCGCGAGAGCCGGCACGGCCGCCCGGGCCACGACGCCGCAACGCTGTTGATGGCCGGGCCGTCCGGATTCGGCTTCGCCCACGATGAGGTGTGGGCGCTGCACGTCGGCTGGGCCGGCAACAGCGTGCACCGCGTCGAGCGGCTGCCCAGCGGCGAGACCACCCAGGCGGGCGGGGAGTTGCTGCTGCCCGGCGAGATCGTGCTCGATCCGGGGCAGCAGTACCGCACGCCGTGGGTGTACGTCGCAGCATCGGCCGCGGGCGTCGACGAGATCAGCGCGATGTTCCACGCGCAGGTACGGACGGCGGCCGCGCCGACCTCCGCCCGGACGCGTCCGGTCATGCTCAATGTCTGGGAGGCCGTCTACTTCGATCACGACCTGGATCGGCTGGCCGCACTGGTCGACACGGCCGCGGGCATCGGCGTCGAACGGTTCGTTCTCGACGACGGCTGGTTCCGCGGCCGCCACGACGACACGGCCGGCCTCGGCGACTGGGCCGTCGACCCCACGACCTGGCCCGACGGTCTGCACCCGCTCGTCGAGCACGTCATCCGCGCCGGTATGGACTTCGGCCTGTGGTGGGAGCCGGAGATGGTCAACCCGGACTCCGACCTGTACCGCGCGCATCCGGACTGGGTCCTGTCGACGGGTGGGCGCATCCCGCCCTTGCACCGCAATCAGCTCGTGCTCGACCTGACCAACCCGGCCGTGGTCGACCACCTCGTCAGCTCGTTCGACGCGCTGGCCGCCGAGTACCCGATCAGCTTCGTCAAGTGGGATCACAACCGCGACCTGACCGACGCCGGTTCGTCGTTGCGCGGTGGCGCGCCGGCCGTGCACGAGCAGACGCTGGCGTTCCTCGCGCTGATCGACGAGCTGCGACGCCGGCATCCCGACATCGAGTGGGAGAGCTGCGCCTCGGGCGGCGGGCGCATCGACCTGGCGACGCTCGAACGATTCGACAGCGTGTGGACGTCCGACGGCACGGATCCCCTTACTCGCCAGCACATTCAGCGTTGGACGGGGCTGCTGGTACCAGCCGAGTTCCTCGGCGCGCACGTCGCGGCGGCCCGCTCGCACCAGACCGGCCGGGTGTCGTCGCTGGCGTTCCGCGCGGCGACGGCGCTGTTCGGACAGTTCGGCATCCAGTGGAACCTGGCCGAGGCGAGCGCCGCCGAACTGGACGAGCTCGAACGGTGGATCGCGATCTACAAGCGGTTCCGGAGCCTGCTGCACGGCGGCCGGACGGTGCGGGTCGACGTCGCCGAGCCGGCCGTGTTGATTCATGGCGTCGTGGCCCCCGATCAGCGCGAGGCCCTGTTCGGCTACGTGCAGCTCGATGAGATCGTCCATACGCCACCGGCGTTTCGGCTATCCGGCCTGGACCCGGGGACGATGTATCGGGTCGAGGCGGTGCACCCGACTGGCCCGGAATGGCTCGGCGGGGAGGCGACCGGCGCAGCGTTGGCCACGATCGGCCTACCGGCGCCGGCGCGGCTACCCGAGTCCGTCCTAGTCGCTCACGCTGTTGCCATATAGCCCGATTGTGGTTCGCTAGCTCAGAATGCCGTGGCGTCCGAACCACTATCGCGGACGCGGGCTACAGCATCCGGCGATCGGCGGCCCAGCGGGTGAGCTGATGCCGGCTGGACAGCTGCAGCTTGCGCAGCACGTTCGACGCGTGCGTCTCGACCGTCTTGATCGAGATGTACAGCTCGGCTGCGATCTCCTTGTAGGCGTAGCCGCGAGCCAGCAGGCGCAGCACCTCGCGCTCGCGGGGCGTCAACTGGTCGAGGTCCGGGTCGACGGACGGCGGTACCGGGGCGTCGCGGAATGCGTCCAGTACGAAGCCGGCCAATCGCGGGCTGAACACCACGTCGCCGTCAGCGACTCGTTGCACGGCCGCTGCCAGGTCGGGCGGCGAGATCGTCTTGGTGACGTAGCCCTTGGCGCCCGCCCGGATCACAGCGATCACGTCCTCGGCCGCGTCCGACACCGACAGGGCGAGGAAGCGCGTGTCCGGGACCTCGGCGCCCACACCGGCCAGCACGGCCAGCCCGCCGCCGTCGGGCATGTGCACATCGAGCAATACGACGTCCGGACGGGCCGCGCGGATGCCGGCTATTGCCTCGGCGACGGTGCCGGCCTCACCCACCAGCTCGACCGACTCGCCGAGCTCGGCGCGCACGCCGGACCGGAACATAGCGTGGTCGTCGACCAGAAAGACGGTGGTCATGACTGAAACATCCCACCCTTCGCGCGAGCGCTCATCGGGGCATCCTGATCTCTACCTCGGTTCCGCTACCTGGGGTCGAGCGCACGCTGACCTGGCCGCCGTGTCGCTCGATGCGGCCGATGATGGATCCACGCAGGCCTTGCCGATCGTCGCCCACGGCGTCGATGTCGAAGCCCACACCACGGTCGCGGACGAAGCACAGGCAGGCTGTATCTTCGACCTCGGCGTACAGCGCGACCGACTCGACACCTGCATGCTTGGCCGCGTTCACCAGCGCTTCGCGGCACGCGGCGACCAGTGCGTTGAGCGATTCGGCCAACGGAGCATCGCCGACCACCACGACGTCGACCTTGATCGCGTAGGCGTCCTCGACTTCGCCGGCCGCCGCCTTCAACGCCTCGCTCAGCTGCCCGGACGCCGCCCGCTCGCCGTACAGCAGGGTACGGAGCTCGCGTTCCTGGCCGCGCGCCAACCGGGACACCTCTCGCGGCGACGACGCGTTGCGCTGGATCAGGGCCAGCGTCTGCAGTACCGAGTCGTGCAGGTGGGCAGCCAGTTCGGCCCGTTCCTGCGACCGGATGCGCTCGCGACGCTCGTCGCTCAGCTCGCGGACCATGCGCATCCACCACGGTCCGGTCAGCAACGCGACACCGATCAGGGTCACCACCACGGCGAGCAGCCCGAACGTGACCGCCGACGAGTTGGCCCGCACGAGCACGTACGTGCCGCCGGCCACGACCAGCGCGGCCCCGCCCACCAGCCGCACCCGCCCCATCTGCCCGGTAGCGGCCAGGGATTGCCGCGACGTGCGCCACCAGCTGGCCCGCTGCCCCTCGCTGGCCTGCCGCCAGATCAGTGCCCCACCGAAGATCGCCAGCGAGGACGGGATGAGCAGCTGGCCCAGCGGCATGGTCCGGGTCACCGCGAACACCGCGCCGACGACGAGCACGCCGCCGGCGACGTAGGCCAGCCAGTCGCTGAACCGGGAGCGCCGCGCCGTGCCCGGCGGGGTCGGCACCACGATCCAGTACGCCACGTACAGGATCACGCCCAGCCCGTCGGCGAACGTGAGCAGGATGAACGCGAGCCGCACCCGGTTGACCGGGATGCGCAGGTGGTCGGCGATCCCGCTGGCGACACCGCCGAGGATCTTGCGGTCGGCGCGCCGGAAGAGCCGCGGGGGTGCCAGCGCGCTCTCGGTCATCTACACATGATCCAGGCTCGCCGGCCCGGCCCGCATCAGGCTCGGCCCGGACCCCCGATCTCAGGGTCGAATCAGGGGTGTGCCCGATGTGGCCGACCGCTGTGCGAGACCATTCTCGACAGCATGACCTCGACCGCTGCCCTGCCGCCGCCGGACGCGCCGACGCCGCCCGCGCTGCCCGGCCGTTCGGAATCGCCGACGCTGCCGGAACTGCCCGGGCGCACGGAGCAGCCGCCCGGTCCACCCCCGGTCGACCCGCCCGGCCCGCCGCAGGGCCCGCCGCCGGGATCACCGCCGCCTCCGCCGGGGCCGCCCGGGTCGGCCGGCTCGCCCCCTCCGGTCGGGCCGCGCCTGCTGCGCCGCAGTGACCGCAACCGGGTGGCCGCGGGCGTCGCCGGCGGGCTCGGTGAGTACTTCGGTGTCGACCCGGTGCTGTTCCGGGTGCTGTTCGCCGTCGGGGCGTTCTTCGGCGGCGCCGGCATCCTGGCCTACATCATCGCCTGGGCCGCGATCCCGGAACGTGGCGCGCCGCACGCGCCGGTCGATCGGCTCATCGGCGGTGGGCGCCGCAGCAACGTGCCGGTCTGGATCCTCACCGTGGCCGGCGTGTTCGTTGTCTGGGCGCTGTTCTTCAGCTGGTGGGCGCCGTGGCGGTTCCTGCCCTGGACGTTCCTGCCGTTGACCCTGACCGCGGTGGTACTGGCCGTGGCCCTGTCCCGACGGCCGGCATCACCGCTCGGACCATCGCCGCTCGCAGCGTCACCCCAAGGACCATCACCTCAAGGACCCACGCCGGCGGTCGCACCCCCCGCCGACGCGACCACCGCCCAGGTTGGCACCGCCGGCGCTGGCGCCGTCGATCCGGGGGCCACCGAGCCGCCGGCGTGGGTCGTCGAAGCCCGAGAGCGACGCCAGGAGCAGCGCCGGCGCAAGGTCCCCGTGCGCTGGGCGACGTTCGCCCTGGTCATCCTGTCCGTCGTCGGCGTGGCCATCGTCGATGCGAACGTCGGCATCGCGATCCCCGTGTACTTCGCGGCGATCCAGTTCGCGCTGATCGCCGGCGTGGTGGCCGGGGCCATCTTGCGCCGGCCGATCTGGTGGGCGACGCTGTTCCTCATCCCCGGCGCGATCGGCCTGTTCGCGTTCGCCGGCTGCCGGGTCAGCCTGCACGACGGATCCGGCGACAACGCCTACACGCCGAAAACTACAGCCCAGCTGAAGGACAACTACCGCAACGCGTTTGGACGCACCACGTTCGACCTCACCGAGCTGGCCCGCCCCGGTGCCGCGCAGACGGTGCACGTCCGGCTGGGCGCCGGGCAGGTGCGACTGATCGTGCCGCCGTCGCTGCCGGTGAACGTGCACGCCGACATCCACCTCGGCGACGTGAGGCTGGACGGCAATGACGACGGCGCCCGCGGGATGGGCGTGCACAACGACCCGCTCACCACGACGTCCGGCAAGGCGTTGACGATCTACGTCCAGATCAGTGCCGGCGAGCTGGAGATCGACCGATCACCCTGAGCGGTCTAGGACGGCAGCGCGTACCGGGTGAAGTTCCACTTGGCCAGGATGCGGCCCATCGCGCCGTCGTCGTACATACCGCGAATCGCCGCCGTGACCTTGCCGATCCGCGAATCACCCGGGCGCATCGCGATCCCGATCGGGATCGGCTTGACCAGCTCGGCGCCCATGGCGAGTGACTTGTCGGCCGCCACGGCGGACGTCACGATCGGGGTGTCGCCGAAGTAGACCTGCGCCGCCTTCTGCTGCAGCGCATAGATCGCGTCGTTCTCGGTGGCGAACGAGAGGATCTTGATCTCGCTCCCGGCCGGCGCGGACTGGTTCTGCTGCTGCAGGAAGGTCTGCTCGGTCGTGTCGCGCGCCACCGACACCGTCCGGCCGTAGAGGTCGGCCACCGCGTTCACCGGCGGGTCGCCCTTGCGGATCATCACCGCCTGGCCGGCGGCCAGGTAGTCGACGAACGCGACCTGCTTACGCCGCTCCGGGGTGTCGTTCATGAAAGAGATGATCGCGTCGCACCGCTTGTCGAGCAGGTCCGGAATGGTGTTGCTGAAGGCGGTATCCGTATACCGCACCGAGGCGTCCAGGCGCTTGGCGACGGTATGGCCGATGTCGATGTCGGCGCCGGCGATCTGGCGTTTGAGCTCGGTCGTCCCGACCTTGCCGACCTGATAGAACTCGGCGGGCGGGTAGGTCGGGTCGGTGCAGAAGTTGAACGTCTTGTTCGACGAGCTGCACGCGACGGCCGCCGTGCTCACCAGCAGCACGCCGCCGAGTGTGGTCGCGATCCGGTTCACGATCGTCATTGCCGATCAGCCCGCCAACCGGACCTGCTCGTCGCCGGGCAGCCGCCAGTCCTCCGAGGCGATGGCGTCCTGCACCTGCTGATGCGTCATCGACAGCTCGACGGCGTAGTAGAAGACGCCGAGGCTGAAGCCGATCACGACGATCAGATCGACCCAGTCGGGCAGGACGTTGTGCCCGTGGCCGTACCGGCCCAGCACGCTGATCACCGTCATGCCGATCAGCCACGGCCAGATCCAGGACGTCGCCCGCCAGTCGATGTCGGTGCGGTTGACGTCAGCCCGGCGAATGGCGACCTCGAACAGGACCCGGCCGACGAAGATCAGTCCAAGCAGCTTCCAGATCACGTCGAAGCCGCTCCAATAGATGATCAGGTTGGCGAAGCAGAAACCCATGGGGTTCATGACCCTCGGCCAGGGCATCCGGTAGGGACGGTGCCGATCAGGGTCACGCTTGTGCAGCGCGGCGAGCGACACCGGCGCGAACGCGTACATGATCGCGGTGGCCGACGTGATGATGCCGACCAGCTTGCTCCAGCTGGGGAAAGGCAGGAAGAAGATCTCGCCGACGATGAAGGCCAGCAGGATCGAGTAGACCGGCACCCCGCGCCGGTTCACCTTGGTCAGCTGGTTTGGCAGCACCTCTTCCTGGCCGAGCGCATAGGACAGCCGGGCTGTAGTTCCGACATAGATCATGCCGGTGCCGGCCGGTGACACGAACGCGTCGATGATCAGAATGGTGGCCAGCCAGCCGGCACCGACCGTGGTGGCCAGCGTGTAGTACGGGCCGTAGTCACCGACGCCGATCGGGTTGTCCCAGCCACGCACCAGGTTGGCCGGCTCGAGGCCGCCGACGAAGCACACCTCGAGCAGGATGTAGAGCACGGCGCCTACCGCCATTGCGAGCATGATCGCGCGCGACAAGTGCTTCTGCGGGTCCTTCGCCTCGCCGGCCATCTGCACGGCCTGCTCGAATCCCTGCAGGGCGAACACGACGCCGAGCGGCAACGCCATGAAGATGCCGTGCACGCCGTGCGGTGCGAATCCTCCACCGGCGGTGAAGTTCGACGGGTGGAAGCTCAGGCTCATGATCACCACGATGGCGAGCACCGGCACGAGCGCCTTCCACAGCACCATCAGCGAGTTGCTCTCGGACAGCAGCTTGGCGCCGAGCAGGTTCAGCGTCGTGAACATCAGCATGAACACCGACGCGATCGCGAGACCCAGACCGTTGAGTGAGCCGTTCGAGGTCAGCATGTTCAGGTTGTCGCGCACCCAGTGGATGCTGTTCAGGTAGGACAGGCTGGCCTCGACCTCGATCGGGGCGACGGCCACGGCCTGCAGCCAAGCGGCCCATCCCGCGGTGAACCCGGCCAGTGCGCCGAACGCGAAGTAGGGAAAGCGGGCAGTGCCGCCGGCGACCGGGTACGACGTCCCGAGCTCGGCGTGGATCAGCGCCAGGACGGTGAGGATGATCGCGGACAGCACCCACGAGATCAGCGATGCTGGTCCGGCGACGACAGCCGCGTTCAAGGCACCCAGCAACCAGCCGGATCCGATGATCGATCCGAGCGAGACGAACGTCAGGCCCCAGAATCCGATGCTGCGGCTGAGGTCGGACGATTCGCTCTCCGCGGTGAGGGTCGCCATGTGATCATCACCCTCCGTCCGGCTACGCGAGGACGCCCATAGTGGGGCACATCGGAGTCCTGCGTCAACGGGGGAATACTCAGCGTGACATGCCGGCGGTAAGGCCGGCGACGATCTGCTTCGTGGCGACGACGAACAGCACGACCAAGGGAACCGTGGCGATCACCAGGCCGGCGAACAGGGCCGCCCAGTTCTGCTGGAACTCGCCGATGAACTGCGTCAGGCCCACCGGCAACGTGTACTTGCTGGTCGTGCGCAGCAGCACGAGCGGGAAGAAGAAGTCCGTCCACAGCGGCACGAACCGGAACACGACGACAGTGGCGATCGCCGGCCGGACCAGTGGCACCATCACGCTCGCGAAGATGCGGAAGTCGCCGGCGCCGTCTATGCGAGCCGCTTCCTCGATCTCGCCGGGCAAGGTCCGGAAGAAGGCGGACAGGATGAACACCGAGAACGGCACGCCGCTGGCGGCATAAACCAGGATCAGGCCGAGCCGAGAGTCGATCATGTGGAAGTCGCCGAGCAGGTAGAACATCGGCAGGATACCCAGGCGTATGGGCAGCATCAGCCCGGACAGGAAGTAGGCCGTCAGCACGCCGCGGCCGCGGAACCCGAAGCGGCCGATCGCGTACGCCGCCGGCAGCGAGACGCAGACGTCCAGCAGCACCGCGGTGATCGTCACGAGGGCCGAGTTCTGCACGTACGTGGCGAACGACGCCTGCGACCAGGCGACGCTGTAGTTGTGGACCGTGGGCGAGGTAGGGAACGCGAGCGGATGCGACAGCACGTCGGTGTTCGACCGGAACGAGTCGAACACCATCACGATCAGCGGCGCGATCGCGACGATCGCATAGCCCCACAGCACCGCGCCCGCCGCCACACCGCCACCGGTGATGCGCCGCCGGGGTGCGGCCGGCCGGGCATCGACGAGCGCGTCGGGCTGCACGCTTACCGCCGTCATGACAGCTTCGCCTCTCGCCGGCGGAAGTACCAGTTGGCCAGTACGGCGACGCCGAAGATCAGCACGAACATCAGCACCGCGATCGCCGACGACTGGCCGATGGCGTTCTCACCGCCCTGCTGGAACGCGACTCGGTAGAAGATCAGCCCGAGCAGGTCGGTGGCTCCGCCCGGCCCGGTCGGCTGGTTGCCCTGCGATCCGGAGAGCGCGTAGACGATCTCGAAGGCGTTGAAACAGCTGATGAACGTCAGGATCGAGACGAGCCCGATCGCCGGCACCAGCAGCGGCAGCGTGATCAGCCGGAACCGCTGCCAGGCGGTGGCGCCGTCGACCCGGGACGCGTCGGTGTACTCCGGCGGCTGCCCGGCCAGCGCGGCACCGAACAGCAGGATCGGGAAGCCGATGTAGTGCCAGGCGTTGATCAGGATCACGACGGGCAGCGCCGTGCCCGGATCGCCCAGCCAGTCGCGGGTGAGCGACCCGAGGCCGACGTTCGACATCGTCTGGTTCACCGGGCCGAACGCGGGGTTGAGCAGCAGGTTCCACAGATAGCCCACGACCAGCGCGCCGATCAGGTACGGCAACGCGTACGCAGCCTGCAGGAACCGCTTGCCGAACTTGCCCTCGTGCAGCAGCACCGCGATCAGCAGCCCGAACGTGTTCTGCACGATCATCGTGCCGACGAAGAAGAGCACCGTGTGCCAGAACGCCGCCCGCAGCTGGTGGTTCAGCGGGAACTCGGTGAACAGGCTGCGGAAGTTGCTCAGGCCGGCGAACCCGGTACGGGCGGTGCCCTCCCAGGTCCAGAAGCTGTCGGTCATCGCGGACAGCAGCGGGTAGACGATGAACACGCTGTACAGCGCGAACGCGGGCGCCACGAACATCAGGACCGTACGCCACCGCATGGTGGGCCGAGGCGTCGCGGGCGCGGAGCGGCGTGCCCTACCGCGTCCGCGCCCGCGACGAGATTCAGGCGACGCGGTCACCCACCGGTCGGCTTGAACCATTGGGAGATGCCCTTCTGGATGTCACTGGCCACCGCCTGCGCGTTCTGCTTGCCCAGCAACATGTTCTGCAGGCCGGTCGCCGCGAGGTCGCTGCCGAGGGGCGTGCCGTAGCGGAAGTCGACCAGCATCATGTACGGCGTCGGGTCGGCCCGGTAGTCGGTCACCATCTGCTTGAGCAGGTCGTTCGAGGAATCGACGCCCTTGACCAGCGACACCTGCTTGAGGTCGTTGGCCACGAGCTGCCCGAACTCGGGAGTCGCCATCCAGTTCAGCAGCTCGAGCGCTTCCTTCTGGTGCTTGGACTTGACGTTCAGGCCGTACGACGCATCGACCCAGCCGACCTGCAGCGGGTGGTTGGTGACCGCGTCCGGCGCGGCCGGGACGTTGAACGTGCCGAGGTTGAGCTTCGGGTTGATCGCCAGCATCGGGTTGAGCGCGAACGAACCCTCGGGGATCATGGCGGCCTTGCCGGTCGCGAACAGCGTCTGCACGTCCGTCTCGCCCAGCCCCATCATGTTTTTGGGGAAGTAGTCCTTGAGCTTGTTGAGAACATCCAGCGAGGCTACATAGTTCGGGTCGGTGAGCTGGGCCTGGCCGCTCAGCACCTTCTTCTCGAAGTCCGGACCGCCGTAGCGGGTCGCGGCGAACGTGTCGGCGTACAGCGGCAACAACCAGGTGTCCTTGCCGGACGCCGCGAACGGCGTGATGCCATTCGCCTTCAGCTGCTGGGCATCGCTGATCATCTGGTCCCACGTCGTGGGCGGCTGCAGGTTGTGCTTCGTGAAGATGTCCTTGTTGTAGTAGACCTGGAACGTCGACATCTCCAGCGGGACGCCGTAGACCTTGCCGTCGGCCTTGCCCTTGGCGCCGGTCAGGGCGTTGCTGTCGAAGTTCGTCAGGCCGGACACCTTGCCGTCGAGGGGGGCCAGGCGATTCGACTTGATCAACGACTGCAACAGGCCATACGTCCGCAGCTGCATCACGTCCGGACCGCCGGTCTGGGTGAGCCCGGTCGACAGGATCGTGTTGTAGTCCGTTGCCTTGTACGGCTTGAAGTCGACCTTGATGTTCTTGTGCGACTTCTCGAACGAGGCGAAGATCTGCCGGTACGTGGACGCGTCCTCGGGACGCCACGACCACACCGAGAGGGTGACGTTGCTGCCCCCCGATGAACTCGTGCACGCGCTGGCGCCGGCAACGGCCAGCACGCTCACCGCGACGATGCCGAGCAGCTTTCTCATGTCCGTGCCTTCCTTTCGAGGACCGACTGGTCTTGGCGAACTGACTGGCCTATCCGACCCGATTGGTATCGGGCTCTTGCGAAGACTCGTCGCCGCGCACCAGGGCCACCGCGCGGCGCACGCCGCCGCCGACGTCCACCAGCGCCTGGCTGGCCCGACTGACCGGTACGTCGGCCAGCAACGCGACCAGGGCGACCCGCGCGTCGCCATCGGCCTGTTCGAGCACGTCGGCGCACACCTGCGGATCGCGGCCGGTGGCCTCGACGAGGATGCGCACCACGCGGCCGCGCAGCTTGCCGTTGGTGGCGGCGACGGCAACCATCAGGTTCGAGTACGTGCGTTCGAGGCGGATCATCAGCGCCGTCGAGAACGCGTTGAGCAACAGCTTCTGCGCCGTGCCGGCCTTCATCCGGGTCGAGCCGGCGATCGCCTCGGGGCCGGTGTCGACGCCGACGTGCACGTCGACCTCGCGGCCCAGCTCGGCGTTCGGGTTCGCCGAGATCAGCACCGTGCTCGCGTGGCGACGCTGCGCCTCGCGCAATGCGCCTGTCACGTAAGGGGTTCGGCCGCTGGCGGTAAGGCCGATGGCGACGTCGCCGGCCTGCACCGCCTCGGCGTCGGCGGCCCCGAGCTCGGGATCGTCCTCGACGCCCTCGCTCGATCGGGCCAGTGCGGTGACGCCGCCCGCGTGGTGGGCCACGACCAGGTCCGGCGCGATGTCGTAGGTCGGGATGAGCTCGGCGGCGTCGAGCACGGCGATGCGCCCCGACGTGCCGGCTCCGAAGTAGTGGACGCGGTGGTTCGCGCGCAGCGCCTCGACGGCCAGGTCGACCGCCTCGGCCAGCGTCGGCAGTACGGCGCGCACGGCGCCCGCCACCAGGGCGTCCTCGTCGTTGATCATCCGCAACACGTCCAGCGTGCTGCGCAGATCGATATCGACCGTGTGCGGATTGCGCTCTTCGGTAGGCGCCAGCACCCAATGGCTCATCGCTTGGAACCTCGGCTCGCTACGCGGTGGCCGCTGATCGCCTCGCGCGTCTTCTCCAGTGCGGTACGGGTGTCGGCGTACGTGCGTTGCGCCACCCCGACGAACATGCAGTCGACGACGGTCAGCTGCGCCAGCCGGCTGGCCGTCGCGCCGGACCGGAACGTCGTCTCGCGGGCCGCGGTGGTCAGTACCAGGTCGGCGACCTTGGCGATCGGCGACAGCGGGAAGTTCGTCAGCGCGACCGTCGTGGCTCCGCGGTGACCGGCCTCGGTGAGTGCCTCGATCGTGTCCCGCGTGACGCCGGTGTGCGAGATGCCGACGGCCACATCCTGCTTACCCAGCAAGGCCGCGCTGGTCAGCGCGATGTGGATGTCCGACCAGGCGAAGGCGACCCGGCCGATGCGATGCAACTTCTGCTGGAAGTCGAGTGCCACGAACGCGCTGGCGCCTACGCCGTACACGTCGACGCGTCGAGCGGCCACGAGCGCGTCGATCACCCGCTTCAGCACGTCGACGTCCAACTGGGCGGCGGTTTCCTCGACGGCCCGCGCGTCCGCGTAGGAGATCTTCTCGATCACCGCGCTCAGGTCGTCGGCCGGCGTGATGTCGCTGCCGACCACCCGGCCGACGTGTCCGCTGCCCTGCACGCGTCCCATCTCGGCCGCCAGGGCCAGGCGCAGCTCGGCGTAGCCGTGGAATCCGATCGCCCGGCAGAAGCGCACCGTGCTCGTCTCGGACACCCCGCAGGCCGTGGATATCTCGGTAATCGTCATCGCGGTGACGGCCGTGGGGTTGGCCACGATGTACTCACCCAGCTGCCGGCCCG
Organism: Jatrophihabitantaceae bacterium; assembly: GCA_036502695.1. Lineage (GTDB taxonomy): Bacteria > Actinomycetota > Actinomycetes > Mycobacteriales > Jatrophihabitantaceae > DASXRA01. Next base: position 27,306 of record DASXYE010000280.1, read on the forward strand.
CCGGGGGCAGCGACGGCAGCAGCGCCCGGATGTGCACGACCGTGCCTTCTGGCAGGTCGGCATCCGTGGCTGCGGTGCTCAGCTTCGCTTTACGCGGCACGGAGGAAAATTTCCTCCATCGCGAGCCATCCGTCAACCATTCGCTGTGCGCTAGTTTCGGTGAATGGTCGACGCGGTCGTCGGAGTGGACGTCGGTGGCACCAGTACCCGGTGCCTCGTGGTGTCGACCGCCGGGGCCGTGCTGGGATCCGGCCAGGCCGGCGGCGGCAGCATCCGATCCAGTGGCGGGCTGCCGGCCGAACAGCTCGCGCTTGCTTTGAAGGCGGCATTGTCGGGACTTTCGCCCTTGTCGGTGCGCGCCGGTGTCTTCGGCATCGCCGGCAGCGGCACGGCGGCCGGCAGCCTGGCGCGCGACGCCGCGTCCTCGGCCTGGACGTCGGTCGGGCTGGCCGGGACGCCGCAGGTGGTCACCGACCTGGAGGTGGCCTTCGCCGCCGGCACGCCCGAACCGTCCGGGCTGTTACTGCTGGCCGGGACGGGGGCCGGCGCCGCCGCGTTCACCGACCGCCGCGTCGTACGGCGCTGCGACGGGTACGGCTGGCTGCTCGGCGACGAGGGTTCGGCCGTCTGGCTGGGCCTGCGCGGCGTCCAGGCGGCCCTGAACGCCTACGACGGGCGCGGTCCGGCGACCTCGTTGCGCGACGCCGTAGCCGAACAC
>DASXYE010000281.1:0-9444 GCA_036502695.1 Jatrophihabitantaceae bacterium
CTATACCCGGGTGGCCCCGCAGCTGGTCGACAAGTCGGTGCTGAACGGCTGCGGCCCCAGGTCGATTCCGCCGGTACTCGAGCAGTTGCGCGCGACGGGCCGGTTCGCCGACGTCGAGCACCGGCGCTACCCGTGGCATCACGAGTACTCACGTGCCGAGTGGGTTGAGCTGATCCAGACGCACAGCGATCACAGCACGTTGCCGCCGGCGCAGCTGGCCGAGCTGGTGGACGCCGTCGGCACCGCGATCGGCGACGACGTGGTGCGCGCGCACTACGTCACCGAGGCGATCTTCGCCCGGACCTCCTAGGCTGGTCGGCATGCCTGATGACGTCATCGAGCTGATCGCCGTCCCCGAGGCCGCGCTGGCGCTCGGGGTACCCGTCACGCGGGTGCACCAGTGGATCCGCGACGGTGTGCTGGTCGGCATCGCCGGCGCCGGGGGAGCGCGCAGCGTGCCGGCGGCGTTCATCCTGGACGGCGCCGTGGTGAAGGGCCTGCCCGGAGTGATCACCCTGCTGCGCGACGCGCACTACGTCGACGCCGAGATCGTCACCTGGCTGTTCCGGGCCGACGACTCGCTGCCCGGGACGCCCATCCAGGCGCTGCGCGAGAACCGCGGCACCGAGGTGAAGCGCCGGGCCCAGGTCGCCGGCTACTGATCGCGGTGCGGCACCTGACCTACCTGGCGCTGCTGGCCGGGTGCCTGCTCGGTACCGCGCCGCTCGAGCTGTTGCTGCATACCCGCGTGTACGCGCGTTGGCGGCGCCTGCTGATGGCGCTCGTCCCGACCGTCGTGGTGTTCGTCGCCTGGGATCTCTACGCGATCCACCGCCACCAGTGGACCTACGAACGGCGGTGGATGACCGGCGTAGTGCTGCCCGGGCGGTTGCCGCTCGAGGAGCTGCTGTTCTTCGTCGTCATCCCGACCTGCTCGATCCTGACGCTCGAGGCGGTCCGCCGCAGGCGTCCACAGTGGACGATCGGCGACGAGCCGTGAGCTACACGGTGCTGGCTGTCCTCGGCGTGGCGGCCGCCGCGCTTATCGACCTGGGTCTGCTGCGCACGAACCTCCTGCGGCGCAAGGCATTCTGGACCGCGTACGGCATCGTGCTGTTCTTCCAGCTGATCGTGAACGGCGTGCTGACCGGCTTGCCCGTGGTGCACTACGACCGCTCCACGATCCTCGGATGGCGCGTGGTGAACGCCCCGATCGAGGACCTGCTCTTCGGGTTCGCCATGGTGCTGCTGACGTTGGCTACGTGGGTATGGCTGGGCGCGCGCGCCGCGCGGACACCGCCCCGATCAACCCGCGCGCGGCCACGCCGGCCCGCCGGGTGACCGGCACCGACAGGCGCCCGCCGAACACGTTGTAGTCGGCCGCCTCGATCTCGTCCAGGATCCGGCTGTACAGCACGAGCGCGGTACGCAGGCAGTCGCGCGAGGTGGGATGCACCAGCTCGATGCCCGGCGCGGCGTGCCGGTACAGGTCGCGGGCCCGGGCGATCTCGGTGGCCAGCAGGTTGCGGATCGGTTCGTCGACGTCGCGACGGTGGGCGGCCCGGCGCAACCGGTCCCGGTCGACGCCGAATGCGTGCAGCGACTCCTGCGGCAGGTAGACGCGGCCGAGCTTCAGGTCCTCGCCGACGTCACGCAGGAAGTTCGTGTACTGGAACGCGGTGCCCAGATCGACCGCGTACGGCTCGAGCTCGGCCCACTCGCTCGACTCGTCGGCCCGGCCGAGAATCGGCAACATCTGCAGGCCGATCACCGCCGCCGAGCCCCACATGTACCGCGCCAGCTCGGCGTAGGTCTCGTAGCTCGTCACGGTGAGGTCGGCGCGCATCGCGGCGAGGAAGTCGACGAAGTGGCCGTGTGGGATGTCCCAGCGGCTGATCGTGTCGATGACCGCCCGGCACACCGGATCCGCCGACGTGCCCAGCTCGACGTCGGCGACGAACTCGGCGCTCCACTCCTCGAACCGTTCGGCGCTGGCGTCCAGGGAATCGACGATGTCGTCGGCGTAGCGCGCGAACCCGTACAGCGCGTGGACGTAGGGCCGCTTGGCCGCGGGCAGCAGCAGGGTCGCGAGGTAGTACGTCTTGCCGTGCTTGGCGTTGATGCGCCGGCACAGGTCGTAGCCCGCGCGTAGCCGGGCCGAGGTGATCCCGGCCGCGTCCAGCTCCCGGCCGCCTCTCATGCCGTCATCGTCGCAGAGCCGCCGGTCACCCGCTCGGCGGCCAGCCGTCCCGAGATGAGCACCATCGGCACGCCGACGCCGGGCTGCACGTTCGCCCCGCAGAAGACCAGGTTCTCGATCCGGCGGTCGAGCGTGGGCGGCCGGAACGGGCCGGTCTGCGCGAAGCGGTGCGACGCGGCGAACGGCGTGCCGGCCAGGCCACCCCAGTCGGCGGGCGTCGCCACGTGCTGCACCTCGGGGTCCAGCTCGAACCCGCGGGCGGCCAGCGTGGCCAGCATGTGCTCGACGTAGCGCGGCGCCTTCTCGGCCCAGTCGAGCGGCTGCGGGTGATCGAGGTTCGGCGCCGGGAACAGCACGTAGTGGGAGTGCGCGCCGTCCGGCGCGAGCGACGGGTCGGTCACCGTCGGCGTGGTCAGCAGGAACGACGGGTCGGCCATCACCCGTCCCTGCTTGATGATCTCGTCGAACGTGGCCTGCCAGGCGCGGCCGAACGAGATCGTGTGGTGCGCATCGGCCGGGCCGTTCCGTACGCCGGCGTACAGCACGACGCACGACGGCGAGTAGTTGAGGCGTCGGGGCTTGCGGCTGAGCAATTCGCGGTACGCCGTCGGGGCATCGGCGTTCACGACGACAACGTCGGCGGGAATCCGCTCGCCGCCGCCGGTGATCACCCCGGTAGCGCGGCCATTCTGAACATCGACCCGACCGGCGGCCGTACCGTAGCGTATGTCGACGCCGTGCTTGGTGGCCGCGCCGGCCAGCGCCCTTGGCACGGCGTGGATCCCGCCCATCGGGTAGTACACGCCGGCGATGCAGTCCAGGTAGGTGATCACGCCGTAGATCGCTAGTGCCTGGGCCGGCGCCAGCCCGGCGTACATCGACTGGAACGTGAACAGCCGCCGCAGCCGCTCGTCGTCGACGAAGGACGCCACCCGAGGGCCGAGCCGGCGGAAGCCGCCCAGAGCGATCAGCCGCAGCAGTGGCCGGCCCAGCAAGGACATCGGCGAGTCCAGGTTACGGCCGATGAAGTGCGGCAGTTCGATCTCGTACAGCGCCTGCAGGTAGTCCACCAGCCGGCGGTAGCCGTCGGCGTCGCGGGGGCCGCACAGGTCGCGGATGGCGGCGGCCATAGCGTCGACATCGGCGTGGACGTCCAGCGCCGAGCCGTCGGCGAACCGGGCCCGGTACGCGGGGTCGAGGCGGCGCAGCTCCAGCCAGTCGTCAAGGTTCTCGTCGACGGCGGCCAGGGTGTCGGCGAGCAGCGACGGCATCGTCAGGACGGTCGGCCCGGTGTCGAAGGTGTAGCCGCCGTCGCGCAGCACGCCGGCCCGCCCGCCGGGCTCGTCGGCCCGTTCGAGCACGGTCACCTCGCGTCCGGCCCCGGCCAGGTGCAGCGCGGCGGCGAGCCCACCCAGGCCGGCGCCGATCACCACGACCCTGTCCGTACGCCCAGGTACGGTCCTCACGTATGCCGTTCCGTGGCGAGTACAGCCAGGCTGTCGAGTACGTCGCGGGCATCGGTAGCGATCACTGGCGTCAGCGCGGCGCGTGCCTGGTCGGCCCGCTCGGTGATGCGCGCCTCGACCCGGTCGAGGGCGCCCGTCGCCACGATGACATCGCACAGCGCCGCTGCGCCGGCCTCGTCCAGGTCGCGATCCCCGAGCCCGGCCCGCAGCAGCCACGCCTGGCCCGGCGAGGCCGCCTCCATGGCCAGTGCCACGAGCATCGTCCGCTTGCCCTCGCGCAGGTCGTCGCCGATGGGCTTGCCGGTACGGCCCGGGTCGCCGAACACGCCCAGCACGTCGTCGCGCAGCTGGAACGCCTCGCCCAGTGGCAACCCGTAGCCGCTGATCGCCGCGACCACCTCGTCCGACGCGCCCGCCGCAGCCGCGCCGAACTGCAGCGGCCCCTCGATCGTGTACTTGCTCGTCTTGTACCGGGCCACGCGCAGCGCGTCCTCGACCGAGAAGTCGCCGCGAGCCTGCACGAGCATGTCCAGGTACTGCCCGGCCATGACCTGCTGACGCATGTCGTCGTAGACGGTTCGGGCTCGCCGGCCGTCCGCCTCGGCGAATCCCGCGCCGGCGAACATCGCGTCGGCCCAGGACAGCAACAGGTCGCCCACGACGATCGCCGCCGCCGTGCCGAACACCCGCGCATCGCCGGTGAATCCGCCGTCGCGGTGGATCTCGGTGAACCCGGCGTGCACCGACGGCCGGCCGCGTCGCGTGCTCGAACCGTCCATGACGTCGTCGTGGATGAGCGCGCAGCCGTGCAGCAGTTCCAGGCTGGCCGCCGCCGTGACCATCGGCGCATCCCCGTCGCCGGAACGTACGCAGCGCCAGCCGCAGTACGCGAAGATCGGCCGCAGCCGCTTGCCGCCGCCGAGCACGAACCCGCGGGCCGCCTCGGCGAGTGGCACCAGGTCGTCGCCCAGCTCGGCCAGGCGCGCGCGGCGTCCGCCGAGGAAGTGTTCGAGTTCGGCGTCGACCCGCTGGATCACCGCGCCGAGCTCGATCACAGAGCGGACACTACGCTGAGCGCATGCCACGAACGGTTCGGGACGTGCTGGCGTCGGGCCAGCGCACGTTCTCCTTCGAGTTCTTCCCGCCGAAGACACCGGACGACGACCGGCAGCTCTGGCAGGCGATCCGCGAGCTCGAGCCGCTGCACCCGTCGTTCGTGTCGGTGACCTATGGCGCCGGCGGCGGCACTCGCGACCGCACGATCGAGATCGTTGAGCGGATCGCCTCCGACACGACGCTGCTGCCGGTGGCCCACCTGACCGGGGTGAACCACTCGGTGGCCGAACTGCGCGCCATCATCGGCCGGTTCGCCGACGTCGGTGTGGTGAACATGCTCGCGATCCGCGGCGACCCCCCGGGCGATCCTATGGGCGAGTGGATCAAGCACCCGGACGGTGTCGAGTACGCATCCGAGTTGGTCGAGCTGCTGCGCGCGCACGGCGATTTCAGCGTCGGCGTGGCCGCGTTCCCGTACAAGCACCCGCGGTCGGCCTCCATCGAGGAGGACACGGTCCGCTTCGTCGAGAAGTGCCGGGCCGGCGCCGACTACGCCGTCACGCAGATGTTCTTCGACGCCGACGAGTACCTGCGACTGCGTGATCGGGTGACCGCCGCAGGCGGTGACGTGCCGATCATCGCGGGCATCATGCCGGTGACGACCATGCGCACGATCGAGCGTTCGGAACAGTTGTCCGGGGCACCGTTCCCGCCGGCGCTGCTCGCGAGGTTCCAGGCGATCGCCGACGATCCCAAGGCGGTGCGCGCGCTGGGCATCGAGGAATGCTCGCGGATGGCCCAGCGGCTGCTCGACGAGGGCGTGCCGGGCATCCACTTCATCACGTTCAACCGGTCCAAGGCCACTCGCGAGGTATGGGCGAACCTGGGCGTGACGACGCCGGGCTGATCGCCGAGTGGTCGCGGCTGCACCACGGGCTGCGGCCGTCCCGGCTGGTCCTCGGCTGGTTGCGTCCACTGTGGACGATCGCCCGTCCGCTGGCGGCCGCCCGCGTACCGCCGACGGCGATCACCGTCGTGGGTGCCGGGCTGGCGGTGGCCGCTGGGCTGCTGGCCGGGCGCTGGCCGCTCGCCGCCCTGGCGCTCGTCCTGGCGGCGGTGGTGGCCGACGGTCTGGACGGGGCCGTCGCGGTGGTCGGCGGCCGGGCTTCCCGGGTCGGCGCGATGCTCGATCACGTCGCCGACCGGGTGGCCGACACGGCGTTCGCGTTGGTGATGTGGCGGTGCGGCGCGCCGTTGTGGCTGGCCCTGGTGGCTGCCGGGCTGTCCCTCGTCCAGGAGCTGGCCCGGCGTCGGGTGGTGATCACGGTGGCCGAGCGGCCGACCCGGGTCATCTGCGCGGTGCTGGCCTGCGCCGCGGCGGCGGTCAGCGCGGCGTCCTGGCCGCCGACGGTGTGCGCCGCCGTCTGGGTCGCGGCCACCGTGGTCGCCCTCGCTCAGATGACCTCATAGTTGATCTGCTCGGCGGCGGCGGCGATCCAGCCCCGCGTGCCGGGGTCGTCGAGCGGGCGGCTGAACAGCGGGCGGGCCGGGAACGTGTCGCGGGCGGCCGTGTACAGCGTGACCTCGGGCTGACCGGTCATGGCCGAGATGTGCCACAACCCGTCCAGGTCGGGCCAGCGGGTGTAGATCGCGCGGGCCCAGCCGCGGCACAGGTCGTGCGGCCCGCTGTTGAGCAGGTGCGACGCGCCGTTGCGGATCGGCCAGGTGCCGGTCAGGTCCAGCAGGTGCAGCGCCCGGGTCGGTCGCCAGGCCGTCAGGTACGGCGCACCGCGCGACGTGTCGACGACGCGCCGGTCCTGGAACACCTCGGCGAGGCAAGTGGCCACGTCCAGGGCCGCGTAGGACACGCCCCGCTCGGACGGCCCGGGTGGTGGCTCCTGCGGGTCGAACCGCGCGTGGGATGGGCCCCAGAAGCGCAGCTCGTTCCACGGCACGACGTTCTCGCCGGCGCATCGGTGCAGCCGCCAGAGCACGGAGTGCTCGGCCAGCGCGGACAGGTCGCTGTCCTCCCACGTCAACGCCTCGGGCGCCGGCGGGAGAGGAAGCTTTACCACAGGTCGAGATCGGCTGCGTGCGCCGCAACCTGCGCGGCGTCGCCCCCGGTCAGCAACCAATCCCGCGGGCTGACGGTGCGCCCGCGCAGTCGAAGCTCGTCTTGCGGCGTGGTCATGAAGCCCTCGACCTCGCGCGGATGCATGCCGTGGGGCAGCGCGGCCAGCACGGTCGCGAGCCCGGGCAGCGGCTGCAGGTCGTCGTCGAACTGCCAGGTCGGCAGGCGCAGGGTGCGCCCGACCCGCACGCCGTACAGGGCGTGATTGCGGACGCGGTGCCGGATCCGCGAATCGTCCACACCCCACTTCGACGCGACGTCGTGTGCGGTGTAGGAGCGGCGCAGCAGGTCGAACTCGACGCGCGCGCGGTCGACGGTCACCTGCCGGGGCGCACCGAGCCGGGCGGCCGCGGCCGGATCGACGCCGCTGTGCTCGGCCAGGACGGCGGCCTCGGCATCGGTCAGGGTGCTCGTGCCCGGACGGGGCTCGCGCACCAGCGCGGCCCGCAGGGCGGTCACGAAGTCGGACTCGCTGCTCGACACGCCGAAGTCGGCCAGCAGCGCGGCAACGGTAGAGGTCATGCGCACAGTTTACGACATAGTCGCAACTCGTGCGCACCGCCGAGTTGTCCGCGCTTCGTGACGCACTGACATCGCGAAGCGCGGACAACTCGGAAGGTCAGGCGGGGCCCACCAATTTCGCGACGAATTTGGCCGAGAGGGCCACCAGCGGCAGGCCGCCGCCGGGCTGGGTCGAGCCGCCGACCAGGTACAGACCGCGCACCCGGGACGCGTTCGTCGGCCGCCGGACGCTGCTGCGCAGCCCGTGCAGGGCGGCCCCGTAGATCGCCCCGCCGGGGGCACCGGTACGCCGTTGCAGGTCGGCCGGCGTGATCACCGTGCTGAACACCAGCCGTTCCCGGACCGGCAGCCCGCGGGCGGCGAGCAACGACAGCACGCGCCCCTCGTAGCCGGACGCCAGCCCGGCGCTGTCCCAGTCGAGCGCCCCGCGGGTGCCGTCGACGCCGTGGCGCGGCGCGTTGACCAGGACGAACCAGGCCTCGTGGCCGGCCGGGCAGATGGCCGGGTCGTCGGGCGCGCTGATGTACACGACCGGGTCGGTGACCGGACGCCCCGGCCGGCCGAACACCGCGTCGAACTCGGCGTCGTACTCGCCGTCGCCGAACAGCACGTTGTGGTGGGCCAGCCCGGGAGTGCGACCACGCACGCCGAGCAGCAGCACGAAGGCGCTCAGCGAGTCGGTGGTCGGGGCGGTGCGACGGGCCGGCGACAGCAACTGCCGGTACACGACGCTGGCATCGGCGTTGGCGACCACCACGTCGGCCGCCAGCACGGTGCCGTCCACCAGGGCGACCTCGCTGACCCGGCCGGCCGCGGTGTGGATGCGCGCCACGCGCGCGTCGGTGCGGATCACCCCGCCGCGCTCGCGAACCCGGTCGGCCAGCGCGGTGACCAGCACGTGCAGCCCGCCCTCGACGTACCAGGCGCCGTACGCGTGCTCGAGGTAGGGGATGACGGTCAGGGCGGCCGGTGCGCGCCGGGGATCCGAGCCGGCGTAGGTGGCGTAGCGCTCGAGCATCAGGCGCAGCCGCGGGTCGTCGAAGTGCCGGTTGGCCAGCTGCCGCAGGGTGCGCCCGGGCCCCACCGCGGCCAGGTCGCCGAGATTGGCCAGCCGGCGGGCGACGCCGCGGGCGGTCAGGGTCTGCCCGAACACCGGCCGCTCGATGGCGTCCCAGATGCGGGATCCGCGCGCGATCAGCGTCGCCCAGGCCGCGCCGGCGCCGGGCCCGAACGCCTGGTCGAACCGGGCCACCTGCTCGTCCAGGTCGCGGGTGGTGGACACGACCGTCCCGTCGGTGAACCGGTACCGCACGAGCGGGTCGACGGCGCGCATCGTGGCCACCGAGTCGAGCGGGTCGCCGGTGTCGGCGAACAGCTCGGTGAACACCTCGGGCATGGTGAGCATCGAGGCGCCGGTGTCGAACCGGAACGTGCCGGCCGGCGCGCGGTGCTCGATCCGGCCGACCTTGCCGCCCACCGTGTCGCCGGCCTCCAGGACCGTGACGTCGTGGCCGAGCGCGGCCAGGCGGGCGGCCGCGGCGAGGCCGCCGACCCCGGCGCCGACGACGACCACGCGTGCCATGGGCAGATACTGCCCCAGCCGCTACCGGGCCGCGCGTTCGCGTCGGTCACCGCGGTCACCGCGGGAGGAACCGCCCCTTCCACGCGAGCGTGCCGCGTCGACGGGCGGCGAGCGAGCGGACGCCCAGCCCGGTCAAGGTGGCGACCGAGGCGGGCTGGGCCAGCGAGTCCGGCCACACCCGCCCGCCGGTACGCCGGGCGGCGATCACCCGGCCGGCGACCCCGGCGGCATAGCCCAGCGCGCCGACCCGCGAACCCCGCAGCGCCGCGACGGCCGGAAGCACGTACGTGACGTTCAGCGCCGCCAGGGTTGCGACCGTGCCGGCCGGACCGCCGAATGCCGACCACAGCGACTTGCCGTACCCGTGCCGCAGCGCCGGCCAGCCGTCGTACATCCGGCAGGTGGCCAGGTCCGTCCCGTCGACGAAGCCGCCGTGGGCCCCGGTGCGGCGCAGCGCCCGGGCCAGGGCGAGGTCGTCGAGCACGTC
>DASXYE010000282.1:0-3267 GCA_036502695.1 Jatrophihabitantaceae bacterium
CTACCACGCGCTGGGCGGCGCGTTCCTCGCGGTGGCCGGCCCCCTGGTCCTGGCCGGCGTGGTGTTCGGTCCCGGTTTCGTGGTGGCCGCGGCGCTCAGCGGCAAGGGCAGCCTGCTGCACCGGTCGCCGATCGCCGTGCTCGGCGTGGCCATGGCGGTCGCTGCGGGCTGGCTCGCCCGGGGTGCCGCCGCCCTCGACCTGGCACTGGCCCGGCGGCTCCTGCAGCCGCCGCCCGCCGAGCTGCTCGCCCGCCGCGTCGCGTCGCTGTCGGCCAGCCGGGCCGCCGCGGTCGAGGCGGCCGACGCCGAGCGCCGGCGCATCGAGCGCGACCTGCACGACGGCACCCAGCAGCGGCTCGTGTCGCTGGCCATGAACCTCGGGATGACCCGCGCCGCGCTCGCCGAGGCTGACCCCGCGGTGCGCGTGGCCGTCGCGGCGGCGCACGAGGAGGCGAAGCAGGCGCTCGTCGAGCTGCGCGACCTCATCCGCGGCCTGCACCCGGCCGTCCTCGACGAGCTCGGCCTGGACGCGGCGCTGTCCGGCATCGCGGCCCGCTCGCCGGTGCCGGTGCGGCTGGTGGTCGACCTGCGCGGGCGGCCGCCGGCGGCGATCGAGGCGGTCGCCTATTTCGTGGTGTCCGAGGCGCTGTCCAATGTGGCCAAGCACGCGGCCGCGACCCGGGCCGACGTCGTGGTGCGGCAGCAGACCGACGGCCTGACCCTGGCCGTCGCCGACGACGGCCGGGGCGGCGCCGACCCGGTGCGCGGCACCGGCCTGCGCGGCCTGCGCCAGCGCGTCGAGTCGGTGGACGGCACGCTCAGCATCGCCAGCCCGGCCGGCGGCCCGACGTCGATCCTGGTGACCCTGCCGTGCGGGTAGTGCTCGCCGAGGACTCGGTGCTGCTGCGCGACGGCCTGTCCCGGCTGTTCGCCTCCCGCGACTGCCCGGTCGTCGCCGCGGTGGGCGACGCCGACGCTCTGCTGCGGGCCGTCGACGAGCACCGGCCCGACCTGCTCGTGGCCGACGTGCGGATGCCGCCCGGCTACGCCGACGAGGGTTTGCGCGCCGCGATCCAGGTCCGCCGGCAGTGGCCCGAGGTCGGCGTGCTGGTGCTGTCCCAGTACGTCGAGGAGCGGTACGCCACCAAGCTGCTCACCGGCGACACCAGCCGGCTCGGCTACCTGCTCAAGGACCGGGTGGCCGACGTCGACGACTTCGTCGCGGCGGCGCGCCGGATCGCCGGCGGCGGCACGGTGCTCGACCCCGAGGTCGTGTCGCAGCTGCTGGTGCGCCGCACCGACCCGCTCGACCGGCTCACCCCGCGCGAGCACGACGTGCTCGCCCTGATGGCCGAGGGCCGGTCCAACGCCGGCATCGCCGGCGCGCTGGTGGTCAGCGAGAGCGCCGTGGCCAAGCACGTGAACAGCATCTTCGCCAAGCTGGGGCTGGCCCCGGCGGACAGCGACCACCGCCGGGTGCTGGCCGTGCTGCGCTTCCTGGGCGGCTAGTACGGCAGCCGCCGTTCGTGATCATGGCGGGAATTCGAGGCTGAGGCGGCGGGCGTAGTGGGCTCGTTTGGCTCGGGCCTGGTGGTGTAGTCGCCAGCCTGACCAGTGCAGACGATGTTCGGTGCTGGCGGCTGGGTGCAGGATCAGGATGTTGATCAGGCGGCGGATTTCGTTGACGCTCGGCCGGGTCCTGTCCGGCTGAGCGTGATCATCGGTGGTGGTGCTGGTGTCGGCGGCGCAGATCGCCAGGATGGCGAGGGCGGCCAGGGCCAGAGTGGCGTGGCGGTGCCAGGATTGCCATTGGCGGACCTGGTGCTGGTCGAGACCGACCTGGCCTTTCGCGGTTTGGAAGCCTACTTCCACGATCCATCGGATCCCGGCCACCCGCACCAGCAGGGCGAGGCCGGCCGGCCCGGGTGTCCAGCAGCGGTAGAAGGCCCGCTCACCGGTGGTGTTGTTTCGCCGGATCAGCAGGCTGTGCCGGCCGCCGGCTTCGGGGTCGCCGTCGGTGCCCACGTCGGCGAGCCAGGCCCAGTCGTAGAACCGTGGCCCTTTCGACCCGGCACCGGCACTACGCCGGGTCCAGGCCCACGCGGGCAGGCCGGCGGCGAGGTGTTCGGCCCGTTGGCGGGTCTTACCACCGTCGACAGGTACGAGGTGATCGCGGGAGATGGCCAGGACATAGCCCAGCCCCAGCCGGCGTAACCGGGCTCGTAGGGCGGTGTTGTTGCCGTAGGCCTCGTCCGCGGTGACCCACCGGACCGGCGTGCCCGCCTGGAGGGCTGCGGTGATCATGTCGTCGGCCAGTTGCGATCGGGTAGCGAACTCGACGGTGTCGGGGACGCCGGCTTGCTCGCGGCGCTCGGGGTTGCTGGTCCAGGACTCGGGCAGGTAGATCCGCCGGTCGATCAGGGTGTGTCCGTGTCTGCTGGCGTAGGCCAGGAACACGCTGACCTGGGCGTTCTCGATCCGGCCGGCGGTCCCGGTGTACTGGCGTTGAACGCCGACAGAATGGACGCCCTTCTTCAGGTCGCCGGTCTCGTCGACCACCAGGACCCCGTCGGGGTCACCGAGCCGGTCGATCACCACCTGCCGTACATCGTCGCGGACGGCGTCCGCGTCCCATTTCGCCCGGTACAGCAGCCGTTGCATCGCGTCCGGGCGGTCATGCCCGGCGTGTTCGGCGAGCTGCCAGCTCGTCTTGACCTCGAGGTCCGCGAGCAGGCCGGTGACGAACCCCGCTGCCGCACGCCGCGGTTCGACCCGGGCGAACCGGCCTGAGAAACAGCCCAGCACCTGACCTAAAACGTGCTGCCAACCGGCGACGTCTACGCTGTGACCAGCGGCCACCGCAACATCTGATTGTTTGTCCACAACAGACTCAAGATCACGCGGTGGCCGCCCTGTTCCCACCCAGCCCAGCCATGATCACGAATGGCGGCTGCCGTACTAGATCGTGAAGATGGTCCGGAAGCGGTCCAGTGCCGCCTACGGCCGAGTCGGCGGACGGCGACCAGGTAGCGCACCTCAGTGCATCCCCCACAGGCCCTCGACCAGGACGGAAATGCCGCCGGCCAGCGCCAGGGCGAGGATGAGTCGCCGGATCCGCTGCTCCGAAACTCGTGGCCCGAGTGCCCGGCTGACGAGGGCGCCCGCCGCCAGGGCGGCCGCCGCCACCGCCCATGCCGTCTGGCTCAGCCTCGGCGCGCCGTTGGCGGCAACCGAGAACACGTTGACCACGATTCCGTAGAATTGTGC
>DASXYE010000283.1:0-2456 GCA_036502695.1 Jatrophihabitantaceae bacterium
AGGCGCGCCGAGAATCCGACTGACTGGCTTGAGGTCAGCACCGCTGCTCAGGAGCAGAGTCGCGGCAGTGTGCCAGAGGTCGTGGATCGGACGCCAGCCAAGCCCGCTCGCTCGACAACCGCCGTCCAGCCTACCTATTCGGCTCTTACATTATGTCAACGGCACCCGAATCTTGACCCCCTTTCGGCGAACGAAAATTGACCCCCTGCGTGGTTGTTGATGTTCAGTCTTCGGTGGTGTTGGCCGCGGGGACGCGGCCGAGGTCGCGGTCTTTGAGCCGGTAGCTGTCTCCTTTCAGGGCGATGACTTCGGCGTGGTGGACGAGGCGGTCGATCATGGCTGCGGCGACGACGTCGTCGCCGAAGACCTCGCCCCAGCGGCCGAAGACCTTGTTGCTGGTGACGATCAGCGACGCGCGCTCGTATCGGGAGGACACGAGCTGGAAGAACAGGTTCGCGGCTTCGGGCTCGAACGGGATGTAGCCGACTTCGTCGATCACGATCAGGGGGTAGCGGCCGAGCCGGACGAGCTCGGCTTGCAGCCGGCCGGCGTGGTGGGCGTCGGCGAGGTGGGCGACCCAGTCGGCGGCGGTGGCGAACAGGACGCGGTGTCCGGCTTGGCAGGCGCGGATCGCCAGGCCGATGGCGAGGTGGGTTTTGCCGGTGCCGGGTGGGCCGAGGAAGACGACGTTCTCTCGTGCGGTGACGAAGTCGAGCGTGCCAAGGTGCGCGATCAGGTCGCGTTTGAGGCCGCGGGCGTGGTCGAAGTCGAACTCCTCCAGACTCTTGCGGGCCGGGAAACGGGCAGCCCTGATCCGGCCCTCTCCGCCGTGGGACTCGCGGGCCGAGACCTCGCGTTGCAGGCAGGCGACCAGGAACTCCAGGTGCGACCAGGACTCGGCCACGGCCCGCTCGGCCAGGCGCTCGACCGAGTCGCGCAGGGTCGGCGCTTTGAGCGCTCGGGTCAGGTAGCCGATCTCGCTGGTCAGGTCGCGTGCGGTCTTCCTCGTCGTTCGGGTGGCCATCACGCCACCCCGCCATCGTGGTCAAGACCGTGGTCAAGAGCGTGGTCGAGGCCGAGGGCGGTGTCGTAGTCGGCCAGGCAGCGCTGCTCGACCTCGAGGTCAGCGACAGGCCGCAGCACGCCGACTCTTTCCTTGCGCAGCGCCTTCGCCGCGGCGACATGCTCAGCGTCGCTGATGGTCTGGTGCCAAGCCCAAGCACGCTCGTGATCAGCAACGACCCGCCCATCGCAGAGCGCGCGGACGCGGTGCAGGTCGACGATCAGCTCAATGCGGCGCCCGATCACCGCAGGGTGGATCGAATAGTCGTTGGAGTCGATGCGCACGTAGTGATCACGCGCCAGACGCGTGCTGGCTCGCCAGCCGGTCGCCGGAGCAACCGGCGGCAACGCCAGCATCGCAGCCTTGTCCGCGGCGATCCGCTCGGTCGGCGCGCAACCCAACACCCGGCGCCGGCGCGTGTTCACCAGCGCGAACCAGTGCTGCAGTTGAGTGTTGAAGTCGGCCGGGCCGCTGAAGCTGCGGCCGGGCAGGAACGAGGTCTCCAGGTAGTCGTGGGCGCGTTCGATGATGCCCTTGTGTTCGGGCTCGCGTGGCTTGAGCACGATCACCTTCGCGCCGAGGGTGCCGCGGAAGGCCTGACACTCCTGCGTGAGTTCGGTCTTGCCGCCGCGCCATCGCCCGATCGCGCCCTCGCCGTCCAGACCAGCGTGCGTGGCACCGCGCCGAGCCGCTCGATGACCTGCCACCAGCCGGCGAACAGATCCGGCGCCGCCCGGGTCGGGATCAGCTGCCCGGACAGCCAGCGCGAGTAGCCGGTCACCATCGTCAACACCGGCAGCCTCGTCGCCGGCCGCGTCTGCCCGAACCCGACCGGCAACGTGATCGGCGGGAACCACAGATCGCACTGCGCGATGTCGCCGGCCTCATAGCTCGTGCGGCTCGCCGGGTCCGGCGGTAGATAGACCGGCCGCAACTCCGCCACCCGGGCCGACAACACCCGGATCGATCGGGTCCAGCCGATCCGCTCCGCGATCACCGTCGCCGGCATCGTCGGCGTCGCCTGCAGCAGTTCACGGATCCGCGGCTCGACCCCATCCACGACCGAACCCACCGCCTTGCGTTCGTACTTCGGCGCACCATCGCTGGCAATCGCGGCCCGCACCGTGTTCCTCGCGATCCCCAGCACTCTGGCGATCGCCTTGATCGACATCTGCTCCGACCGGTGCAACCGGCGGATCTCAGCCCAGTCCTCCACGGATAACACTCCTGTCCCCTCTAGCTCGGTTGGAGCCAGAGTCAGCGGGCAGGGGGTCAAACTTCAGATGCCGCGCGGGGGTCAGGATTCACGTGCCGTCGACAGCAGGCACGACCTGCATGAACCTTTGGCGTTCGGCGTCGTCGGCTTCTTCGGTGATGTGGCCGAGGATGATCA
>DASXYE010000284.1:0-20564 GCA_036502695.1 Jatrophihabitantaceae bacterium
TGCGAAGTCCACCATCGTCGCTCCTCGGCTTCGTGCCTTCGATCAGGGAGGTGATGGCCTAGTCTGTCCCATGTGAACGCCCCGACGCCCGCAAGTGCCGGCATCGCCGGTCTGGACGAGCGGATCGCCGCGATCCGGGGCACCGCGCAGGGCCAGGACGGTCTCATCACCGCCGTCGTCGACGGACGCTCCGAGCTGGTCGAGCTGACGTTCGAGCCGAAGGTCATGCGCCTGCCCGCCGAGGACCTCGCCGCGGCCGTGCGCGACACCGTCAACGAGGCGCGTACCGCCGCGCAGGCGCAGCTGCGGCAGGTGCTGGCCGACAATCCGGTGCAGCTGCCCGGCGCCGACACGATGCGCGCCGAGCTGAACGAGCTGGGCGTGTCGGCCGAGCGCCGCCTGAACGAGATGAGCAACCTGCTCGGCGATCTGCTCAAGCGGAGCGGGTGAGCCGATGACCGGATTCGATGTCACCCCCGAGTCGCTGACCGGCGCGGGGACACACCTGACCGAGCTGGGCCAGCAGATGATGACCGGCCTGCAGGGTCTGCTGGACACCGTGACCGGCTCGGGCAATCCGTGGGGCGGCGACGAGCAGGGCACACTGTTCGCCGGGATCTACGGCCTGGTGCTCGGCAAGGCCATCGAGGCGATCGGCTCGCACGTCCAGCAGGTCGGCCAGGCCGGCGCCGGCCTCACCCAGCAGGCCGAGCTGATGAGCAAGACCGAGCAGGGCAACACGAAGCTGAACAACTCGCTGCGCGACTCGATCGCGACCTGAGCTGGCCATGGGTATCGAACTGCCGGGTTGGCTCACCGAGCCGTTGAGCTGGGTCGGACTCATCTGGCCCCAGGCCGACGAGGAGAAGCTCTTCGAGGACGGGCAGGTCTGGATCAGCTACGGCTCGACGCTGCGCGGGCAGGCCCAGGACGCCAACAGCACCGCGCAGAAGGTGTGGACCGAGAACCACGGCGAGTCGATCGAGGCGTTCCAGAAGTGGTGGAACGCCGATGACGGGCCGGCCAAGAATCTCGAGGACGAGGCGGTCGCCGCCGAGCTGATCGGCGCCGGCCTGATCGTCATGGCCGCGATCACGCTGGCCCTGAAGATCGCGTTCATCGTCCAACTGGTCATCCTCGCCATCGAGGTGGCGCAGGCGATCGCGAGCGCGTTCGCCACGTTCGGGGCCACGACGGCCGAGATCCCCGGGTTCGTCGCCGCCTCCCGGGTCATCTGCCGCGAGCTGATCAACAAGGTCATCTCGATGGTCGAACGCGAGATCGCCAAGCTGTTCGAGAAGGCCGCCCAGCTCCTGGAGAAGGTCGGCGCCAAGGACCTGTCCAAGGGCGCCGGCAAGCTCGCCGACAAGATCTACGACAAGGCCGGCGCCCGGATGCTCGAGAGCCTGGCCGCGCGGTCCGAGCGCCTCGGTTCGGACAAGGTGCTCGACGAGTTGCTCGCCAAGGCCGAGCGCGCGGACGTCGGCAGCCCCAAGGACGGCGCGAACTTCTACTCCGGGTACGACGTGGACGCCGACAAGTCGATGCGCAAGTACGCCGAGGAAGCCACCGACGGCAAGACGTCGGTCACCCTCGAGCAGACCCCGGGCGGCAAGGAGTTCGACAAGCTCGGCATGTACAACGAGGAGCGCTCGCCGTTCACCCGGGAGCAGTCCAACCAGGTCTGGAACCGGCTCTCCGAGCGGTACGGCGAGCAGGCCGAGGGCAACGTCACCGCGTACGTGCACAGCCCGCGCGACGGCGCCATCTACACCGACAAGGAGCTGCCGGCGCTCATCGACAATCCGAACGTGACGTCGGTGAAGCAGATCGATCCGGTCACCGGTGAGGTCTTCTATCCGAAGCCGCCGTCGTGACCGAGCGGATCGTTCGCATCCGGCCGCAGCGGGCCCGCGATACCGCTACCGGCGCCGAGATCTACAGCGTCGACCGCGAACATCTCGGCTACGAGCTGACCGGACGCAGTTGGGTCATCCCGGTCGAGCAAGGCCTGGGCGTCGTGTCGCTCTATCTACCCCGGCAGCCGGTCTGGACGGACGGCACGCCGCTGACCACGGACGAGGTGGGCAGCGCCCGCGAGTCCCTCGAGCTCGTGCTCCGCGACTGGGGCAGCCGGGCCGACTTCGTCGAATAACTAGGAGCCGTTCGGTTGGTCATCGAAGACATCACCAAGCAGGCGGTCGCGCACGCCAGCGGCGCCGTCGTGGCCAGTGTCGACCGGTTCGCGCTCGTGTACGCGCGCGGCGGACGGTCGTGGCGGGTGCCCATCGAGCCGCTGGACACCTACTACGTCCGCTGGCCCGACCGGCCGGTGTGGGACGACGGCGCGCCGCTGACCGCCGACGACATCCAGCAGGCGCAGCACGACCTCGCCGACACGTTCGCGCACTGGGGCCAGCGGTGCGAGTTCGTGCTGCCCGGCGACCCGCGCGTGCTGCACAGCCTGGACGAGCTCGTCACCTACATCCGGGCGCAGCGAGTGGGGGCGTCATGAGCGACCCGGGTCCGGAGATCTTCGACGCGCAGCAGTCGCCGCTGACCCGCCGCGAGGCCGACCTGGTCTGGGACCGGGTAGCGCACCGGTACGCCCAGCAGGCGTCCGGCGAGGTCACGCTGTACGCGCACGACGTCATCGTGCCGAGCGTGTTCTTGCAGCGCGACCTGCCGGCCCTGCGCGACAACCCGAACGTCACCGCGCTGCGCATCGTCGACCCGGCCACCAACCAGGAGCGGGTCCTGCACCGCGGCGAGTTCTAGCGGGCCGGCGCCTTGGCCCGCAGGATCGACATGAACTCGCGCATCCAGGCCGGATGGTCGGGCCAGGCCCGGCCGGACACCATCACGCCGTCCACGACCGCCTCGCTGTCGACGAACTCGGCGCCGGCCGCCACCACGTCGGGAGCGAGCGCCGGGTAGGCGGCGCTGCGCCGGCCGCGCAGCACGTCGGCCGCGGCCAGGACGAGCGGCCCGTGGCACAGGTGCGCGATCGGCTTGTCGCCCTCGGCGAAGTGCTTGATGATGCGCTGCGCGTCGGGGTCGTTGCGGATGTACTCCGGCGCCCGCCCACCCGGCACGACCACGGCGACGTACTCGGCCGGGTCGACGTCGGCGAAGGCCACGTCGGCCGGCCAGCTGTGGCCGGGCTTCTCGGTGTAGGTGTCGAAGCCGTCGACGAAATCGTGCACGACGAACTGCAGCTTCTTCTTGCTCGGCGCGGCGATGTGCACCTCATAGCCCTCTTCCAGCAGTCGCTGGTAGGGGTACATGACTTCGAGGTCTTCGGCCGCGTCGCCGGTGAGGATGAGGACTTTCGCCATGGCAGCCTCCAGAGCGGGGATGCCTCGATCCTTGGCTGCGTCCCCGTCCCGGTCAACGGATCGGCACCGCTAGTCCAACAATGAGACGAGATCCGCCCCGACGCGGCGGACCTGCTCGGCCCAGGTCGCCGGATCCGCGTCGAAGGACAGGCTGACCCGGTCGGCGCCGGCCGCCGCCAGGGCGGCGATGTGCGCGGCGGCGTCCTCGGGCGTGCCGAATGCGCCGAGCTGAGGCCACCACTCGTCCGGCGCGGCCAGCACCCCGTCCGGGCCGCGCTCGGCGACCAGCGCGGCCAGCTCGGCGAAGAACGGCTCGCCGCGCAGCCCCGGTGGCGCCGATCGAACCAGGTCGGCGATCCGCGGCGCCGCCTGCCGCCGCGCCGCCGCCCGGTCCCGATCCAGATGCGCCGGGACGAGCACCGCGATCTCGAACCGGCCGGGCGCCGCAGCCTGTTCGCGCGCCCACCGGACGTAGCTCGGCGGCGACCCGTCGGCGAGCACCAGCCCGTCGGCGCACTGCCCGGCCATCGCCACCGACCTGGGGCCGCGCACTCCGGCCAGCACCGGCGGGATGTCGGTCGGCGGCGCCACCAGCCCGCAGTCGTCCAGGTGCACCACGCGTCCGCGCTCGGTTACCGTCTCGCCGCGCAGCAGCCGCCGCACCACCTGCAGGACCTCGCGCAGCGTCGTCACCGGCGACGGGGTGGCCGCCCCGATCTGGGCCATCCACTCCGGCATGCCGTGCCCGATGCCGGCCACCACCCGCCCCGACGCCAGCCCGGCCAGCGTCGCGATCTCCATCGCGGTGAACACTGGATTGCGGGCTACCGCCGGCAGGATGCCCAGCCCGACCGTCAGCCGATCGGTGACCGCCAGCGCGGCGGCGGCCAGCGTGACGCCCGTCGTGTAGAAGCAGTCCTCGACCACCCACAGCTCGGCGACGCCGCCGGCCTCGAGTGAGCGGGCGACGTCGAGTACCTGGCCGGCCGCGAACTCGCGCGGATAGCCGACTCCGAGTGTGGCCATGTTCGGCAACCTCCTAGCTGACAGCGAACGCGCAGACGGCGGCACCGCACAGCACCAGACCCAGGTTCTGCAGGCGGGTCGTGCGCTCGTGCAGCACCAGCCCGGCCATACCGATCGTGATCGCCGGGTACAGCGACGTGATCACCGCGGCGACGCTGAGCGAGCCGTGGTGGGTGGCCAGGAAGTACGCGACCGTGGCGGTCACACCGAACACGCCCGGCCAGGCGGCGTTCCAGGACGGGCGCGCGCTGGCCGGCCGCCACGCCAGCGCCAGGCCGGTGATGACGACGAACGACGTGAACTGACTGGACGCGACCGGCCACAGCCCCGAATTGTCGCCGGCTCGATCGAGCGCGATGAACAGCACGGCGAATCCGACGCCGGCGATCAGGCCGGGAACGACGCCGCCGCGATCCGAGGACCCGCTGCTCGTCGACACCAGCCAGATGCCCGGCAACGCCGCGGCCACCCCGACCAGCGCACCGACCGGCAACGACCCGCCGGTGACGACGTCGAACAGCACCGGCAGCCCGGCCGCGCCGACCGCGGACAGCGGCGCGGCGACGCTCATCTGCCCGTCGGCCAGGCCCTTGTACAGCGCGAGCGTGCCGGACGCGGCGCCGAGTCCGGCCAGGGCGCCCCAGCCCAGCACCGACAGCGCCGGAAACGGCGTTCCGGCGATCAGCACCACCGCTGTCGCGAGCGAGGCCGACGTGGCCTGCCCGATCCACCCGACCAGGACGTAATGCGCCCGCCGCGACAGCATCCCGGCAGTGAAGTCGGACGCCCCGTAGGCCACCGCCGACAGCAACGCGAGCGCAACCCCGATCACGGCCGTCCACCCCTCGTCCGCGACTTGTCCGCGCTTAGCGACGCCAGAACGCCTCGAAGCGCGGACGACTTCCGGGAAGCGGGCACCGTTGCAGGATCTGCGGCTCCGACTTCATTCCAGCGTCGTGCTACTCCGGATCACTATCCACACCGGCTTCCTTGCGCTGCTCGGGGGTGATCGGCGCCGGGGCCCCGGTGAGCGGGTCGTACCCGCCGCCCGTCTTGGGGAAGGCGATGACGTCGCGGATCGAGTCGGTGCCCGACAGCAGGGCGCAGATGCGGTCCCACCCGAACGCGATGCCGCCGTGCGGCGGGGCGCCGTAGGAGAACGCCTCGAGCAGGAACCCGAACTTCTCCTGGGCCTGCTCCCGGGACAGCCCCATCACGGCGAACACCCGCTCCTGCACGTCCGCCCGATGGATACGGATGGAGCCGCCACCGATCTCGTTGCCGTTGCAGACGATGTCGTAGGCGTAGGCCAGCGCCGAGCCCGGGTCGGTGTCGAAGGTGTCCATCGACTCCGGCTTGGGCGAGGTGAACGCGTGGTGCACCGCCGTCCAGGCGCCGGATCCGACCGCGACGTCGCCGGCCGCCTCGGCCTGGCTGGTCGGCTCGAACAGCGGGGCGTCGACGACCCACACGAACGCCCAGGCCGACTCGTCGATCAGGTCCAGGCGGCGGCCGATCTCCAGCCGGGCGGCGCCGAGCAGGCCGCGCGCCGAGGACGCCGGGCCGGCGGCGAAGAAGACGCAGTCGCCGGGCTGGGCGCCGACGTGCTTGGCCAGGCCCTCGCGCTCGGCCTCGGACAGGTTCTTCGCGACCGGGCCGGCCAGCTCGCCGTCCTCGCCGATCAGCACGTAGGCCAGGCCACGGTGCCCGCGCTGCTTGGCGAACTCCTGCCAGGCGTCGAGTGTGCGCCGGGGCTGGCTCGCTCCCCCGGCCATGACCACCGCGCCGACGTAGGGCGCCTGGAACACCCGGAACGGGGTGTCGGTGAAGAACTCCGTGCAGTCGACGAGCTCGATCCCGAACCGCAGGTCGGGCTTGTCCGTGCCGTAGCGGGCCATCGCGTCGGCGTAGGTCATCCGCCGGATCGGGGTGACCACGTCGTGCCCGATCAGCTTCCACAGCGCGGACAGAACCTGCTCGGCGAGCGCGATCACGTCGTCCTGGTCGACGAAGCTCATCTCGACGTCGAGCTGGGTGAACTCGGGTTGGCGGTCGGCCCGGAAGTCCTCGTCGCGGTAGCAGCGCGCAATCTGGAAGTAGCGTTCCATGCCGCCGACCATCAGCAGCTGCTTGAACAGCTGTGGCGACTGCGGCAACGCGTACCAGCTGCCCGGACGCAGCCGGGCCGGCACCAGGAAGTCGCGGGCGCCCTCGGGCGTCGAGCGGGTCAGGGTCGGCGTCTCGATCTCGACGAAGTCGTTGCCCAGCAAGACCCCGCGCGCTGCCTGGTTGACCTTGCTGCGCAGCCGGATCGCCGCGGCCGGCGCGGCCCGACGCAGGTCCAGGTACCGGTACTTGAGCCGGACGTCCTCGCCGACGTCGGTGTGCTCGTCGATCTGGAACGGCAGCGGGGCCGCCTCGCTCAGCACGTCGAGCCGGGCGGCCACGACCTCGATCTCACCGGTCGGCAGGTTCGGGTTGACGTTGTCCTGGGTGCGCTCGCGTACCTCGCCACTGACGGCCAGGCACCACTCGTTGCGCAGCTCGTGCGCCACCTCGTCGTCGCGCACCACGACCTGCACGACCCCGGAGGCGTCGCGCAGGTCGATGAACGCCACCCCGCCGTGGTCACGGCGGCTGGCCACCCAGCCGGCGAGCGTGACGGTCTGGCCGGCGTCCTGCTTGCGCAGCGTCCCGGCCTGGTGGGTGCGAATCACTGGTTCTCCTCGATGATCTGGGGTTTCACGTCGGCGGCGGGCGGCGTCCAGGTATTCGGATCGGCAGCGACCTGATCACCGCTGCGGATGTCCTTGACCTCGCCGGTGCCGGACTCGCCGATGAACCACACGAACGGGATGCCGCGCCGCTCGGCGAAGCGGATCTGCCGGCCGTACTTGGCCGCCGTCGGGGCGACCTCGGTGGGGATGCCGCGCGCCCGCAGCGTCTGCGCGATCTCGTCGCAGCGGGCCCGGACGTCGTCGGCCGGCAGCGCCACGAGCACGGCCGAGGGCACCGATCGCGACGCAGTCAGCCGGCCCCGGGCCAGCAGCGGCACCAGCATCCGGCTGATCCCGAGCGAGATGCCCACGCCGGGGTAGGTCGTCTTGCCGTCGGTGGCCAGCGAGTCGTACCGTCCGCCCGAGCAGATCGAGCCGAGGCTCTCGAAGCCGGCCATCCGGGTCTCGAACACGGTGCCGGTGTAGTAGTCCAGGCCCCGGGCGATGCGCAGGTCGGCCTCGATCGTGAACCGGTCGTTGACGGCCGGCGCGCAGCCGGCCACCACGGCCTCGAGCTCGGCCAGCCCGACGTCGAGCAGCTCGTGCTCGACACCCAACGAACGCACCCGCGCTACGAACGACGTGTCCGGCGTGCGGATCTCGGCCAGCGCCAGGCACAGCTGCGTCTGCTCGTCGGTGAGGCCGGCATCGGAGGCCAGCAGCTTGGCGATGGCGTCGGCCGGCAGCTTGTCCAGCTTGTCGATCACCCGCATGACCGCGGCCGGATCGGCTGCGCCCACGCCGCGGTAGAAGCCCTCGATCAGCTTGCGGTTGTTGACCTGCAACCGCACGGGCGGCACCGGCAGCCGGCACAGCGCCTCGGCCATCACCCGGGCGATCTCGACGTCGTGGTGGAACGCCAGCTCGTCGCGTCCGACCACATCGATGTCGGCCTGGGTGAACTCGCGGAAGCGCCCTTCCTGCGGACGCTCGCCGCGCCACGCCTTCTGGATCTGGTAGCGCCGGAACGGGAACTCCAGCTTGCCGGCGTTCTCCAGCACGTACCGCGCGAACGGCACGGTCAGGTCGTAGTGCAGCCCCAAAGTTGAAGCGGACGTCCTCGACTCTTGCTCATCAGAGTGCAGCCGGCGCAGGACGTAGACCTCCTTGTCGATCTCGCCCTTGCGCAGCAGCTGTTCGAGCGGCTCGACGGCACGGGTCTCGATCGAGGCGAACCCGTGCAGCTCGAAGGTCTCGCGCACCGTCTCGATGACGTGCGACTCGACCAGGCGCTGCGCCGGCAGGAACTCGGGAAATCCGCTGAGTGGGGTTGGTTTCGCAGTCACAGAAGATCCAGCAGGTAGGGGTTGGTGGCGCGCTCGCGCGCGATGGTGGTGGACGGACCGTGCCCAGGATGCACCACCGTGTCGTCGGACAACGGCAAGATCACCTCGCGCAGCGAGCGGGTCAGGTCGGCCATCGAGCCGCCGGGCAGGTCGACCCGTCCGATCGAGCCGGCGAACAGCACGTCGCCGCTCCACAGCTGATCGTCCACGCCGAACACGACCGAGCCGCGCGTGTGGCCCGCCGCGTGCCGCACCCCGAACTCCAGCCCGGCCAGCGGGATCGAGACGCCGTCGGCCAGCTGCCGCACGTCGTCCGGTTCGGCCAGGGGGAATCCGCCGAGCCCGGGCAGCGGCGTGCCACGGGGCAGGCCCAGCCCGGACCACGGGTCGGCGAGCTGGCCCCGGTCGTCGGGGTGGATGTAGGCCGGCACGTCGCGGGCCTGGCAGACCGGCAGCACCGAGAACGTGTGGTCGAGGTGCCCGTGGGTGAGCAGGACGGCCACCGGGTGCAGGCGGCTCTCGGCGATCACCTCGTCCAGGCGGGCCACGACATCCAGGCCCGGATCGATCACCACGCACTGCTCGCCGCGGTCAGGCGCGACCACCCAGCAGTTGGTGCCCCACTCCGCAGACGGGAACCCCGCGATCAGCACAGCGAGCACTCCCGGATCTCGGTCACAGACAAGAGACTGACAAGACAGTCAAGCCTACCGAGTGCCCGCTCCGCACTCGTCGACATTTGCCCCACTAGACTCGCCCAAGCGATTCCGGCTTTCAGGGGTGATGAATGGACGCAGGCGACGCCAGCCGGGTGATCGGCGGTCGCTACGAGTGCGTCGAGCTGATCGGCCGTGGCGGCATGGGTGAGGTGTGGCGCGCCCGCGACACGCTGCTGCAACGCGATGTGGCGGTCAAGCGGCTGGTCTATGGCGAGGGCGCCGGCGACGACGTGACGATCGGCCGATCGATGCGCGAGGCCCGGCTCGCGGCTCGGCTCAACCACCCCAACGCGGTCGCGATCTACGACGTGGTGGTCGACGACGGGCTGCCCTGCCTCGTCATGGAGCTGGTGACCGGCAAGTCGCTCAAAGAGGTCATCGCCGAGCGGGGCCGCCTCGACCCGATCGCCGCGGCGCGCATCGGACGGCAGGTGTCCGCCGCCCTCGGCGTGGCGCACCGGGCCGGGATCATCCACCGCGACGTCAAGCCGGCCAACGTGCTGATCGCCAAGGACGGCACCGCAAAGCTCACTGACTTCGGCATCGCCCGCGACGAGGGCGATGCCGGGCTGACCTCCACCGGGACGTTCATCGGCACGCCCAACTTCCTCGGCCCCGAGATCGCGCTCGGCGGCAACCACGGCCCGGCCAGCGACGTGTGGGCGCTCGGCGCGCTGCTCTACGCGGCGGTCGAGGGCGAGCCGCCGTTCGCCGCGGGTGGCAACGCGCTGGCCATCCTCAACCGCATCGCTACCACCGATGCCCCGCGCCCGCCGCACGGCGGACCGCTCACCGACGTGATCGTCGAGACGATGCGGCGCGATCCGAGCACCCGCCCGCCGGCCGCGGCCGTCGTGCAGCGCCTCGACGACGTGATCGACGGGGTACCGGACCGCAGCACGCCGAAGCTCGACCGAGCGCCGTCGGGTGCCCCTCCGGTGTCCGCGCCCGACCGGCCCGCTGGCCATACGCCGCCCCCGGCGCACACCCCGCCACCCCCGCACGGTCCGCCCGCGCACACGCCGTCCCCGGCGCAGACGCCACCGCCGCAGCGCACACCACCCCCCGCGCCGGCCACGCTGTCGTACACGCCGCCCCCGGTCACCGCACCGCCGACGCCGAGCTACTCGCAATCCGGGCCGCCGGCCCCGCCGCCGACGCAGTACGGGCCGCCGACCTATCCCGGGCGCGGCCCCCGGTCCAGGTCCACCAAGCGGAACTGGATCATCGCGGCCTGCGCGCTGGTGGCCGTCGGCGGCATCGTCACCGGCGTCGTACTGGCCACCGGCGGCAAGCACCACCGGGCCGACCCCACCACCCCCGCCAGCCCGGTGTTCCCGACCGGGTCGTCGTCGGGCCAGACCACCGGCGCCACGGACAACAACGACACCACCGGAAATACCACCAGTACCGCGACATCCGCACCGGGGACGTGCTCGGATCCGCGAACCGACGGCCAAGGCCCCGCAGTCATCTACGTGGTCAATGCCGAACTGGGGGACGCCGCTGGCGCTCAGGCGTGCACCAAGGCGGGCACCGTCCCCGAGTCGGTTACCCGCGGCCTGTCCGGCAAGGTCTTCACGCCCAACCTCGACACGTCGACCGACGATCAGGCCCCCGTCGTCAAGACCGGGTTCACCGCCCTGGACGGGACGAAGCTGACCATCACCTGTACCCGGGGAAGCGACGACAAGTACCTGGTCACCGACGCCAAGGTGCAGTGACCGGCAACCTTCTGATCGCACTCCTTGCCGGGTTCCATACACTGTCGCGGACTTCGCGCCAGCACTACCCGGCATCACGCGCCGGGAACCCGGAGGAACGCTTCGTGCCGACGAACAAACAGCGCCGTGAGGCCGCGCGCCGCCACCTGGAACGCCAACAGCTTCGGCGCCAGCAGCGCGAGGTGTCTCGCCGCCGCTGGCTGGTGATCATCACGGTCGCCTGCGTCGTCGTCCTGGCCGGTGTCGTCACGATCGTCGTGATCGCGTTCAGCAACGACGACAAGAAGCCGTCCGCGCAGAACAGCACGAGCCCCAGCCCCAGCCCGAGCGCGAGCCCGTCGGTCACCCACACGCCGTTGCCCGCCCGCAAGCCGGCCAAGATCGCGGCCCGGGCCCCGCGCAAGACGAGCGGCCCGTGCGGCTACACGGAATCGGCGACCACGCTGAAAGGCAACCCGAATCTGTTCGACGTCGGCCTTCCGCCGGATCCGGCCAAGACGCCGACCGCCAAACGCACCGCGGTGTTCACGACCAACCGCGGCAACATCACCGTGCAACTCGACGGGGCGTCCGCGCCGTGCAACGTGCAGAGCCTGGCCTACCTGATCGGCAAGAAGTTCTTCGACGGCGCCGCCTGCCCGCGATCGGTCAACCAGGGCATCTTCGTGCTGCAGTGCGGCGACCCGACCGCCACGGCGAGCGGCGGGCCGACGTACACGGTCAAGGACGAGAACCTGAGCAAGGCCACCTACACCGCCGGCACGATCGCGATGGCCAACAGCGGCGCGAACACGAACGCCAGCCAGTTCTTCTTCATCACCAAGGACAGCAACGCCAATCCGGCCACCGGCGCCGGCCTGGACAAGAAGTACACCGTCGTCGGACACGTCACCAAGGGCCTGGACATCCTGCAGAAGGAGGTGGCCGCCGGCGACGACGGCAGCAACCAGAGCGGCGGCGGGCGCCCCAATCAAGACTTCATCTTCAAGACGGTCCGGCTCGAAGCAACCAACGGTTAGGACATCACGTGGTTACCAGCAAGCAGCGTCGCGAGCAGTCCCGGCGGCAACTCGAGCGTCAGTTGGAGGCGCGCCAGCAGTACGAGGCGTCCCGCAAGCGCCGGACCTTGATCGCGACCATCGCCGGCACCGTCATCCTGGCCGTCGTCGTGGTGATCGTGGTGATCGTGGCGACCGGCGGCAAGGACAAGAAGAAGCCGGCCGCCGCCAGCCCACCGGCCAGCACGCCGACCGCGCCGAGCAGCGCCCCGACATCGCCGACGTCCTCCGCTCCCCCGGCGCCCGCCGCGAAGGGACCTTCGGTGGCGTTCCAGGGCGTGACCGTGAAGGGCGCGGCCGACCTCAAGGGCTCCCCCGGCGTCACGTCCAAGTCGGCGAAGGACGCGACGAAGCTCGAGTTCAAGGACCTGGTGGTAGGTAAGGGCAAGGCGGCCACGCCGACGTCCACCGTCTCGGTGCAATACACAGGCGTGCTGTACAAGACGGGCACGGAGTTCGACTCGTCGTGGAGCAAGGGTGGGCAGCCCGTGTCATTCCCGCTCAACCAGGTGGTCAAGGGCTTCACCCAGGGCATCGGCGGCACGAAGGGCGTCCCGCCGATGAAGCTGGGTGGCCGCCGGATCATGATCTTGCCGTCAACACTGGGTTACGGCGCCCAGGCCAACGGCCCCATCCCGGCCAACTCGTCGCTGGTCTTCGTCGTCGACCTCGTCAAAGTCAGCTAGCACCGGCTACCTGGGCTTCGCAGGACGGCATGCTAGGACGTTGTGCAGATCTCCTCGCGTACTGTCCGATCGCTCGTCCAAGATGAGCTGGACCGGATCGGCTATCCCGTCAACGTCGAGATCGGTTCAGAGCCGAGCGGATGGCCGCTGGTCGCAGCCGTCATCGCCGAGCAGGGAGGCTCGTTCCTGGGCGAGTTCGATCTCGAGCCTCTACTAGACGCATCGGCCGAGTCGATGGCATCGGTGATTGCCAACGGGGTGCGAGCGCTCTACGAGGAGTACGTCAACCTCATCGAGCCTGACGGACCGCCCAACCCCGGCGGAGCTCACTGATGATCTTGGGGTTCTGGTCGAATAGCCACCAACCCCCAAGATCATCACGAAGCATTGGCCGACCACGGGACAAGCAACCACGAACGCGATGAGCGCTCGCGCGAAGAGCCCGCCGCTGTGCATTTGCGACTTTGCCCCGCTACGCCACGCTGAACAGCACCGCCGGCGTGTCCACGCGGGACAAAGTCGAGGGGACGCGGCAGGCGATCCACTAATTATGGATGCGGTAGACGTCGTAGACGCCTTCGACGTTACGGATGGCGCGCAGCAGGTGGCCCAGGTGCTTGGCCTCGGCCATCTCGAACGTGAACTTGCTGACCGCCACCCGGTCGCGGTTGGTATTGACCGCCGCCGACAGGATGCTGACGCTCTCGTCGGACAGCACCCGGCTGACGTCCGAGAGCAGGCGGTGCCGGTCGAGCGCCTCGACCTGGATGGAGACGACGAAGGTCGACTCGGCCGACGGGGCCCACTCGACGTCGACCAGCCGCTCGGGCTGCTGCAGCAGCGACGCGGCGTTGGTGCACGTACGCCGGTGTACGGAGACGCCGCCGCCGCGGGTGACGAAGCCGATGATCTCATCGCCCGGCACCGGCGTGCAGCAGCGGGCCAGCTTGACGAGCACGTCGGAGACGCCCTTGACGGTGACCCCGGCGTCACTGGGTCGACGAGCCCCGGCCCGCTCGGCCTGGGTCGAGGGCAGCGCGGTCTCGGCGATGTCCTCGACTGCGCCCTCGACGCCGCCGAGCTGCGTCACCAGCTTCTGCACCACCGACTGGGCCGACACGTGGCCCTCGCCCACCGCGGCGTACAGCCCGGACACGTCGGCTAGGTGCAGGTCGCGGGCGATGGTCAGTAACGCCTCGCCGCCCAGCAGCCGCTGCATCGGCAGCGACGCCTTGCGCATCGCCCGGGACAGCGCCGTCTTGCCGGCGTCGATCGCGTCCTCGCGCCGCTCGCGGGCGAACCACTGGCGGATCTTCGTCTTGGCGCGCGGCGACTTGACGAACGAGAGCCAGTCACGGGACGGGCCGGCGTTCTCGGCCTTGGACGTGAACACCTCGACGGTGTCGCCGTTGTCGAGCGAGCTCTCCAGGGCGACCAGCTTGCCGTTGACGCGCGCACCGATGCACCGGTGGCCGATCTCGGTGTGCACCGCGTAGGCGAAGTCGACCGGCGTGGACCCGGCCGGCAGTGCGACGACGTCGCCCTTCGGGGTGAAGACGTACACCTCGGATGCGCCCAGGTCGTAGCGCAGCGAGTCGAGGAACTCCTCGGGCTCCTGTGCCTCGCGCTGCCAGTCGAGCAGCTGCCGCAGCCAGCCCATCTCGTCGGAGACCCCGGCCGGATCGGCGATCTCGGTGTTCTTGATCTCCTTGTACTTCCAGTGCGCAGCGATACCGTACTCGGCCGTACGGTGCATCGCGTGGGTGCGGATCTGCAGCTCGACCGGCTTGCCGCCCGGACCGATCACCGTGGTGTGCAGTGACTGGTACATGTTGAACTTGGGCATCGCGATGTAGTCCTTGAACCGGCCCGGTACCGGTTGCCAGTTCGCGTGGATGATGCCCAAGGTGGCGTAGCAGTCGCGCTCGCCCTCGACGAGGACCCGGATGCCGACCAGGTCGTAGATGTCGGTGAATTCGCGGCCCCGCACGATCATCTTCTGGTAGATCGAGTAGTAGTGCTTGGGTCGCCCGGTGACGACGGCCTTGACGCCGCCCTCGCGCAGATCGCTGCTGACCCGGTCGACGACCTCGTGCAGGTAGGTGTCGCGCGAGGGCGCCCGTTCGGCCACCAGCCGCACGATCTCCTCGTACCGCTTCGGGTACAGCGTGGCGAAGGCCAGGTCTTCCAGTTCCCACTTGACGGTGTTCATGCCCAGCCGGTGGGCCAGCGGCGCCAGCACCTCGAGCGTCTCGCGGGCCTTGCGCTCCTGCTTGGCCGGCGGCAGGAACCGCAGCGTGCGCATGTTGTGCAGCCGGTCGGCCAGCTTGATGACCAGCACGCGCGGGTCGCGGGCCATCGCCACGACCATCTTGCGGATGGTCTCGGCCTCGGCGGCGTCGCCGAACTTGACCTTGTCCAGCTTCGTCACGCCGTCGACCAGGTGCGCGACCTCGCCGCCGAACTGGTCGTTGATGGCGTCGAGGGTCAGCCCGGTGTCCTCGACCGTGTCGTGCAGCAGGGCGGCGACCAGGGTGGTGGTGTCCATGCCCAGCTCGGCCAGGATCGTGGCCACCGCGAGCGGGTGCGTGATGTAGGGGTCGCCGCTTTTGCGCAACTGCCCCCGGTGGCGCTGCTCGGCGAGGTCATAGCCGCGCTGCAGCAGCCGCGGATCGACCTTGGGATGGGCGCCGCGGTGGATGGCCAGCAGCGGTTCGAGCACCGGCCGGACCGGCGACTGGCGCGGGGCGGTGACCAGCCGGCGGGCCAGGCGATCGCGCACCCGGCGGCGATGCTGCTGATTCTGCTCCGGCTCGTCGGGTGGCGCCTCGGGGATCGGCGGGGTGGCCAGAACCGGCGCGGCGCCGTTCACCGGGCTCGCGCCGTTGTCGGAGGCAGACGTGACTGAACCGGCCCGGTCCGGGTCGGGCCCGGTCCGGACCGTGGGTGGCACCGCCTCCGTCGTCAGCGAGGCCTCCTCGGTAGCGTCCGTGGCGCCCAGTCTAGGCGGCCGGATATCACGCTACTGCCCGGGCGCCGCCGATGCCCGGTTCAGACGCTCAGCAGGGCGGTGACCGGCCCGGTCGCGACGCCGTCCAGGCGAGCCCGTCCGTTCAGGAAGTCCAGCTCGAGCAGCACACCGACCCCGGCCAGCTGCCCGCCGGCCTGGCCGATCAGCTCGGCCGCCGCGCGGACCGTGCCGCCGGTGGCCAGCACGTCGTCGACGAGATAGACGCGGCGCCCCTCGAGGATGTCCACCGGGACCTCGATCTCGGCCTGCCCGTACTCGAGGTCGTAGGCCCGGCGGATCGTCGGCGGCGGCAGCTTGCCGGCCTTGCGGACCGGCACGATGCCCGATCCGATCTCCATGGCCAGCGCCGCCGCGAACAGGAACCCGCGCGCCTCGATGCCGGCCACCAGGTCGATCGGCCCGAGTTCGTCGGCCGCCTTGGCCAGCTCCTCGACCGCCGCGATGAAGACGTCGGCGTCGGCGAGCAGCGGCGAGATGTCCTTGAAGACGATGCCCGGCTGGGGGAAGTCCGGGACGTCTCGCAGCCGCTTCGCGATCCGTTCGGCGAGGTCCGCGTCCTGGCCCATCACCGGCGCCGCTGGCGTTGTGGCCGGGCGCCCGGACGGGGTGCCGGCGCGGGTCCACCACCGGTGCGCCGCGTCCCGCCGGCGGAGGTCGCCAGCACCGGTTCGCCGGCCGCCGCCTTGGCCGCCTCGCTCGCCCGCTTGGCCAGCACTCGTTTGGTCAGCGTCTTGTACGCGGGTTGGGACTCGACCAGGTCGCAGACGACCGGGGTGGCCAGGAACAGCGACGAGTACGCCCCCGACGCCAACCCGACCAGGAGCACCAGCGCCAGGTCCTTGATCGTGCCGACGCCGAGCACGCCGGCCCCGATGAACAGCAGCCCGGCGACGGGCAGCAACGCGATCAGCGACGTGTTGATCGAGCGCATCAGCGTCTGGTTCACCGCCAGGTTGGCGGCCTCGGAGTAGGTCATGCGCGTGCCGGCGGTGATGTCCTTCGAGTTCTCGGCGACCTTGTCGAACACGACGACCGTGTCGTACAGCGAGAATCCGAGGATCGTCAGCAGGCCGACCACCGTGGACGGCGTGACCTCGAAGCCGACGATCGAGTAGACGCCGGCGGCGACTATCAAGTCGTGGACGAGCGCGATGAACGCGCCCACGGCCATCCGCCAGGCGAACCGTATCGACAGGTAGATCGAGACGACTATCAAGAACACGATCAAGCCCTCGATCGCCTTGACCGAGACCTCGTGCCCCCAGCTCGAGCTCACCGACTGCACGCTGATGACGTTCTGCGGGACCTTCAGGTCGGTGGCGATCTTCGTCCGGATGGTGTCCTGCTCGGCCGGCGTCACGTTCTTGGTCTTGACGACGACCTGGCGGCTGTCGCCCGAACCGACGACCCGAGCGGCATCCGACGCGTCCAGGCCGGCCGCGCTGAACGCCGATTCGGCCTGCTTGGCCGAAATCGGCGTGCCCTTCGTCAGAATCGTGAACTGGCTGCCGCCCTTGAACTCGATGCCCCAGTTGAAGCCGCGTAGCACGAAGCTCAGCACGCAGATCGCGATGATCACGCCGGACGCGGCGTACCAGCGACGGCGGGTGCCGATGAAGTTGAACCGGGTCTCGCCCCGGTAGAGCCGGCGGAAGACGGACATCAGCTGTTGCCCTTCTGCCGGTTGCCGGCCTCGGCGCGCAGCCGGGCGCGCCGCTCAGCGGCCCGTTCGGCCGCCGACCCCGGCTTCGGCGTCGTCCGGGACCGCGGCGTTTCGGGCTCGGGTTCGGGTGCCTCGGGCTCAGGCGGGCCGACCGCGTCGGCGCGCGGTTCGATCGTGTCGACGGCCGGCTCGCTGTCGTCGGGCAGCGCCGGTTCGGCGTCGTCGTCGGCCTCGAGCACCGCGACCACGGACGTCGAGCGGGCCGGAGCCGCGGCTGCCTTCTTGGCCCGGCGGGTGTGCCGTCCCGGAGCCGGGGCCGGCGCGGCCGCGCCCTCCCCCGCCAGGCCGCCGGCGCGCACCGCGTCCAGGCCGGTGAACCGCGAGGACCCGAACACCGCGCTGCGCGACAGCAGCGACACCATCGGATGGGTGAACAAGAACACCACGACCAGGTCGAGGATCGTCGACAGGCCAAGGGTGAACGCGAAGCCCTTCACGTCGCCGGCCGCGAAGTAATACAGCACGGCGGCGGCCAGGAAGGACACCGTGTCGGCGGACAGGATGGTGCGCCGGGCGCGAATCCAGGCCCGCGGCACCGCCACGCGCATGGTTCGCCCCTCGTGCGCCTCGTCCTTTATTCGTTCGAAGAACACGACGAACGAGTCGGCGGTGATGCCGACCGCGACGATGAAGCCGGCGATACCGGCCAGGGTCAGCGTGAATCCGATCTCGCGGCCCAGGATGACCAGGCAGCCGAACGTCAAGACGCCGGAGACGATCAGCGAGGCGATCGTGACGAACCCGAGCGCCCGGTAATAGACCAGCGAGTACAGCACGACCAGGATCAGCCCGATGCCGCCGGCGAGCAGGCCGGCCTTGAGCTGGGCACTACCCAGGGTGGCCGACACGTCGGTGTTGGTCAGCGGCGTGAAGTTCAGCGGCAGCGAGCCGTACTTGAGCTCCCGGGCGAGCAGCGTCGCGGAATTCTCGTCGAAGCTGCCGCTGATCTGGGTGGCCTGCCCGTTGATCGTGTCGTGGTTGTACGGATAGTTGATCACTGCCCCGTCGAGGGTGAACGCGACGAAGTCGGCGCACGGCGTGCCGCCGCTGCTGCCGCCGCACGCCGTGATCTGCGTGGTGGAGTCCTGACCGCCGGTGTTGTGGGCGCCGGTGTAGCTGGCCCAGTTCTTGGACCCGCTGCTCTTGAAGTTCAGCGACACCGTCCACTGCGCGCTGCCGCCGTTGCCGCTCAGGTCCGGCGCGTTGGCACCGGCGCTGGAGATCTCGGTGCCGGGCACGATCACCTTCCCGAGCAGGAACACCAGCGTCGCCTTGTCGCTCTTGCTGTCGCAGGCGATCACGGGCTGGCTCTGCTGGGCCTTGCCGTCGGGCTGGTCGGACTTGCAGTCGAAGGTGGCCAGCCGGCCCTGCAGTTCCTGTTGCTGGGTCGGGGTCAGCTTGTCGTAGGCAGTCTCGTCGACCGGGACCGGGAAGGTCATCCCCTTGAACGGATCGGCCGTCTTCGGCGGCGCGGCGGCCGGAGTCGTCGGGGTCGTGGTGCCGGTGGGAGTCGTCGTCGGGGTGCTCTTCGGCGTCGTCTTCGTGCCGGTCGGAGTAGGGGTCGGCGCGTTGAGCGGCCGGTTCCGCGCGTCGTTCGGCGAGTTGCTCGGCGTGCCGTTCGCCGGGTTCGTGGTCGTCGGCGTGCTGGTCGGAGTGCTCGTCGCCGTATTGCTCGGCGTCGTCGTCGGGCTGCCGGTCGGAGTGCTGCTCGGCGTGGACGTGCTCGGCGGCGTCCAGGCAATCGCCGGCATCACGACCGGGCGGAGGTTCAGCTGCGCCGCCACACCCAGCTTGGCGATATCGGCGCTGTTCTTGCCCGGGATGGAGACCGCGATCTGGTTGCCGCCCTGCACGACCACCTCGGCGTTGGCGACACCGGAGCCGTTGACCCGGTCCTCCATGATCTGCCGGGCCTGGCTCATCGCCTGCTTGGACGGGGCCTTGCCCCCCTCGGCCTTGGCCTGGAACACGACCTGCTTGCCGCCCACCAGGTCCAGGCCCAGTTTCGGCGAATGCCGGTTGCCGGGCAGGAAGACGAGACCGTAGATGACGGCCACGATGGCGAACAGAGCTAGGAAGTAACGCCCGACGCGCAGCGTTCCGGCAGGTGGTGGCACGGGGGTAGTTCTCCTCGACGTATGCGGGTTCAGCCCGCCTGGCACGCGCTATGCGCGCCGCGGACCCGGCACAGTATGACCGACGTCATGATGAGCGGACCGAGCGGTCGGACATCGGCTCAGCGCGGGGGCGTATCGTCCGGCGGCTCGTCGGCCTTCTCCTCCTCCGGTTCGAGCGGTTCCCGGTACTGGTTCGGTAGCGACTCGACGTCGCGCAGCGCCGCCAGCGCCCACTTCACCTCGATGCCGGGGGCGATCGACAGCTGCACCGTCTCGTCGGGGTTCAGGCCGACGACCGTGCCGTACAGCCCGGAGGTCGTCATCACCTCGGTGCCGAAGGTGATCCGCTCACGCAGCTGGACCTGTTGCGCGGCCTGGCGTTCACGGTTGCGCCGGGCGAACAGGAGCATGCCCAGCAAGAGCACGGCGATCACGATCAGCGGTAGTGCGCTTTTCACGGTGTAGTCCTCGGACGTCGTCAGGTGGCGCCCGCGAGTGTAGGCGCTTCGTTACTGAACGCCCGCCACACCGCCTCCGTGCCCGGCGCCCCGGGGATCACGCGTCGAACAGGGTGGCCGCGCCGCCTTCCCGGGGCGGCGTCAGCCCGAGGTGGGTCCAGGCGGCGGGGGTCGCGGCCCGCCCGCGGGGCGTGCGCACCAGCAGGCCGGCCCGCACGAGGTACGGCTCGGCGACCTCCTCGACCGTCTCGACCTCCTCGCCGACGGCCACGGCCAGGTTGCCGACGCCGACCGGTCCCCCGCCGAAGCGGCGCACCAGGGCGTCGAGCACGGCCCGGTCCAGGCGATCCAGGCCCAGCTCGTCGACGTCGTAGACGGCCAGCGCGTCGCGGGCGATCTGTTCGGTGACCACGCCGTCGGCGCGCACCTCGGCGTAGTCGCGGACCCGGCGCAGCAGCCGGTTGGCGATCCGCGGTGTGACCCGGGAGCGTCCGGCGATCTCGACGGCCCCGTCCGGGCGCAGGTCGACCTCGAGCAAGGTGGCCGACCGATACAGGATCGTCTCCAGGTCGGCCTCGTCGTAGAAGTCCAGGTGGCCGGTGAACCCGAACCGGTCCCGCA
>DASXYE010000285.1:0-5642 GCA_036502695.1 Jatrophihabitantaceae bacterium
GCGTTGCCGCCGATGATCGTCCCGGCGAAGTGGCCCGGCCGACCGTTCGCCGTCGGCACCACCGTGCGCACGACTGCCGCCACCGTGGTCTGGTGGCCACCCGAGCTGCCGAACGTGATCGACCGGTCGACGTCGCCGCCGATCTTCGGCGTGACGAACGAGACGTGCACCGACTTGGTCTGACCCGGCGCCAGGCTCAGCACCGACGGGCTGACCTGCCCGTTCGGGACGGCCCGTTGTGCGGTGGCATTGAACGTGACGTTGCCCGTGAAGCCGGCAGCACCCGCGTTGGAATACAGCACGGCTGTCCAGGTACCGGCCTTCGGGTGCCGCACGTCGACGTTGGCGGCGTTCGGCGTGGCCGCACCGCCCTGGGGCCGGCTGTTGGCCTGATAGGTGCCGTCCGGGTCGAGCAGGGTGTCCCGCACGACCGGGGTAATCGTCGTGCCGCCGACACTCTTCGGCGCCCCCGGCCAGACCATGGCCGTGACCAGTCGGTCCGTACCCGCAGGTACGGTGAACGTGATCTTCTTGTACGCCCAGGGCGCGCCGGTCGTCGCGTACGGGAACGTCGGCAACGTCGTCGAGTCGAACGCCGTGGTCTGCGTGCTGCTCGACAGGTTGGCGAACGTGCGGGTGCCGGTGGCCACCGTCTGCGTCTTCGTCCCGACGTTGGTGACCTTGACCGTCGTCGACTGCGTGCTGCCCGGGGCGCCCTCGAGCGTCACCTGGTTCTTCGACAGCAGGATGTTCGACCCCACGCTCGTCCCGCCCGGGGCGGACATCGCCGCCTCGACGGCGGCCTTCGCGTCGATGCGGCCGGAGCCCTGCTCGTACGGCGGCAGGCCGAGGTCGTCGGCGGTGCTGGTGAGCAACTGCTTCACCAGGGCCGGCGCCGGCGAGGCCCCGCCGTGGCTCTGGCGGTAGGCCTGGATCACCAGCGCGGCGACGCCCGAGGTCAGCGGCGCCGACTGGCTGGTGCCGCCGAACAGCTGCACCGAGCTCGGCGTGCCCTGGTAGCTCGCGCAGCCGGAGAACGCCGCGCCGCCGCACACCGCCCAGTCGGCCTCGCCCGGGGCGAGCAGGTCAGGGACCCGGCCGTCCTCGGTGAAGCCCGAGGACGACAGCGCTGAGATGTTGTCGTTGGCCCACTTGCCGTTGGAGAAGCGGAATGCCGCGTACCCGGTCTGCGCGTAGCCCTGCGAGTCGGTGGACGCCGCGGCCGAGATGACGTTAGGGTCGGTGGCCGGGCTGCCGATCGTGCTGGTCACGCCGCCGTCACCGGTGGACGCCACGACGGTGACCCCGGCGGCCACGGCCTGGTCGTCGAACAGCGCGATGGTGTTGCGGGCCCCGTTGTCCGGGTAGACGTTGCCGCCGAAGGACTGGTTGATCACGTCGACGTGGGCGACGGTGACCGCGTAGTCGATGGCCTGCAGGATCGCCGAGTTCGGCAGCAGCTCACCGCCGGCCTTGATAGCCACGATGCTGGCGCCCGGGGCGACGCCCACGATGCGGACGTTGCAGCCGGTGGGCAGGGTGACCGCGGCCGGGTTGACGAACTGCGACAGGTCGTGCACCACGGTGCCCTGCGCGGCAATGCCCGACGCGTCGCCGAACGCCTCGGCGCCACTGGTCGGGGAGTTCGGTCCCTCGCCGGAGAAGTCCTGGTAGTCGGTGATCACGTGCGAACCGTCCGGCCGGATGAAGTCCGGGTTGTTCGGGTCGATGCCGTCGGCGATGTAGGCGACCTTGACCCCGGCGCCGGTGGCCAGCTGTTGCGCGTCGGTGGCCTTGATCGTCCGCAGCGCTTCGGGCTCGACCAGCGGCTTGCTCGGGTCGGACGGGCAGATGGCCTGCGGCCCGTCGGTGCTGGCCACCTTGGGCGCGGCCTTGGCCTTCGACGTGGTCGTCGGCGCCGACGGGGCGCTCTGCGGGGTGACCGACACTGTCGAGTCGGGCAGCACCGAGGCGACGGCCGGGTCGGCCGCCAGCGCCGCGGCCTGGCTGGCCGTGACCGTGGCCGAGAAGGCGTTGCCGAGCGAGAAGTGCTTGACGTGGGTGGGCTTCGCGCCGGTCAGGTGGGACAGCACCGAGTCCTGGGCGCCCGTCGCGCGGCTGCGACGCGTGCTGGCCTGCGCCTTGGTGGCCGGCGCCGTGCCGAGCTGGTCGTGCAGGACAACGATCACGTTCTGACTGGCTCCACCGGAGGCCGCCTTCGGCGCCGCGCCGGCGGAATTACCGCCGACGACTACCGCAGCGGCTGCGAGCGCCGCCACCCCCGGAATCGCAATGGCCAACGTCGCTTTCAACCGCACGCTTGGGTCATCTCCCCGACTGGACACACTTGGACGGCGCCGGACGCGGCGCACCCGCGTGACT
This sequence comes from Jatrophihabitantaceae bacterium, assembly GCA_036502695.1. Taxonomy (GTDB): domain Bacteria; phylum Actinomycetota; class Actinomycetes; order Mycobacteriales; family Jatrophihabitantaceae; genus DASXRA01. The sequence continues at coordinate 2,383 of DASXYE010000285.1, forward strand.
ATTTCGAATGGCTAACCATCGGGCAATGATCATGGTGCCAGCGGCACTGGGTTGCCACGCCGAGCCCGGCGGTCGCTGCTACGTAGCCACCCGGATCCCGGCCGCCACGACCGCCGCGATCACGACGACCGCCAGGAACGGGGCCCGCCGCCAGACGGCCACCGCGCCGGCCGCGACTCCGGCCAGCCGCGGCCCGTCCCAGTGCAGGTGCCGCCCGGACGCCACCGCCTCGACCACCACCAGCGCGGCCAGCAGCGCCACCGGCAACAGCTCGACCAGCCGGCGCACCCGGGGCTCGTCCAGCACCCGGGCCGGCACCAGGTAGCCGGCCAGCTTGAGCAGGTAGCAACCGGCCGCCGTGGCCCCCACCAGCACCCAGAGGTTCACCGCCTCATCCCGCCTTTCGCGAATCTGCTTGTGGACCCCTCGCAGGCTCGGGGCCCAACGCAGATCCGCACCGCTCCTCCGTCGCGGGCCGCGCCGCGGCGGCGGGGCTCTTCGCGCGAGCGCTCATCGCGTTCGCGGCCAGGTTGCGCTCGCTCGCGCGCATCGCTTCACCGTCCCGGCCAGGAGCAGCGCCACCGTCGACGCCAGGACCGGCACCCCGGGCGGCGTGAACGGGATCAGCACCAACGCGATCAGGGCGGCGCCGATGGCGATACGGCGCTCGATCGCGCCGGCCCGCAGCCGCGGCGCGAGCAGGGCCAGGAACGCGGCGGGCACCACGGCGTCCAAGCCGAACCGCGCCGGATCGCCCAGCGCCTGCGCACCGAGCGCCCCGGCGAGCGTCGAGGCATTCCAGAACAGGTAGATGCCGACGAACGTCCACCAGAACGCCAGCCGCGACAACCGGGGATCGCGCCGGGCCACCGCCATGGCCGTCGTCTCGTCGATCGTGCCGTGCGCGGCGGCGAAGCGACGCAGGCCGCGCACCTGCAGCAGCGGCGCCAGCCGCATCGCGTAGAGCGTGTTGCGCGACCCGAGCAGCAGCCCGCTGCTCAGCGCCGTGGCCAGCGTGCCGCCGCCGGCCACCACGCCGACCACGGCGAACTGGGTCCCACCGGTGAACGCCAGCAGCGACAGCAGCGACGTCTGCACCGCCGACAGGCCGGCCGCCACCGACGCCGCCCCGAAGGCGACGCCGTACGCGCCGACCGCGAGGCCGACGCCCACCGAGTCACGCACCACGCCGCGGCGGTCCTGCTCCAACATGCCGCCGACGTTAGGTCGCGGATCAGGCGATTTCTTGAACGATCCGGCGCCGGCGCTCACGGGCGAACCGGGCCGGCGGGACGCCGACGTGGCGGCGGAAGTGCCGCGTCAGGTGCGCCTGGTCGGCAAACCCCACCTCGACGGCAGTCGTGGCGACATCGCCACCGGCGCTGAGCAGCGCCCGGGCCCGCTCGACCCGGACCTGGGTCAGGTACGCGTGCGGCGGCAACCCGACGTGGCGGCGAAACGCCCGGGTCAGCGCGAACGGGCTGCAGTCGGCCAGCTCGGCCAGCTCGTCGACGGACGGCGGGTCGACGAGCCGCTCGTGCAGCAGCTCGACGCATTCGCGGACCGGCCGGGCCCCCGGATCCGGGCGGAGTTCCACCGTGCGGGGCGGCCGGCCATAACGTCCGACCGCCAGTTCCAGGGCCGCCCGAGTGGCGGTCGACGCGGCCAGCCGGTCGCCGGACAGCGTCGCGGCGTGCGCCCGCAGCAGCGCCGCGGCCGCCTGCGGATCGTGCGTCACGCCCTGCGGAAACGTCGGCCGGCGCCCACCGGCGATCTCGTGAACCAGGTCGGGGTCGACGTAGAGCACCTCGTAGCGCCAGCCCCCCGGAGCCCCGGGCTGACCGGTATGCACGGCGTCCGCGTCGACCAGGGCGATCGTGCCGGGTACGGCGTGGTGCCGCGTACCGCGATAGTCGAAGTCCTCGGCGCCGTCGGTAACCACGGCGAACACGTACTGCTGGTGGCGGTGCCGTCCGAACGAGTGCGTGACGTAACGCGCGTGCAGCAGGTCGGTGTTGGCGTACACCGGGTGCGGCCAGTGCCGCGCCTGCTCGCCCTGCTCGCGCTGCTTGGCTTCGCGCGAGCGATCATCGCCGGCGGTCATACCTCGACGGTAACCGCCGGGCGCTAGTCGATTCCCTTGTCGTCGTCCAGGACGAGGTCGAAGTCGTCGTCCTCGTCGTCGTCGCGGGCCGGGCGTTCCAGCAGCTCGGGGTCGAGCCGGCCGAGCAGCATGTGCAGGTCGTGCAGCTCCCGGTCGGAGAACCGCGAGAGCCAGTACGCGTGGACGCCGGCCAGGTGGGTCGGGGCGGCCGCCCGCAGCTTCTCGAAGCCGGCCTGGGTCAGCACGGTGTACAGGCCGCGGGCGTCCCCGGGGTACGGCTCGCGGGTCACCAGCCCCTCGGACTGCAACCGGTCGACCAGCCGGGTCAGCCCGGATCGGGACAACAGCACCTTGTCGGCCAGATCGGCCATGCGCAGCCGGCGCTCCGGCGCCTCGGCCAGCTGCACCAGGACGTCATACCAGCCGAGCGGCATCCCGGCCTCGTTGACCAGGTCGCGCTCCAGCTTGCGCAGCACGGACGCGTGCGCCCGCAAGAACGCGCGCCACGCGGCGACGCGCCAATCGGATGCCCGAATCGGCTGCTCGGTACGCGTCATGGCTGATGATCCTAGTGTCGCGTTAGGGAAGTATTGTCGCTGGCCCACGCGAGCAGCCTGCCGGTCGACGCTTTCATCCCGGCGTCATCCGTACGATTGAGGCGTGCCCATGACTAGCCATGACGATCTGATCGCCGCTCTGGCCACGGTGCTGGACCCGGAGATCCGCAAACCGATCACCGAGCTCAACATGGTCGCCGGCGCCGAGGTCGACGCGAGCGGCCGAGCCCGCATCGACGTGCTGCTGACCGTGCCCGGCTGCCCGATGAAGGAGCAGCTGACCCGTGACGTCACCGCCGCGGTCTCGCGCCTGGACGGCATCACCGGCGTCGACGTCCAGCTCGGGGTGATGTCTGACGAGCAGCGCAGCGCCCTCGGGCAGCAGCTGCGCGGCGACGCGCCGGCCGCCGAGATCCCGTTCGCCCAGCCCGGATCGCGCACCCGGGTGTACGCCGTGGCATCCGGTAAGGGCGGCGTGGGCAAGTCGTCGGTCACCGTTAATGTCGCCGTTGCGCTGGCCGCCCGTGGCCTGTCGGTCGGCGTGCTCGACGCCGACATCTATGGCTTCTCCGTACCCCGCATGCTCGGGGCCACCGGGC
>DASXYE010000286.1:0-17267 GCA_036502695.1 Jatrophihabitantaceae bacterium
GGACGAAGTTGTACTGCCCCCAGCGGTAGGTCGCGCCGGTGAGCAGATCCTGCACGGTGAACTCGTCGGCCCAGTCGATGCCCAGCTCGGGCAGGTTGAGCGCCGTCCACCCTTCGCGGACGTTGTGCGGATCCGTGGTGCAGACGACCAGGACGGTGTCGCCGGTGGCCGGATCGCGCTTGCTGAACACGGTGATCGCGTCGTTGTCGACGTAGTGGATGTGCAGGTTGCGCAGCCAGTGCAGGGCAGTGTGCTCGCGCCGGATCGTGTTGAGCGTCGTCAACAAGGGCGCCAGCGATCGCCCGTCGGCCACGGCACCGGCGTAGTCGCGCGGCCGCAGCTGGTACTTCTCGGAGTCGAGATACTCCTCGCTGCCCGGCCGCGCCGGCAGGTGCTCGTACAGCTCGTAGCCCGAGTAGACGCCCCACGACGGCGAGAGCATCGAAGCCAGGATCGCCCGGATCTTGAACGCGGCCGGGCCGCCGTGCTGCAGGTACTCGTTGAGGATGTCCGGGGTGTTGACGAAGAAGTTCGGCCGCATGTGGTCGGCGGCCCCGACCAGCTCGGAGATGTAGGCCTGCAGCTCGTCGCGACCGTTGCGCCAGGTGAAGTAGGTATAGCTCTGGCTGAACCCGAGCTCGCCCAGCGCGTGCATCATCGCCGGCTTGGTGAAGGCCTCGGCCAGGAAGATCACGTCCGGATGCTTCTTCTTCGCCGTGGTGATCAGCCAGTGCCAGAAGTCCAGCGGCTTGGTGTGCGGGTTGTCGACCCGGAAGATCTTGACGCCGGCGTCGATCCAGAACATCAGTAGCCGCAGGCATTCGGCGTACAGGCCGTCCGGGTCGTTGTCGAAGTTGAGCGGGTAGATGTCCTGGTACTTCTTGGGCGGATTCTCGGCGTAGGCGATCGTGCCGTCGGGCTTGGTGGTGAACCACTCGGGGTGAGTGCTCACCCAGGGGTGGTCCGGCGCGCACTGCAGCGCGTAGTCCATCGCGATTTCCAGGCCCAGGTCCCGGGCCCGCTTCACCAGCGCCTTGAAGTCGGCCAGCGTGCCCAGCTGCGGATGGATCGCGTCGTGGCCACCGTCCTTCGACCCGATGGCCCAGGGCGAGCCGACGTCCCACGACGCCGCGACCAGCGTGTTGTTCGGCCCTTTGCGGTTCACCTCGCCGATCGGGTGGACGGGCGGCAGGTACACCACGTCGAAGCCCATGCCGGCGACGTAGTCGAGATGCTCGGCCGCGTCCTTGAGCGTGCCGTGCCGCGTCGGATGCGCCGGCGCCTGCGCGTCACCGGCCAGCGAGGCGCCGATCGAGCGCGGGAAGAACTCGTACCAGGAGCCGTACAGGGCCCGCGGGCGGTCGACGTAGATCGGGTAGCGCGCCGACTTGGTCACCAGCTCGCGGACCGGGCTGGCCGCGGCGAGGTCCTGCAGGTACGGATCGAGCGCCGGGCCGACCCGGTGCGCGACGTCGAGGCTGGTGTCGCGCAGCGTCGTCGCGGCCGCCGCCGCCCGGGGCCGTTCCGGCTTGGGCAGGGACTTGGCCAACCGGTCGAAGATGCGGGCTCCGAGTTCGAGGTCGTTGGCCAGATCCTCCGAACCCTGCCCGGCCTCGATCTTGACGGTGACGTTGTGCTGCCACGTCGCCATCGGGTCGCTCCAGGCCTCGACGACGAATGCCCAGGTGCCCGGCTGGTCCAGCACGATCGTCGCGTGCCACTCGTCGGTGCCGATGGCGCCCGGCGTCATCCGGACGAACGGGATGCGTGTGTTGCCCGGGCCGCGCAGCGCGACGTTGGCCGCCACCGCATCGTGCCCTTCGCGGAACACCACGGCGGATACGCCGATGTGTTCGCCGACCACCGCCTTCGCGGGCAGCGAGCCACCCCCGACGACGGGAGTGACCTTGGTTAGCCCGAGGCGTCCGACCACATGGGCAACGTTACCCAGGTGCGGCCGGCCCGGAAACGACGCGCCGACCTTCGATGTAGGCGAGTACGGCCAGGACGCGTCGATGCCGGTCGCCGGTGTCGGGGATACGCAGCTTCTGGAAGATGCCGCGCATGTGCGTCTCGACGGTGCGCTCGGCCACGGTGAGCGCCGCCGCGATCGAGGCGTTGGAGTGCCCTTCGGCGACGAGCGCCAGCACCTCGCTCTCGCGCTCGGTCAGGTCGGTGAGCGGGTCGTCGCGCCGGGTCGGGGTGAGCAGCGCCCGGACGATCTCCGGGTCGAGCGCCGAGCCGCCGGCCGCGACCCGGCGCACCGCGTCGAGGAAGTCGTCGACGTGCAGCACCCGGTCCTTGAGCAGGTAGCCGACCCCGCCCGAGGCGACCAGCGCCACCGAATGCCGCGTCTCGATGTGCTGGGACAGCAGCAGGATCGGCAAGCCGGGCTGGGTGCGGCGCAGCTGCTCGGCCGCCCGGGCGCCGTCGTCGGTGAGCGTCGGCGGCATCCGCACGTCGATGATCACCAGGTCGGGACGGTGCGTGGCGACCGCGTCGATCAGCGTGTCGGCGTCGCCCACCGCGGCGACGACGTCGTGGCCGGCCTCGGCGAGCAGCCGCAGCAGGCCCTCGCGGAACAGCACCGAGTCCTCGGCGATCACCAGCCGCATGTCACAGCTCCACGTTCAGTGTCGTGCCCGCGCCGGGCGGGCTGTGCAGCCGGACCCGGCCACCGAGGCCGTCGACCCGGTCGCGCACCGAGGTCAGGCCGTACCCGTTCGTGGCCCCGCCGACGCCGTCGTCGCTCACCTCGATGCACAGCCCGGCTGTATTCGGTTCGATTCGGATGCCGATGCGGGTGGCCGACGCGTGCTTGAGCGCGTTGGTCAGCGCCTCGGCGATCACGTAGTACGCGGTGGTGGCGACCGGCTCGGCGATCGGGGCGTCGGTCACGTCCACGTCGACGGGTACCGGGCTGTCGGCGACGAGCGCGACGACGGCGGCGCCGAGGCCCTCGTCGAGCCGGCTCGGACGCACGCCGTGGGCCAGCCGGCGCAGCTCGCCGATCGTGTTCTCCAGCGCCTGTACGGCCAGGTCCAGGTCGGCGTAGGCCGGTTGCCCGGGCTGCAGCAGGCGTTGGGCCGATCGCAGGCGCATGCCGACCGCGACGATCTGTTGCTGGGCGCCGTCGTGCAGGTCCCGCGACAGTCGGCGCCGCTCGTCGGCACCGGCCACCAGCAGCCGGGCCCGGCTGTCCTGGGCGTCGCGCAGGGCGGCACGCAACTGCAGGCGCAGCCGGCTCACCTCGATCGGTAACCGGGCCCGGACCAGTGCCTCCCGAGCCCGACGGTTCCGCCGGGCGGACGGCGCGCCGAGAACGAGCACGCCGACGTCGATGTCGTTGGTGTGCAAGGGAATCGTCGTCCGAGAGGGGTCGGGGTGCGCCGGCTCGCCGGCCAGGTCGACCAGGCTGTCCGCACCGGGCAGCCGCAGCAGCAGTTCGAGCCGGGGATCGTGCAGCACCGCGCGCAGCACCGCCTCGACGCCCTCCGGCTCGGCCTGGCCGTCGCGCACCTGCCGGACGAACGAGTCGAGCTGGGCGGCCAGCACGGTGCGTTCCCGGTCGACGATCCGTCCGACCGCCGTGTGCAGCAGCCGATGCAGCGGCAGCAGGGCCAGCGCGGCCACGAACGCCGCGGCCGTGACGCCGGTGCGGGATCCGGCCAGGTCGCCGATGGCCAGCACCACGACGGCGAAGATCGCGGCCGAGACGAGCGAGGTGAGCAACCAGGCCAGCGACGAGCCGAGCAGCCGGTCGATGTCGAGCAGGTCGTGCCGCAGCACGGCAACGACGATCGCGGCCGGGACGATGACGAGCATCGCGACCAGGAAGCCGGTGTAGGCCACGTTGACGGAGGCGCCGCCCAGCTCAGCCGCCCAGCCGGCGGCGAGCAGCACGGGCACGGTGCCGGCGCCGAGCATCAACCACCGCAGCTGCAGCTGGACGAGCTCGGTGCCGCGCCGGTAGCGCACGACCAGGCTGACCACGGTCGCGACCAGCACGGCCAGGAAGCCGCCGTACGCGACGGTCAGTTCCGCGAACCGAACCGGGGCCGGCAGGTGCAGCGTGCCGGCGGTGATCACCCGGCCGTGCTGCCGGTGCGAGTCCGGGTCGAGTGACACCGCGACGTTCAGGTAGACGGCGGCGGCCAGCCCGAGCGCGGCGGTGATGCGCCAGCGACGGCCCGGCAGCAACCCGTCCGGGAAGACCAGGCACAGCGCCGCGAACCCGGCGAGCACCCAGACCCAGGCACCGCCCTGCACGACGAACAGCGCCACGGCGCCGGGCCACGGGTGATCGCTCACGGCCGACTGGCCCCAGTCCTCGACGGCGAACACGACCGCCGGGGCGGCACCGACCCAGGCCAGCGCCGTGCCGACCGGGCTGGCCGGGGCCCGGCGCTTGACCAGCCAGCCCAGCACCACCGCCGGCGCCAGCCCGACGATCGAGACGGCGTAGGACAGGCCGGACTCGACGCGCGGCGGCCCGAGTACCAGTGGCCACCGGAGCACGGCCGAGACGACGAACAGCCCGGCGGCGAGCACGACGCCGAGCGGCCTGGCGGGTGCGGCCCGCGCCGGCAGCTCGCCCGCCCGGGCCACTGTCGTCACCGGATCATGATGACGTTCCGTCGTCGATGGTGCATCCGTGCTGGCACGTACGCGAGATCCGTGGACGGGTCCGGTGCTGGCCGGGATGGCCCGGGGCGCTGATTCGGAAACCCTTCGGTGGTCAGCTCATCCGTCCCAGGAGGCATCCCATGGAACTCGTCGTCATGATCGTCGTGGCCTTCCCGCTCGGTTATTTCGTCCGGGATCGGCTCGTCGCGATCCTCAGCTACGTCGCGATCCACTCGTTCGTGTTCTCGTTCCAGAACATGCAGCTGACCCGCGAATGGGTCGGCGGCAGCACGGAGGCATTCCCGAAGAACCCGAAGTCGACGCCGTGGGACTACGGCGTCGTGAACGTCGCGATCTACGCCGTGGGCCTGGGTCTGGTCGTGCTCGGCCATTGGGCGGCGGCCAAGCGCCAGGCTCGCAACTCGGCGGCCGTCAACCTGGCTGGGCGATGATCGACGCTTCCGCCTCGGAGTACCTCGGCTAGGTGAGCGGCACCGGGAAGCCGACCGGGCTGCGGTGCCCGGCCCGATCGACGGCGCGCACCCCGAACTGGACGTTGTCCTTGGCCAGGTCGATCGTCGCGGACGTGACGTCGCCGACCCCGATCACGTGCGTCCACTCCGGGGCCGTCGTCTCGCGCCACACGACCTCGTAGCCCGCGAGGTCCGCGTCGGTACCGCGCTGCCAGGACAGCGTGCTCAGATTGGTCAGCTGCGTCGTGTCGATGCCGACGCCCTTGGGCGTACCCGGGCCGTTCGCCAGCGAATACAGCGCGGCTGCATTGACGCGGGTCACCCGGGCGATGTAGCGGAAGTCGCAGAACTCGATCAGGTCGCCGAACTGCACACCGTTCTCGACGCGGGTGTCCTGGTGCTCGTGGGCGAAGTTCTCGCGCGGCTCGGTGAATCGTCCGGCCGGGTAGCCCTGCTGCAGGAACGAGATGTGGTCGCTGCCGCGCAGGTAGCGGTCGCGCCGCCAGATGACGCGCACGCGCATGTCCGTGTCGTCGTTGTCGGCGACGTCGGCCACGAATCGCGCGAGCTGCCGGGACGGGCCGTCGTTCTCGCCGCCCACTGATTGCCGGGTGGCCGTCTGCGCCGGGGTTTCCGACGTCGGCACGCCTTCGACGAACAGTCGCAGCGTGTGCGGGTCGGACGAGCTGCCGTCGTGGGCGTCGCCGGTGCCGACGATGTCGTTGCTGAACATGCCCTGGATGTCGGTGCCGGCGGCCTTGAGCTGCCGGGCCATGAACGCCGAGCCGTAGAGGCCCTGCTCCTCGCCGGCCACCGCGGCGAAGACGACCGTCGCCTCGGTGGGCCGGTTGGCGAACAGCCGGGCCAGTTCGAGCACGGCGGCCACCCCCGAGCCGTCGTCGTCCGCGCCGGGGGCGTCGCTGGTGAAGTTCATGACGTCGGTGACCCGCGAGTCGTAGTGCCCGGTGACGACGTACACCCGGCCCGGATCGGTCGTGCCGCGCAGCGTGGCGATCACGTTGGTGATCACGGTCGGCGTCGGGATGCGCGAGGCCGGCGGTTGCACGAACGACTGCTTCTCGACGGTCATCCGCCCGCCCGACGTAGCCGCGATTTCCTGGAAGCGGGCGAACAGCCAGTCCCGGGCCGCGCCGATGCCGCGCTTCGGATCATCCTGCGACGACAGGGTGTGCCGGGTCCCGAAGCTGGTCAGGCCCTGGATCGTGGCCTCGATGCGGTGCCGGTCGACCTCGCGCAGCAACTCGCGTAGTGCGCGGTCGGGGCGTTGCGGGTGGCTCGGCCGGCCGGGCCCGCTGGTTCGGGGCGCAGGAGTCGATGCGATGGCCGGCGCGGCGGCCGCCAGGGGTACGGCGGCGGCACCGACTGCGGCGGCGGACAGGAATGTACGACGGGAGGGTGAGGTCGTCATGGCCCACATGGTGAGCGCCCTTACCCGTTACCCGCAATGGCCGGTCAACTCGCGATGCGGGCGCGGTGGGCGGCGGCCTTCACCCGGTTCTGGCAGGCGGTCGAGCAGAACCGGCGAGTGCCGTTGCGGGACACGTCGACGTACACCCGATCGCACTCGGGCGCCGAGCACACGCCGAGCCGGTCGGCGTACTCGCTGCCGAGCACGGTGGCCAGACCCAGCGCGTACGGGCCGGCGATGCCATCGGCGACGTCGGCGTCGCGACCGTGGAAGTGCAGGTGCCACGGCTCGCCGTCGTGCTTTTCCAGGTACGGCGTGGGTCGCAGTTCGTCGAGCAGGGCGTTGACGCCGGTCGCCGCGGCGTCGAGATCGCCGTGCCCGACGCTTTCGAACACGGCGCGCAACCGCGCGGCGCGTCCGGCCAGCTTCTGCGCCTGGACGTCGTCGAGGCGAGGCCGGTACGGCAACGTGGCCAGGATCGCCGCGATCAGCTCGGGACCGGTCGGCGCGGCGTACTCCCGGCCGCGGCGTAGGCCGGACGTGGTGGCGTTGACCAGCTCCGCGGCGCGCAGCACCACCGCATCCTGATGACTGTTGAAGTTCACTTGACCAGTCACGCCTTCCTGGGTTAGCGTTCGTAACTGTCAAAGATGCTTACGACAGTAACGGAGGCTCGGGATGCCGACAATCCAACAGGCCCGGCACTGGCTGGATCGCTGGGACCGCCAGCAGGAGTACTACATGCCCGACCGCGAGGAGCGCTTCGACGTGATCGCCGACGTGGTCGAGGCGACCTGCGGCCCCGAGCCGTTGATCGTCGACCTGGGAGTCGGTCCGGGGTCGCTGTCGGTCCGGCTGCTCGACCGGATGCCCGGGGCCCGCATCGTCGGCATCGACGCCGACCCGCTGCTGCTCGGCCTGGCCCGGACCGCCTACGGCGACCGCGCGGGGCTGCGCCTGGTCGATCACGACCTGCGGATGCCGGGCTGGTACGGCGCCCTGCACCTGGACCGCATGCCGGACGCGTTCGTCAGCACGACCGCGCTGCACTGGCTCACCCGCGAGGAGCTGACCGCCGTCTACGCCACCTGCGGGACGGCGGTGCGCGACGGCGGGGTACTGGTCAACGGCGACCACCTCTACGACGCCAGCTCGCGGCTGGCGACGCTGACCCGCGACGTGCGCGAGCGGCGCGCCGCCCGGGCCGGCACGGCGGGCGACGAGGACTGGGAGGCCTGGTGGGACGCGGTGCGCGAGGCCCCCGAGCTGGCCGACCTGACTGCGATGCGCGGCCCCAAGGGCGTCGAGCACCGGGTGGACGACCTGCCCACCGTCGACGATCACGTGGCCGCCCTGCGCGCCGCCGGATTCGGCGAAGTGGGTCCGGTATGGCAGCACGGGGACGACCGCGTCCTCGCGGCGATCCGATAGGGAGCAGACATGACACGAACCGTCGTCGGCAACATCACGCTCTCCCTCGACGGCCGGGTGGCCGGTCCGGGTGGCGACTACGACATGGGCTGGATCGTCCCGCACGCGATCTCCGACCAGTCGCGCGCGCACATGATCCGGGTGACCAGCTCGGCCACCACGGCGCTGCTCGGGCGCAAGAACTACGAAGGATTCGGCGGGTTCTGGCCGGCCGTGGCCGACGATCCGGCCGCGCACCCCGACGACCGGGCGTTCTCCCGGTGGCTGAACGACGTCGAGAAGGTGGTCTTCTCCACGACGCTTACCGGTGCCGACTGGACCAACTCGCGGCTGGCGACGTCCGACCCGGCCGCCACGGTCAAGGAGCTGCGCCAGACCGACGGAGGCGACATCATCGTGCTCGCCAGCACGAGCGTGATCCGCAACCTGCTTGCGGCCGATCAGCTGGACCGGCTGAGCATCACGCTCGCCCCGGAGATCGTCGGCGGCGGCGCCCGGCTGTGGGACACCGTCGACGCGGCGACGTCGTGGATCCTGAGCGACAGCACCCCGACCGACACCGGCGCGCTCTGCCTGCTCTACGACCGCAGGCGCTGACTTGCCACGACGGGAGCCCGGCCCGGTTACGCGGCCCGGCCGGGCTCCTCGTCACGGTGCTGCTGGGCCGGTGCGTGCCGCAAGGCGGACAGGTCGCGTTCGTACTCGTCGGCGACCGCGTCGATCTGGTCGTCGCGGCCGCGGTGGATGAGCCAGTTGACGTGTGAGACGTAGTAGTCGTTGATCGCTTGGACGTGCTTCTCGTTCACGCTTCGAGGATGCACGGCCGCCGTGTACGGACTGTTTCGACGGCGTGGCGCCGGGGCAAAACTGTAAGCACTTACGGCCCGATGTTTGCTGGTCACCCGCACCCATTACTCTGCCCCGTCGTGAAGGCTTTACGACGGCTTACCGTGCGCGCGACGTTCCCGGCCGAGCTGGCCAAGCTGGCCACCATCGTCACTAACCTCCGCTGGTCGTGGCATCCCGACTCGCTCGACCTGCTCGAGTCGGTCGATCCGGACCTGTGGCGGGCGTGCGGCGGCGACCCGGGCCGGATGCTCGGCGAGGTCAGCGCCGACCGGCTCTCGTTCCTGGCCCGGGACCGCAAGTTCTTGCGCCGGCTGAGCGACGTCCACGACGACCTGACCGACTATCTCGAGCAGCCGCGCTGGTTCCAGGCGCAGCGCGACGAGAACCCGGCCCTGCCCGAGTCGATCGGCTACTTCTCGCCGGAGTTCGGCATCACCGAGGTGTTGCCGCAGTACTCGGGTGGCCTGGGCATCCTGGCCGGCGACCACCTCAAGGCGGCCAGCGACCTCGGCGTGCCGATCATCGGCGTCGGCCTGCTCTACCGGGCCGGGTACTTCAGCCAGTCGCTGTCGCGCGACGGCTGGCAGCTCGAGCGGTACCCGTCGCTGGATCCGCAGGGGCTGCCGATCAAGGCCCTGCAGCACGCCGACGACGGCCCGGTGCGCATCTCACTGGGCCTGCCCGACGACCGGACGCTGCACGCGCAGGTGTGGGTGGCCCAGGTCGGACGGGTGCCGCTGCTGCTGCTCGACAGCGACATCGAGGAGAACGACGCGGCCGCCCGGCAGGTCACCGACCGCCTCTACGGCGGCAACGCCGAGCACCGCCTCGAGCAGGAACTGCTGCTCGGCATCGGCGGCGTGCGCGCCATCCGGGCCTACTGCGCGACCACCGGAGCGCCGGCCCCGCAGGTGTTCCACACGAACGAGGGCCATGCCGGGTTCCTCGGGGTCGAGCGGATCCGCGAGCTGGTCGAGGGCGGCGGGCTGACCTTCGACGAGGCGCTGCAGGCCGTCCGCGCCGGCACGGTGTTCACGACGCACACTCCCGTACCGGCGGGCATCGACCGCTTCGCCCGGGAGGCTGTCGCGTTGCACCTGGGCGGCATGGGCGTGCCGGTCGAACGGATTCTCGAGCTGGGCGCCGAGACCGACCCGACGATCTTCAACATGGCGCACATGGGCCTGCGGCTCGGTCAGCGGGCCAACGGGGTGTCGCGGCTGCACGGCGTCGTGAGCCGCGAAATGTTCAGCCCGCTGTGGCCGGGCTTCGATCCGGCCGAGGTGCCGATCACTTCGATCACCAACGGCGTGCACGGCCCGACCTGGATGTCGCGCGACATCCTCGACATCGCCGAGCGCGAGGTCGGCACCGACGTGCTCCAGCAGAGCGACAGCTGGGACGGCATCGACAAGGTCGGAGACGGCGAGCTGTGGGGCGTGCGGCGTGACCTGCGCGAGCGGCTGGTCGGCGAGATCCGGCGGCGGGTGCGCGCGTCGAGCCTGCAGCGTGGGCTGGCCGAGGCCGAGGTCGGCTGGACGTCGTCCACGTTCGACCCGGACGTGCTGACGATCGGGTTCGCCCGCCGCGTCCCGTCCTACAAGCGGTTGACCCTGATGCTCAAGGATCCCGAGCGGCTCACCTCGCTGTTGCTGCACCCGGAACGGCCGGTGCAGATCGTCATCGCCGGCAAGAGCCACCCGGCCGACGACGGCGGCAAGCAGCTCATCGCGCAGATGGTGAAGTTCGCCGACGACCCGGCCGTGCGGCACCGCATCACGTTCCTGCCCGACTACGACATCGGCATGGCGCACTACCTGTACTGGGGCGTCGACGTCTGGCTGAACAACCCGCTGCGGCCGCTGGAGGCGTGCGGCACGTCCGGCATGAAGGCGGCGCTGAACGGCGGGCTGAACCTGTCGATCCGCGACGGCTGGTGGGACGAGTGGTTCGACGGCGAGAACGGCTGGGCCATCCCGTCGGCCGACGGGGTCGCCGACCCGGATCGGCGCGACGAGGTCGAGGCCCGGGCGCTCTACGACCTGATCGAGCAGCGGGTGGCGCCGCGCTTCTACGACCGCGAACGCAGCGGCATCCCGGATCGCTGGGTGCAGATGGTGCGGCACACGCTCAAGACGCTGGGCCCGAAGGTCATGGCTACCCGGATGGTTCGCGACTATGTAGCCGAGCTGTACGCCCCGGCGGCGGCATCCGCCGAGCGGCTGGCCGCCGACGGCTATCAGGCGGCCAAGGAGCTCGCGAGCTGGCGGACCGGCGTCCTGGAGGCCTGGCCGGGGGTGAAGGTGCTGCACGTCGAGTCGCAGCTCGAGGGCGACCCGCAGCTCGGCGGGCAGCTGCACCTGCGCGCCGAGGTGGCGCTGAACGGTCTGGCCGACAGCGACGTGGACGTCGAGGCCGTGTACGGAGCGGTCGACGTCGACGATCGGCTCACCGACGTGCGCACCGTGTCGTTGACGCAGGTCGACAACGGCGACGGTCCGAGCCGGTTCGAGGGCGACGTGCCGCTCGAGCGCACCGGACCGTTCGGCTACACGGTGCGGGTCCTACCCCGCAGCGAGCTGCTGGCGACCCCGGCCGAGCTGGGTGTGATCGCTTCAGCCTGAGCGGGTGAGGGTCCGCCGCAGGCGTCGAAGCGCGTCGGCCTTCTCCGCGGCCGACGCCGTCGCGCCGCTCTGGCGGGTGGCGCTGATCGCGGCCAGCACGGTCGCGGCGGCGAATGCGGTGAACGCGAACCAGCCGGCCGGGCCGCCGAACTGGTCGGGCCGCGAACCCGCGTGCAGCCCGCCGATGCAACCGATTGCGGCAATCGCGCACGGCACGCCCGCCCATCCGGACACGACCGGCCGATCGACCTGCCAGTAGGCGAGCGCCAGCAGTACGAGGGCGATGACCCCCATGACCGGAACGACGGCCGGCGCCGCCGCGTATCCGCTGCGGGCGGCGACACCGGAGCTGTGCAGCTCGGTCTGCCAGTCGAGCAGCAGGGCCAGGCCTGCGGCGAGCACGCAGCTCACGGCGCCGAGGACGAGCGCGCGAGCGACCCGGCCCCGGGCCGCCTCCTCGACGCGCGCGAGCAGCTCGTCGAGCTGCCGTTCGTCCTCGCTACGGGGGCTACTCATGAGACGTCCACCGTGTAGACCCGGTCGGTGCGCGTCGTGATCACCAGCTGGTCGGCCACGACGACCACCGATCTCAGTTGATCCTCGCTCGGCAAGGCGTCTTTCGGCCCGGCCAGGACGTCGAACTTGCCGTTCGGGGCGAGGCGGGCGAGGTAGGAGCCCTGGTAGAGAAGCAGCCGCCCGTCGGACGTGGTGGCAAGGTGCCCGGCCACGGCGAAGTCGCGGCTGGCGGCGTGCGAGGCGGTCGCCGAAGGCAGGTACAGGCCCCGGCCCGCGTGCGCGCCCAGCACGACGGACCGGGTGTCACGGGCGAGGACGCGCTCGATCGTGTCCGTGCCGCTCACGAATCCGACGCCGCCCCCGAGCGTCGGGGTGTCGCCGGCGTAGGCCAGCCGGCTGGTCCGGCCGTCGGGGGTGGTCCGCTGCCACGCGGTGTATCCGTAGTTCCACCAGACCGTGCCGTCGTGCGGATCGGGGGCCAGCCGCGCCTCGGCCTCGAGGTCGTTCGTCGTAGGGACGACGTGCCGGCCGGCGATGCGCGCGTGCCCGGCCGCGTCGATGTGCCCGATCGAGCCCGGCCCCTTGTCGTTGCTCGGGGATTTCGGATGATCCAGCTCGAGCCACCAGGCGCCGCCCCGCCCGTCGGGCTGCACGTCCTCGATGTCGGCCGTCCGCGTCGAGTACACGGTGCTGGCCGGCCGGCCACCAGCGACGCGGACCAGGTTCCATCGCGTCGGGTAGCTGCCGTCCGCGTTCGGGGTGGCGCCGCGAACGATATCGGCCCGGATGGTCGTGGCGGTGGCATCGACGGTGATCGCCCGATCGTTGAGGTCGCTGCCCGGACGCGCCGCCGTACCGACCGGTATGGCGCGCCGCCCGGCCGTCGACACGGTGACCCGGTTGTCGCTCACACAGCCGGCGGCGACGGGTGGCAGGGCCGCCGCCGAGCGGGCCGCCGTCGGTGGGTCGGCCATCCGGTACGTCGGGTCGGTGTCGTGGGCCCGGTCGGGGATCGTCACGAACAACGACCCGTCGCCGACGATCCGCAAGACCGCGGTTCCGTGCCAGGCCGCCGGCATCTTGCGCAGCACGCCGTCGGTGGTCACCACGTAGAGGTCGGAGTCGCCGTGGCCCATGTCGCGGCCGGTGGCCAACCAGAGATTGCCGGCCCGGTCGATGGCCGCCCGGCCGGTCGAGCCGGGCACGTCGTAGCCGTCCAGGGAACTGCTGAGCGGATCGCGAGACAGCGCGCACCGCTTGTCGCTGACCGTCCCGAGTACCGGGCGCACGCGGCCGTCCGGATCGGTGCGCACGACCCCTCCCGGTGACTCGTACGGGGCCACGCTGTAGTCCGAACCGTCGATGCCGTAGACCGAATTGCGCACCGGCGGATCGGGCAGGGGTGTCAGCGTCCAGGGCCGGACGTCGCGCACGGCGCGCGCATCGACCCGGTACGCGTGGATCCCGCCCTGCTCCTGCTCGGCGAGCACGATCGCCGAGCCGTCGGCGAGCAACTGCACCCGCAGCCGCTTGGCCGGCACGTTGCTGGGACGGACGCCGACCCGGACGGCGTCGTTCGTCAGCACCTTGACCGGCAGCGTCTCGGAGTCGTACGAGCCGGCGATGCCGTTCGACGGGTCGTGCAGGTCGACGACGCTGACGATGCTCTCGCCGTACGTCGAGTAGCCGGCCACGATCGCGCGGTCGCCGGTGACGCCGATCAGATCGATGTCGTCCGCGCCGGACACGACCGTGACCGGCAGGGCGCGTCCACGCACGATCTCCTCGATCAGGAACGTGTCGCGCCCCTGGGGGCGGACGAACCAGGTACGCGGCGGGCCGTCGAGACTGCGGGTGACGACGGGCGGGTCGGGAATGCCCGTACTCGAGAGGTCCACGGTGTCGAACACCGAGGCGGCGGCCGGCCCACCGAGGCGGTCGTCGGGCACGCTGGCGGCGCCGAGAACCGGCGTGCCGCGGCCGTTGTCGTCGGCGCCGGCCGGCCGTTGGCCCAGGTAGCCGTCCAGCCCGCCGACCACGACCGCGAACACCGCGGCGACGGCGACGGCCCGAGCCCGACCCGGCCGACCGGCCGCGCGCAGTTGCTCGGCGCCGAGGACGAGGCCGCAAGCGGTGGTGACGATGCCGCCGGCGAGGCTGAGCCAGGCGCCGGAGCCCACGCTGATCGCGCTGCTGGTGCCCCGCACCGGGATGCCCGCGGTCGCGCTCAGCGTGAGCGCGACGACAACGGCGCCGGCGGCCGTCAGCAGCAGCGGCAGGAGCCGGCGCATCGGGCGGACGAAGGCCGCCAGCAGGCTGGCCGCCAACCCGGCTGCGATGGCCCAGCGCAGGGCGTGGGTCGCCGTGAGCTCGGTTCCGCGCCAGACCAGTGGGTGGTCGGCAATGCGCGTCACGACCTGGCCGGTCAGCCGTTGCCAGCTGGCTGAGAGCCCGGCGGCCGCGAGGCCGAGCCCGCTCACGCCGAGTACGGCCATCCCCGTGCTGATCAGGCGCGGGCGCGGACGGGCGTCCAGGACGGCCACCAGGGACTCGCGCAGCTGTTCTCGTATCTCGGGAAGCGATGACGGCGGCCCGGTGTAACCGACGATGCGAGTGTCCGGGTCGGACGGGTGGGAGAACGACCCGGCGAGCAGCGTCGCCGCGACCATCGCGGCCCCGAACAGCCCGGGCCCCCACCATTGACGGTGGGGCGCACCGACGCCGCCGGTGACCACGAGCGCCGCGACGATGGTGATGGCACCGCCGCTCAAACCGACGGCCTGCACGGCGGATGCGGCCCGCGGACCCGGCGCGGCGAGGTAGAGCGCGAGCGCGACTCCGGTTCCGGCGGCGGTCAACAAGAAGAGCGCCGGCAGGCCCGCCGAGTGCGCGAACGCGTCGCCCGAGATGCCGTCGGCCCGCGACCACGGCAGCAGCAACCCGATCGCGGCCAGCGCGAGCGCCGCGGCCAGGGCGAAGGCGACGGGCCGGACGTCTCGGCGCAGATCGCGTTCGCCGGCTGCCTGTTCGGCTCCGGCGAGGTGCCGGGCCAGCCGGCGCAGCTGGGTGTCGTCGATCGCGGGTGGTGCCTCATCGGGTCCGGCCACCGGGTGATGATAAATCGGTAGAGACTGGTCATCTGCGGGGGCACGTCCGCCGTCTGCCGGGTCCGTCCGCGCGCCGGGGGAGCGCGGGCCGGGAACGCGACTGCTACCTGGTTCGTATCACTGCCTGAACGGCTGCAGTCGCAGCTGGGGGTCGAGGAGGCCTTCGTCATGGGACGTATCGCGCGATCGTGGGCGATGTTCAAGGCGTCCCTGCGGGTGCTGAACACCCGCCGGGAACTGGTGTTGTTCCCGGTGCTGTCCGGCATCGCGACGCTGATCGTGGCCGCCGGTTTCCTCGTGCCGGCCTTGCTGGCCTCGCGGCATTCCACGGACGCCGGCGACGGCTTGCAGCCCATCAGCTACGTGCTCTTCTTCCTGGGCTACCTGGTGCTGGCCTACGTGACGATCTTCTTCCAGGCGGCGCTGATCTCGCAGGCCGACATCGCGCTGCGCGGCGGCGACCCGTCGGTGGCCGCCGGCCTCGCGGCGGCCCGCGGCAAGGCCGGCGCGATCCTGCCCTGGGCGCTGCTGTCGGCCACCGTGTCGCTGCTGCTGCGGGCGGTCGAGGACCGGGCTGGCGCGTTCGGCCGGATCGCGATCGGCCTGGTCGGCATGGCCTGGTCGCTCGTCACGTACCTGGTCGTGCCGATCCTGGTGCTCGAGAACGTCACGGTGGGAGCGGCGATTCGCGGTTCGTCGACCCTGTTCAAGCGGACGTGGGGCGAGAACGTCGTGGGCAATGCCGGAGTGGGCCTGGTCAGTTTCCTGGGCAGCCTGCCCGGCATCGCACTGATCGCGATCGGCGCATCCTCCGGTGGGGCGGGCGGCGTCGCCCTGATCGGCGTCGGCGTGGTGTGGCTGATCGTGGTGGCCGTCGTGGCCAGCGCCCTGTCGGGCATCTACCAGACGGCGCTGTATCGCTACGCGGCGTCCGGCTCGGTCGCGCCGGCGTTCGCCGACGCCAGTCTCGGCCAGGCGTTCCCGCGGCGGGACCGCGCTAGCTGGTGAACTCGGTGATCAGCTCGGCCAGACGCTCGGGTTGGTCGAGCGACACGAACGTGCGGGCGTCGTCGATCCATTCGAGGCGGGCATCGGCGAACTCGGCGGCCAGCCGCTCGGCGTGACGGGGCTTGAAGAACCGGTCGTCGCGACCCCAGGCCAGCAGCGTCTTGCCGCTGAACTTCTTCAGCTGCGCGGCCGCCTCGATCGTGTACCGATTCGAGATGCCGCGCAGCACGGCGGTCACGTCGCGGCGCACGCCCTGGTCTTCGCGCGCCGGTGTGACCCAGTCAGCGGTGAGCTTCGGGTCGATGTGCTGGGCCGCAAGCCGGCCGTAGGCCATCGGCAGGTTGCGCACCCACGTCGCCCGCATCGCCGCGGCCAGGGCTCGCACCGCGCCGGGCACGCGGGCCGCCGCCTGCAGCGGCCGGAACATCATGGGCAGGAAGTTCTCGTGCGAATCGCAGTTCGTCAGCACCAGCCGGCTGATCCGCTGCGGGTGCCGAGTCACGACGAGCTGGGAGATGGCCCCGCCCGTGTCGTTGCCGACCAGCGTCACGTCCTCGAGATTCAGGGCGGCGATCGTGTCGGCCACGATGCGGGCCAGCCCGGGCGGAGTCAGGTCGGTGCCGTTCGTCATGGCGCTGCGATGCGAGCCGAGCGGCCAGTCCGGCACGATCAGCCTTCTGTTGTCGAGGTGGGGCAGGGTCTGGTCCCACAGCCGGCCGTCGACGAGCAGCCCGTGCACGAACACGATCGGCGGACCGTCACCCGTGTCGCGGTAGCGGATCGTGCCCGCAGGCAGCGTGACTGTCGACGTGGATGTCATGCGGTCACCGTGCCAGCTGGTCGCCGGGCGCGCATCCGCCCTGGGTAGGACGCGCATCCGCCCTGGGTAGGAACAGAAGGCTGGCGCGTCGGGATGCGAGACAGGTTCTACGGTCCGGGCATCGTTTCGACGGCAGGCTGCCGTCGAAACGGTGTGGCCCACGGGGCGCGGACCCGCCGGTCCCTCAGAACGGCGGGGGATCGGATGTTGTGTCGTGGGGTAGGTCGGGTGGTCGGGATTGGTAGACGTGTTTGGTGGGGCTGATCCAGGTAGTGGCACCGTCCTCGTCTCGCGTGGGGGTCCAGTCGGCTTGGTGTTTGCCGATGTGGTGGCGTTCGCACAGCGGCCCGAGGTTCTTGCTACTGGTGGATCCGCCTTCGCGGT
>DASXYE010000287.1:0-7129 GCA_036502695.1 Jatrophihabitantaceae bacterium
AGCCGCGTAGCGCGGTCCGCCCGGCCAAAACCGCTACTTAGGACGGCAGGGCGTAGCGGCCGTCGGGTAGCGGGTCGACCAGGCCGTCCACCACGAGAGCGTCCAGGGCGCGGGCGCGCTGCACGACGTCCGGCCAGACGATGTCCAGGGCGGCGGCCTCGACCGGCGTCGACGACCCTCGCAGCACGTCGAGCAGCAGGCCGCGAACCTGCCGGTCGGTGCCGGCGAAGCGCTGTGGACGCACGGTCGGCCCGTCGTACGGCGGCGCGCCGGCCAGCCGCCACGCGCACGACAGCCGCAGCGGGCATTCAGCGCAGCGGGGCGTCCGGGCGGTGCACACCAGGGCACCCAGCTCCATGAGCGCGACGCTGACCCGGGCCGCCGCGGCCGGCTCGGCGGGCAGCAGCGCCTCGACGGCGGCGAGGTCCCGGGTCGTGGCCGGCGGGCCGGCCTCGCCCTGCCCGCCGACCGCGCGGGCCACGACCCGGCGCACGTTCGTATCGACGACGGGCTGGCGTTGCCCGAACGCGAACGCCGCCACGGCCCGCGCCGTATACGCGCCCACCCCGGGCAGCGTCAGCAGATCGTCGACGGAGGCCGGCACCTCGCCGCCGAACCGCGCGACGAGCGTCGTCGCGCAGGCGTGCAGCCGCAGCGCCCGCCGCGGGTAGCCGAGCTTGCCCCAGGCGCGCACCGCCTCGCCCGGCGATTCGGCGGCCAGCGCGTCCGGCGTCGGCCACCGCGAGAGCCACGACGAGTAGGCCGGCAGCACACGCGTGACCGGCGTCTGCTGCAGCATCACCTCGCTGATCAGCACCGCCCAGGGCGGCGTACCGGGCCGGCGCCACGGCAGATCCCGCGCGGTCCGGGCATACCAGTCGAGCACCTCCTGGACGCTAAGGGCGGGGCCGCGGCACACGCCCACCAGTCTTGTCGATGCGACCGCCCGCGGCGCATCGGATAGCGTGACGCCGCGATGTTGCGCCCGATCGGATCACTGCCGCCCAGCGTCTACTGGCGCCGGCGGTTGTTGTTCATCGGCGCCGTCCTGCTCGTCGCCCTCACCGTCTACGTGCTGTTCGTAGCCAAGGACGACAAGAAGAAGCCGGCCAGCCAGCAATCGTCGTCGCATCGGTCCTCGGCGCCCAGCAGCCCGCATCCGTCGACTCCCAACGCCGTGCCGTGCGTGCCGTCCGTGCTCAGCGTGGCGGCCCAGACGTCGGCCAAGACGTTCAAGGTCGGTGCCGAGCCCGAGCTCGAGATCCGGATCACCAACGTCGGCGAGACGCCCTGCGTCGCCAACCTCTCCGACGGCCAGATCGAACTGCTCGTCTACAACGGCGAATCCCGCGTGTGGGGCAGCCACGACTGCAAGGTCCAGCCCGGCGACAGCCCCACGACGCTGGCACCCAGGCAGGCCGCGCGCCGCTCCATCCGCTGGACCGGCCTGTCGTCGCAGCCGCATTGCGCCGGCGGCCGGCAGCGCGTCGGCGCCGGCAACTACACGCTGCGGGCCCGGTTCGGGCAGATCAACGGACACACCGTCATGTTCAGCATTCGGTAGCGGGATCCGGCTACTACTGCGATAGCTGCCCTTCCGGGCAGCCGGGGCCAAGGTCATATATAGGGGCATTCCCTGATGTTTCGGCGCAAGGTTCTCCGTAGCGTGGCGGGTGGGGGAGTCGGGCCGGTTTCGCAGGTGCGCCGGCCCGGCCGCGTCGCGTTCACCGATCCGGCAGGGGGCCAGCCGATGGACACACGTGCCGTCCAGTCATCCACCGTATTCAGCCTCGTCGCGATCTTGATCGGGGTGAAGGCAACAGTCGCCGACCCGCGCAAGCGCACCGTTGCGCACATGGGTGCACAATGATCATGACTTCGAGGGGGGCTCAGTGCGCAGGGGGGCGCAGTGGATGGGCTGCACCGGGCCGGCGGATCAAACCATGAGCCGCCGGGCCTGACCGGACGGGCGGACGACCGCCCGTCGGGACGCGCGACCGCCAGCCGGAGCGCCGGTCGTCCACCGGTCCGCCCGGTCGGCCGCGATGCGCAACTCGCCGAACTGGCCGCGGTGCTCGAAGCCGCCAGCCACGCCCCGATCGCGTGTGTGCTGCACGGTCCGGCCGGTATCGGCAAGACGACGTTGTGGCGCGAGGCCCTCGCCGGGGTCGCCGGGCGGGGCTATCGTCTGCTGGCCTGCCGGCCGGCCGAATCCGAGGCCGGGTTGTCGTTCGGCGGGTTGCGCGATCTGCTCGACGACCTGCCCGACCCGCTGCTGGACAGCCTGCCCGAACCGCAGCGGCGCGCCGTCGAGGTGGCGCTGCTGCGCCGCGAGGCCGACGATCCGCCGCTGGGCCACCGGGCGGTGGCCGTGGCTCTGCTGGGCATCCTGCGCCGGCTGGCCGCCGAATCACCGGTCGTGCTGGCCGTCGACGACGCGCAGTGGCTGGACGGCCCGACCGCGCAGGCGATCGAGTACGCGACCCGGCGGCTGGCGAGCGAGCGGGTCGGGGTGCTGGCGACGGTGCGCAGCGATCGCGAGCCGGCGCCGCCGTTCGGGCTGGCTCAGGGCTTCCCACCGGAACGGCTCGTGCGCCTCGGCCTGGGCGGGCTGAGCCTGGGCGCGCTGCACAGCCTCATCCACGAACGCATCGACCTGTCGCTGTCCCGGCCGGTGCTGCGCCGCGTCGAGCAGGCATCGGCCGGCAACCCATTCTTTGCCCTGGAGATCGCCCGGGCACTGGCCGAGGCCGACTGGCAGGGCCGCCCCGGTGAACTGCTGCCGCTGCCGAACACGGGCGGCGAGCTGCTCATCCGCCGCATCCGGCAGCTGCCGCCGGCCGCCCGGGACGTGCTGAACGTCGTGTCGGCGCTGGCCCAGCCGACGGTCGAGCTGGTGATCGCCGCGCAGGGCGAGGCGGCCGCGCTGGAGGGCCTGGATCAGGCCGAGGAGCACGGCGTCATCGAGGTGCACCGCGGCCAGGTGCGCCTCATGCATCCCCTGTACGGCGCCGCCGCGCGGACGTTGACCTCGTCGCGCCGGCAGCTGCACGCGCGCCTGGCCGGGCTGGTCGAGGACGTCGAGCAACGGGCCTGGCACCTCGCGATGGCCAGCGAAGTACGCGACGAGCAGGTGGCCGACGCACTCGAGGTCGGGGCCGCCGCCGCGCAGGCGCGGGGCGCGCTGACCGCCGCGGCGCAGCTGTGGGAACTCGCCGGGCTGCGCACGCCGGCTGACCATACGCCGCAGTACGCCGCGCGGATGGCGGCCGCCGGACGGGCCCTGTTCCACGCCGGCGACACCCGCCGCGCCTGGTCGCTGCTCGACTCCGCGCTGACCGGGCTGCCGGCCGGCAACGACCGGGCGCGCGTCCTGCTGGAGCTGTCGCACGTGGTGTTCCACGAGGGCGCGACGCAACGGGCGGTCGCCTTATGTGCCCAGGCCGGCACGGAGGCGTCCGAGCCGCGGTTGCTGGTCGAGGCCGGACTGCGCCAGACCTGGTACGGCACGCACGACCTGGCCGGTGAGCAGCGGGCCATCGAGGCGACGCTGCGCCTGCTCACCGACGAGGACGCCGAGGCCGACCCGGACCTGGCCGCCTGCGTCTGGCTGATCGCCGCCGACGTCCGGTTCTTCACCGGGCAGGGCCTCGCGCGGGACCTCATCGACCGCGCGCTGGCCGTCCTCAAATCCGACACCACGTCCTGGGCGGGCAGCTGGGCGCTGATGACGTGGCGATCGCTGGCCAAACACGTCGAGGACCCGCGCCAGGCCCGGGCACTGTACGTCGAGGAGTACACGCTCGCCGCCAGCATCGGCGACGAGCTGGCCACCGGAACGTCGCTGATGCATCTGGCCGAGCTCGACTGCTGGATCGGCGAATGGCAACGGGCCCGCGACGAGGTGCGCCAGTCGATGGAGGTCATGCAGCAGTCGGGATCGCGCCGCTGGCAGGGATTCGTGCTGTACGCGCGCGGCCTGGCGCTGGCCCACCTCGGCGAGCTGGACGAGGCGGCGCAGGCCGCGGACGAGGGCCTGCAGCTGGCCACCGAGCTCGACGACTCGTGGGTCGGGGCGTTGCACCTGTCGGTGCTCGGGTTCATCGCGATCAGCCGGGGCGACGCGGTGGCCGCCGAGCGGCATCTCACCCGGGCCGACGAGAACATGCAGGCGGCCACGGTCGTCGAGCCCGCCAGGCACCGCTTCCACGCCGACCACGTCGAAGCCGTCGTGGCGACGGGTGACCTGGACCGGGCCGGCGAGCTGGTCGCCCGGCTCGAGCAGCGCGCACGGGTGGCGGCCTACCCGTGGCTGCTCGCGATCACCAGCCGGTCCCGAGGCGTGCTGGCGATGGCCCGCGGCGATCTGGACGAGGCGGCGGCGGCGTTCACCGAGGCGATGGGCGTCCACGACACGCTGGCCATGCCGTTCGAACGGGCCCGGACCCTGCTGTGGCAGGGCCGACTGTTGCGCCGGCGCAAGGAGAAACTGGCCGCCCGGGCGGTACTCAGCGAGGCTGAACAGATCTTCACCAGCCTCGGGGCGCCGATCTGGGCCAAGCAGGCGGCTGACGAGCTGGGCCGGTTGGGACTGCACCGCGGCACCATCGGCGAGTTGACGCCCACCGAGGAGCGCATCGCCCGGCTCGTGGCCACCGGCATGACGAACAAGGAAGTCGCGGCCGCCACGTTCGTCACGGTCAAGACGGTCGAGGCCAATCTCGGTCGCATCTACCGAAAGCTGGGCATTCACTCACGCCGCGAGCTGGCCACCTACCCGCCACTTGTAGGGGCGGTTACCGATGCAAAGGGCAACCGCCCGACGTAGCGTCGCGGCGTGGGGCAGCCGCTATTCCTGATCGAGTGCTACTCGTCGTCCGCCACGGCGGAACTGGCAACGCAGATGCTCGCTCAACTGGGATCGCTGGCTGACGACGCTGATGGTGGTCCCGGGCTCACGCCCGTGTCCTGCATCGCGATCCCCGCCGACGAGGTGTGCTTGTGCCTCGTCGAGAGCGATTCCGCCGAGTCGGTACATCGGGCCCTGTCGAGCATCTCGATAGGGCACGAGCGGATCGTCGGGGCCGTTCAGGTCAGTCCCGTTCGGGGGGACGGGCTGATCTGAACCGGCCTTGAGCGAATCTCGGCTCTTCGCGCGAGCGCTCATCGCGTTCGTGGTTACGTTTGCTGCGGTTGCCTTCCGGGTAACCGCGCTTACGGGTAGCGGTCGATTATCGAGGCGTCGGCCAGGCGCGAGATCGCCTCGCGGACGCTGCGGGCGCGCGAGTCGCCTACGCCATCGACGGCTTGCAGATCCTCGACGGTCGCGGCGAGCAGCTTCTGCAGGCCGTCGAAGTGTTCGACGACCCGGTCGAGGATGGGACTGGGCAGCCGGGGTACGCGGGCCAGCAAGCGATAGCCGCGCGGGCTGGCCACGCCGTCCAGGGATTCCGGCGCGCTGGCGAAACCCATCGTCGAGGCGACCAGCCCGAGGTCGAGCAGGTCGGTGGCCGACAGGTCGGTGAGCGCGCCCAGCACCTGCTCGGACGTGCGGCCGCGGCGCCCTCCCGGCAGGTAGTCGCGAGCGATCAGGTCACGATCGGCGTCGACGCCGGCCATCAGCTCCTCGAGCTGCAGGGCCAGCAGTCGACCATCGGTGCCCAGTTCGACGACGTAGCCGGTGATCTCGTCGGCGATGCGGCGCACCATCTCCAGCCGCTGCAGCACCATGGCCGCGTCCCGGACGGTGACCAGGTCCTCGATCTCCAGCGCGGACAGGGTGTTCGACACCTCGTCCAGCCGGGCCTTGTACCGCTCGAGCGTGGCGATCGCCTGGTTGGCCCGGCCCAGCAGCTCGCCGCTGCTCTCCAGCACGTACCGGTACTTGCCCAGGTACATGCCGATGATGCGCATGGACTGCGACACCGAGATCACCGGGTACCCGGTCTGTATGGCCACCCGCTGCGCGGTGCGGTGCCGGGTGCCGGACTCGTCGGTCTCGATCCCCGGATCGGGCATCAGGTGCGTGGCCGCCCGCAGGATGCGCGAGCCGTCGGAGGACAGCACCACGGCGCCGTCCATCTTGGCCAGCTCGCGCAGCCGGGGGGCCGACGACTCGACGTCCAAAGGGAAGCCGCCGGTGCACAGCGAGTCGACGGTCTCGTCGAATCCCATGACGATCAGCGCCCCGGTGTTACCGCGCAGTACCCGTTCGAGCCCGTCGCGTAGCCACGTTCCGGGCGCCACGGTAGCGAGGACGATACGCAACGCCGCGTCCCTCTCGCTGGTTGGCACAACCGCTCCCAACTGTCAGCCGTCGGCTTGCCGTGGCGACAGTCTAGGTCGGACGGCGGTACCGGCGCGCGGCGGTTACGGCTCAGCGACCGCCGGGAACGCTGCGCAACACCGGTCGACGCGGATCGCCGACCCGATCGTGCAGGCCGGCCACCTGCGCCAGAGCGTCAGCCAGAGTGGCCACGGGAAGCGTCGAAATGCCCGTCGCGGCGGCTTCTTGGCCGGCCGGGATCAAGGCAATGCTAAACCCGAGCCGGGCCGCCTCGGCCAGCCGACGGGACAGCCCGCTGACCCGCCGCACGTCCCCGGACAGCGAGACTTCGCCGATGGCAACGCACGTCTGCGGCAGCGGCTTGTCGCGCGCCGCCGAGGCCAGGGCCAGCGCCACGGCGAGATCGGCGGCCGGCTCGGTGGCCGACAAGCCGCCCACGGTGGCGGCGTACACCTCGTGCTCACCGAGCGGGATGCCGCCGTGCCGGGCGAGCACGGCTAACAGCATCGCAACACGGCCGGAGTCCAGGTCGGTGACCGACCGCCGCGGCGTGCCGCCGTTCATCGACCGGGTCACCAGGGACTGCACCTCGGTGACGAGCGGGCGCTTGCCCTCGAGGCTGACCGTGACGCAGGTGCCGGCCACCGCCGCCGCCCGCTCGGACAGGAACAACCCGGACGGGTCGGTCAGCCCGGTGATGCCGTCCTCGCGCATCTCGAAGCAGCCGATCTCGTCGGCGGCGCCGTAGCGGTTCTTGGTGGCCCGGATGAGGCGCAGCGACGAATGCCGATCGCCCTCGAAGTGCAGCACCACGTCGACGAGATGCTCGAGCACGCGCGGCCC
>DASXYE010000288.1:0-15133 GCA_036502695.1 Jatrophihabitantaceae bacterium
GAGGTCACGCCAACCCTCGCCGAGCCAGCTCTCGGCGTCGGACTGGCTCGCGTGCGGCGGAGAGTTCGGCGTCGTCAACGCCGTGCCATCGGCTGCTTCCAGTCGCCACGTCCAGCTCATGGCTGCCGAGCCTAGTGGGCGCGCGCGACGTGACTATCGTTCGACGCGTGCGCCGCTGGTCCTCGCTCGCCGCCGGGGTGATCGTCGGGACGGCGCTCGACGCGCTCGTTCCCGACCCGCGGCGTGGCCATCCGGTGGCGATGTTCGGCACGGCGGCCGGTTGGCTGGAACGGCGCGGATACGCAGACAGTCGGCTGCGCGGCGCCGTCTACGTAGGAACCTGCGTCGGCGCGGTGGTCGCACTCGGCGCGGCCCTGCCCCGTGGCCCGTTGACCACCGCGGCGTCCACCTGGGTCGTGCTCGGTAGCCGCTCGCTGCGGTACGAGGCGCGGCTCGTGCACGACCAGCTCCTCCGCGGCGACCTGGATGCGGCCCGGCAGCAGGTCACCCACCTCGTCGGCCGCGACCCGGCGGCGCTGGACGCGGACGGCATCGCCCGCGCCACGGTCGAGTCAGTGGCCGAAAACACCTCCGATGCGATCGTCGCGCCGCTGTTCTGGGGGGCGCTGGCCGGAGTCCCCGGCCTGCTCGGCTACCGGGCGGTCAACACGCTCGACGCGATGGTCGGGCACCACACGCCCCGGTACGAACGGTTCGGCTGGGCCGCCGCGCGGCTGGACGACGTGGCCAACCTGGTGCCGGCGCGGCTCACCGCCGGGCTGGTCGCGCTGGCCGGGGGGCGTCCGGGACGCACGCTGCGAATCACCGTCCGGGACGGGCACCGGCACCCGAGCCCGAACTCGGGGTACGCCGAGGCGGCTTACGCGGGCGCGCTGGGCGTGCGGTTGGGCGGGCGCAGCGTCTATGCCGGCCGGGTCGAGCATCGCCCCGAGCTGGGCGACGGCCGGCCACCCAGCCGGCCGGACATCGAGCGGGCCGCGCGCCTGTGCGGCGTGGTGACGGCGGGCGCAGCGGTGGGTGCGGCCGTGCTCGCCCGGGGAGCGACGCGCATCACGAGGCGACAGCCCCGCTGATTGCTAGGGTGACGGGGCCCGGGAGCGTTCCCGGGCCGGCGCAGGTGCAGCGAAGACCGGTGAGAATCCGGCGCTGTCCCGCAACGGTACTGCCCCGGTGACCGTCCAGCCGGAGCGAGCCCGGACGCCTGCTCGGCGCCGACGAAACCGGTCCTCGGAGGAAGGGCGGTTCGTTCGACGCCTCCTGCGGTCAGGACGTGTCAGCGGGCGCACTTCGTCCTCCGCGATCCCATGGAGGATGAAACATGCTCAGCCACTCGCGACGGGTGCTCGCCGCCGCCATCACGTCTCTCGCGGTCGTCGGTGCCGCCGCGTGCAGCAGCTCCAGCAAACCGGCCAAGTCGAGTACGCCGCCCGCGTCGGCGTCCTCGAGCGCCGCGCAGTTCCCGGTCACCGTGCACGCCGGCAACGGCAGCGTGACGATCGCCCACAAGCCGACGGCGATCGTGTCTCTGTCCCCGACGGCCACCGAGATGCTCTACGCGATCGGGGCCGGCCCGCAGGTGAAGGCTGTCGACAAGAACTCCGACTACCCGCCGAGCGCGCCGCACACCAACCTCGACGCGCTGCAGCTCAATCCCGAGGCGATCGCCAAGTACCAGCCGGATCTGCTCGTCGCGTCCGGGCTGAACAAGAGCCAGTCGCAGCAGCTGGCCAAGCTGCACATCCAGGTACTGGACGAGCCCGCGGCCACCGACATCGAGCAGAGCTACGACCAGCTCAGCCAGCTCGGCCAGGCCACCGGCCACGCCGACGGTGCGGCCACCGAGGTCGCGACCATGAAGCAGCAGATCGGCGCGATCGCCAAGACCGCGCCGAAGCAGACCGCGACGTACTACTACGAGCTGGATCAGACGTACTACTCGGTGACGTCGACGACGTTCATCGGCCGGACGTTGAAGCTGCTCGGGCTGAGCAGCATCGCCGACTCGGCGAAGGGCGCCGCCGCCAGTGGCGGATACCCGCAGCTGTCCGCCGAGTTCGTGCTGAAGGCCAACCCGGGCTACGTCTTCCTGGCCGACGCCCGCTGCTGCAAGCAGTCGGCGGCAACGGTGGCCAAGCGCCCCGGTTGGTCGAGCCTGGCGGCCGTGCACGACGGCCGGGTCGTGCTGCTCGACGACGACATCGCGTCCCGTTGGGGTCCGCGCATCGTCGACCTGCTGAAGGCCGTGGCCGACGCGCTGCATCAGCACCCGGTGACATGACCACGCGATGAGCGCTCGCGCGAAGAGCCCCGCCGGGCCGGCGCAGTCAGCCCGGCCGCACGGCACTGCCGTCGCGGCCGGAGCCGGGGCCGATCCGATCACCCGAGTCCATCCACTTCGGCTGCCGCTGACCGTGTCGGCGCTGGTGCTGCTCGGCGCGATGTTGTTGGCCACCGCGGTGGGTCCGGTCGGCATCGGCTTGCCCGACGTGGTCGGCACGATCCTGTCCCACGTGTCGTTCCTGCACGTTCACCCGGCGGCCTCGCCGGTCGACCAGGCGATCGTGTGGGACCTTCGTCTTCCCCGCGTCGTTCTCGCCGCGCTGGTCGGGGCGATGCTGGCGGCCGGCGGGACGTCCTACCAGGGCGTGCTGCGCAACTCGCTGGCCGACCCGTTCCTGCTCGGCGTAGCGGCCGGCGCGGGACTGGGCGCCACCATCGCGATCATCGGTGGGCACGGGGGCGGCATCGTGCTGCCCGCATCGGCGTTCCTCGGCGCCGTGCTCGCCGTCGCGCTGACCTACCTGGTCGGCGCGGCCGGCGGCGATCGCGCGACGGGGTACGCCATCCTGCTCGCCGGTGTGGCCATCGCGGCGATGCTCACCGCCATCCAGACCTACCTGCAGCAGCGGCACACCGAGGAGATTCGCCAGATCTACAACTGGATCCTGGGCAGCTTCTCGGTGGCGTCGTGGTCGGACGTGCGACTCATGCTGCCCTACGCGGTACTCAGCGCGGCTGTACTTCTCGCCCATCGGCGGGTGCTGGACGTGCTGCGTGTCGGCGGCGACGAGGCCAGCTCGCTCGGGATCCACCCGGGGCGCAGCCGGCTGATCATCGTGGCCGCCGCGACGCTGGGCACGGCCGCCGCCGTGTCGGTCAGCGGGTTGATCGGCTTCGTCGGCATCATCGTTCCGCACGCGGTCCGGCTGGCCACCAGTGCCAGCTACCGGGTCGTCCTGCCCGTGTCGATGGTGTGCGGCGCGGCGTTCCTCGTGCTCGCCGACCTGGCGGCGCGCACGCTCGAGTCGCCGTCCGAACTGCCGGTCGGCGTCGTCACCGCCGTCGCGGGGGCACCGTTCTTCCTGCTAGTACTGCGCTCGCGCCGGACCCGGCAGGGGGTGCTCTGATGCTGACGCT
The DNA here is from genome assembly GCA_036502695.1 of Jatrophihabitantaceae bacterium. Classification (GTDB taxonomy): domain Bacteria; phylum Actinomycetota; class Actinomycetes; order Mycobacteriales; family Jatrophihabitantaceae; genus DASXRA01. The sequence goes on from DASXYE010000288.1 coordinate 3,439, forward strand.
CGACGGCGTGTCCGTGCGCTACGGGGCATCCGTCGCCGTGCAGACGGTCAGCGAGTCCGTGGCGGACGGCGAATGGGTCGGCCTCATCGGTGCGAACGGCGCCGGGAAGTCCAGCCTGCTGCGTGCGGTCGCCCAGCTCGTCCGATACGACGGCGACGTGCGGATCGGCGGCCAGGCGATGGCCGATCTGCCGACCCGTCGCCGCGCCCGGCTGGTCGCCTACGTGCCGCAGCAACCCGAGCTGCCGGCCGGGATGTCGGTGCTCGACTACACGCTGCTCGGCCGCACCCCGCACATCGGCTACTTCGGCGTCGAGTCGAAGCAGGATCGCCGGCACTGTGCCGAGCTGCTCGACCGGATCGGGCTGGCCGGCCTCACCGAGCGGCTGCTATCGACGCTGTCCGGCGGCGAGCTGCAGCGCGCGGTGCTGGCCCGGGCGCTGGCGCAGGACGCGCCGGTGCTGCTGCTCGACGAGCCGACCAGCGCGCTGGACCTGGGCCGGCGGGTCGACGCCCTCGAGCTGGTGGACGAGCTGCGCCGCGAACGGGGCCTGACCGTGCTCAGCGCCATGCACGACCTGACGCTGGCCGCGCAGTTCGCCGACCGGCTGGTGCTGCTGGCGGCGGGGCGCGTCGCCGCGTCGGGGCGACCGGCCGACGTCCTGGACGAGCAGTTGCTGTCGGCGTCGTTCGGCGGGCGGGTTCGCGTGCTCACCGACCAGGACGGGCAGCTGCTCGTCGTGCCGCAGCGGGCCCGCAAGCGGGTCGGATGCTGATCACCAGCCGGGTCGAGGACGGGCGGGACCTGTCGATGCTCGTGTGGCCGCTGCCGGAGCCGGCGATCGTGGCGTCGACGGCGGCGTGCGGCGGTGGGCTCGGCGAGCGTCGCTGGATCATCAACGCCCAGGTGCCGCACGACTACCGGCGCCGCGACCAGCAGCAGCACGGCGCCGAGCTGGCGGCGGTGGCCGGCGTGACCCCGGCGGGCGGCGTGGTGATGTTCACCGCGGTCGACGTGCGCCGGGTGCATTCGCGCGAGGACGGCGGGGTTGCCGTGGACGCGACGGTCGGGCTCACCCTTCCGGTGTGGGCGGCCGCGCCTGACGTGGGTGTAGCGGTGGCGCCCGGCACGATCAACGTCGTGGCTCGGCTGCCGGTTCGGCTGTCCGACGCGGCGCTGCTGAACGCGCTGGTGACGGCCACCGAGGCGAAGACCCAGGCGCTGCTCGAGGCCGGCGTGCCCGGCACCGGCACCGCCTCCGACGCCGTCACGATCGTCTGCCCTCGCGGCGGGCCGGCCGAGCCGTTCGGCGGTCCCCGCTCGGTGTGGGGCGCGCGCCTGGCCCGAGCGGTGCACGCCGCGGTGCGGGCGGGCGTCCAATGAGCGACGACCTGCGCCACCACGGCGATCTGGATCTGGCCCCGGGGCTGGTCGATCTCGCCGTGAACGTCCGAGCCGGGACGCCGCCAGCCTGGCTGCGGGCGGCGTTGGCACGCGTCGCTCTGGCGCGCTACCCCGACCAGCGCGACGCCCTCGCCGCCGTCGCTGCCCGGCACGGATGCGCTCGAAGTGAGGTGCTGCTGACCGCCGGGGCGGCCGAGGCGTTCGTGCTGCTCGCCCGCGCGCTGACGCCGCGGTGCGCGGTCGTCGTGCACCCGCAGTTCACCGAGCCGGAGGCGGCGCTGACCGCGGCCGGCCACCCGGTGCGGCGGATCGTCCTGGCCCCGCCGTTCACCCTCGACCCGGGACTCGTGCCGGACGAGGCCGACCTGGTGATCGTCGGCAACCCCACGAATCCGACCTCGGTGCTGCACCCGGCCTCGACGATCCGCCGGCTGGCCCGTCCGGGCCGGATCGTCGTCGTGGACGAGGCGTTCGCCGACTGCGTGCCGGGCGAGCCGGAGACGCTGGCCGGCGCGGGCGACCCGAGCTTCGTCGTCGTGCGGAGCCTGACCAAGATGTGGGGCCTCGCCGGCCTGCGGGTCGGTTACCTGCTCGGGCCGGCTGATCTCGTCGAGCGGCTGCGGGCCGGGCAACCACACTGGCCGGTCAGCTCCCCGGCACTGGCCGCGTGCGTCGCGTGCTCCACCCCGGACGCCGTCGCCGAGGCGCACAGCTGGGCTGTAGACCTCGTCGCGGCCCGGGCGCGGCTGGCCGAGCAGCTTCGCGCGGTGGCCGGTGTCGATGTCGTGGCCGACGCCACCGCGTCGTTCCTGCTCGTCCGGACGAACCATCCGGCCCTGTGGAAACCCTTGCGTGACAAGGGATTCGCTGTACGTCGCGGGGACACGTTCCCCGGCCTGGACGCGCACTGGATCCGAGTTGCCGTGCGTGATGCCCGAACGTCCATCGCCTTCGTGGAGGCTCTACATGACCTTGCTTGACGACACGATCGATGCCATCGGCCCCCTGGACGCCGCCGCCGCGGCGGCCGCCCGGGCCCGGCAGGACACGCTCACCAAGCCCCGCGGGTCGCTCGGCGTGCTCGAGGACGTGTCGGTGCAGCTCGCCGGCCTGGCCGGTCAATGCCCGCCGCCGCTGCCCGAACCGGCGGCGATCGCCGTGTTCGCCGGCGACCACGGGGTCCACGCGCAGGGCGTCACGCCGTGGCCGCAGGAGGTCACCGCGCAGATGGTCGCGAACTTCGTGGGCGGAGGTGCGGTGATCAACGCACTGGCCGCGCAGTCCGGCGCCGAGGTGGTGGTCGTCGACGTCGGAGTCGCCGCCGACCTGGCTGCCGTGCCGGGCCTGCAGGTCCACAAGATCCGGTCGGGCACCCGGGACATGACCCGCGAGCCGGCGATGACCCGGACCGAGGCGCTCGCCGCGATCGAGGTCGGCATGACCGTCGCCCGCGATCGGGTGGCGGCCGGCGCGCGCTGCCTGCTCACCGGCGACATGGGCATCGCGAACACCACGGCGTCGGCGACGCTGATCGCCGCCTTCACCGGCGTCGAGCCCGCCGACGTGACCGGACGGGGCACCGGCATCGACGACGCGATGCTCGCGCACAAGATCGCCGTGGTGAGGGAGGCGCTCGCGCGGCACCGTCCCGATCCGGCCGATCCGGTCGGCGTGCTCGCGGCAGTCGGCGGCTTCGAGCAGGCGGCGATCGCGGGCTACCTGCTCGGCGCCGCCGCGGCTCGGGTGCCCGTCGTCCTGGACGGGGTGATCGCCGGAGCGGCGGCGCTGGTCGCCCGGGCCCTCGCGCCGGACAGTACGGCCGCGATGATCGCCGGGCACCGCTCGGCCGAGCCCGGCGCGTCCGTGGCCCTCGACGCGCTCGGACTGGCCCCGCTCGTCGACCTCGACCTGCGGCTCGGCGAGGGATCCGGGGCGGCGCTCGCACTGCCCATCGTGCAGGGCGCGGCCCGGGTGTTGCGCGACGTCGCCACCTTCGACTCGGCCGGCGTCACCGAGAAGTGAGCCGGACCCTGGTGCTCGGCGGCAGCCGGTCGGGCAAGTCGGCCTTCGCCGAGTCGCTGCTGGCCGAGGCGGGCGAGGCGGGCGAGGTCACCTACCTGGCGACCGCGCTCCCCCGCCCGGACGACCCCGAGTGGGCGGCCCGGGTCGCTGCCCATCAGGCCCGGCGGCCGTCGACGTGGCGCACCGTGGAAACGCTGGACATCGCAGCCGAGCTGTACAACCGCGGAGGTCCCGTGCTCGTCGACTCGATCACCCTGTGGGTCGCCGCGACGATGGACCGCCCGGACGCCGAGCGGCGCGTCGACGAGCTGTGTGCCGCCTGGCCGGCCACCGCCCGCGACGTGGTGGCGGTGAGCGACGAGGTGGGCAGCGGCGTCGTGCCGGTCAGCGCCGACGGGCGACGCTTCCGGGACCTGCTCGGCCTGGTCAACCAGCGGCTCGCCGCCGCCGCGGACAACGTCCACCTGGTCGTCGCCGGGTTGCCGCTGCGACTGAAATGAGAACGGCGCTCGCACTCTTCACACTCGTGCCGGTACGCGCTACCACCGCGCTGACCCGCTCGCACGCGGTGGCGGCTCTGCGCTGGTTCCCGTTGATCGGAGCCGCGCTCGGAGCGGCGGCCGCCCTGCCGCTCGCGGCGATCCGCGAGTGGGCGGCCCACGCGACGCTGCTGGGCGCGGTGCTCGCCGTGACGCTGCTGGCCGTCGGCAGCCGCGGTCTGCACCTGGACGGGCTGGCCGACACGGCCGACGGCCTCGCCTCGCGGGCCCCCGCCGAGCGCGCCCTCGAGATCATGCGCCGCTCGGACATCGGCCCGTTCGGCGTGCTCGCGATCGTGTTCGCCGTGCTGGTGGACGTCGCGGCCCTGACGGCCTTGGACGCGTCCTCGTGGCGGCCCGTCGCGGCGCTCGCGGTGGCCGCCGCGACGGGTCGACTCGCGGTGGTTCACGCCGCGCATCGCCGGGTGCCCTCGGCGCGGAGCTCCGGGTTCGGCGCGTACGTCGCGAGCTCGGTCAGCACGCCGCTCGCCGTCGTGGAGACGGTGGCGGTGCTGGCCGGTGGCGCCGGTCTCGCCGCGGCGGTGCACGCCAGCGTGCTCGGATGGCTCGTGGCCCAGGCCGGGGCGCTGCTCGTCACCGCCGGCGTCCGCCGGCACACGACGCGGCGCCTCGGCGGGGTCACCGGGGACGTGTTCGGTGCCCTCGTCGAGATCGGCACCGCGCTGACCCTGACCGGCCTCGCGCTGGGCTGAGCGGCACGCGGCAAGATGGGCGACGTGACGGATATCGCGAGCATCGCGGCCGAGGTGCCGTGGCCGGACCACGAGGCCGAGCAGACCGCCCGCGAGCGGCGCGGATCCCTGGGCCAGCTGGACGAGCTCGCCGAGTGGCTGGCGGGTACGCAGGGTGGCTACCCGCCGACCGACCCGAAGCGGGTGCGCGCGCTGGTCGTCGCGGCCGATCACGGCATCGCGGCGGCGGACGTGTCGGCGTCCGCGCCGGACGCGACGCCCGGATGGGTGTCCTCGGTGACCGACGGCGGTGGGGTGGTCAACGCCGTGGCCGAGCTGGCCGGCGCGACGGTGCGCGTGCTGGACGTCGGGGTAGGCCGGCCGAGCGGGCGTATCGACCACGAGGACGCGCTGAGCGACTCGGCCACCGACGCCGCGCTGACCGCCGGGATCGCCGCCGCCGACGACGAGATCGACGCCGGCACCGACCTGGTCGTGCTGGGCGATCTGGGCGTCGGCGCCACGACGATCGCCGCCACGTTGATATCGGTGATCACGAACACCGAGCCGGTGAAGGTGGTCGGCCGGGGCAGCGGCATCGACGACAACGCCTGGATGCGTAAGGTCACCGCCATCCGCGATGCCCGGCTGCGCGCCTGGGAGCACCGGGCCGAGCCGGTCTCGCTCCTGGCGACGGCCGGCGGCGCGGACGTCGCGGCGATGGTGGGCTTCCTGGTACGGGCCTCGGCCCGGCGCACGCCTGTCCTGCTCGACGGCGTGGTGGCCGCCGCGGCGGCGCTCGTCGTCCAAGAACTACAGCCACGCTGTGTTCGCTGGTGGCGTGCCGCGCAGCGTACGAGCGAGCCGGCCCAGGCGGTGGCCCTGCGCCGGCTCGGCCTGGACCCGATCCTCGACCTCGGCGTCGACGCCGGCGACACCACCGGCGGCCTGCTCGCCGTCCCGGTGCTGCGAGCCGCCGCCCGCGCCCACACGCGGTAGTCGACCGCCGCGCATCCCGCGCACCCCGCGCAACCTGGACGTTGTCCGCGCTCAGCGGCGTCCGAGCAACGCGAAGCGCGGACAACTCGCGACCACCGACCTCACGTCGGCGCCGACCCTTCCGCCGCACGCCATTCCTGGTCCCCGGCCGAGACAACCGGCTCAGCGCACGAAATCCGGTCAGCTCGGCCGGGTAGCTGGCTCGCTCGCACTTCCAAGTCGTCCGCGCTTGGCGACGTCCCAGCAACGCAAAGCGCGGGCAACTTGACCACGAACGCGATGAGCGCTCGCGCGAAGAGCCCGCCGCCACAACCCCTATCCGCGACCAAGACGGCTGCCACGTCCGTGCCGCGACCCCAGCCACCGCCGATATCCGCCTACGGCGGACGAGATCAGCGGACGTGGGATTCCACGAAGGGGGGCTTGACGACCCGGACGGGGGTACTGCGGCCGCGCACGTCCACGGTGACCTCGTCGCCCTCGGCGGCGCCGCCGGCCAGTAGGGCCAGGCCGATGCCCTTCTTCAGCGTGGGCGAGAACGTCCCGCTCGTCACCTCGCCGATCGTGGCCCCGGAACCGTCGAGCACCGCCATGTGCGCTCGCGGGATGCCCCGGTCGAGCGCCTCCAGCCCCCACAGCACGCGCGCCGGGCCGGCCGCCTTCTCGGCGGTCAGCGCATCCCGGCCCCAGAACGCCGGCTTCTTCCAGCCGACCGCCCAGCCGGCGCGCGCCTGCACCGGCGAGATGGAAAGCGACAGGTCCTGCCCGTGCAGCGGGTAGCCCATCTCGGTGCGCAGCGTGTCCCGGGCACCGAGGCCGGCCGGCCGCCCGCCGAGCGCCTGGACCTCGGCGGCCAGCGCGTCCCACAACGCGGGCGTGTCGTCCCACAACGGGATCAGCTCGTAGCCGTGCTCGCCGGTGTAGCCGGTGCGGCAGATGCGCACCGTCCGCCCGTCGTAGGACGCGTCCACGTAGGCCATGTACGGCAGGTCGGCGGGCAACCCGAGGCGGCCCAGCACCTCGGCCGAGCGCGGCCCCTGCACGGCCAGCACGCCGAAGTCCTGGTGCTGCCCCGTGACCGCCACCCCGGACGGCGCTGCGGCGGTCAGCCGGCGCACCACCTCGGCGGTGTTGGCGGCGTTCGGCACCAGGAACGCCTCGTCGTCGCTGACCAGGTAGACGATCAGGTCGTCGACGACACCGCCCGACTCGTCGCAGCACAGCGTGTACTGCGCCTTGCCCGGCTCGATGCGGTCCAGGTCGTTGGACAGGCACGAGTTCACGAACGCGCGCGCGCCGGGGCCGGCCACGGTGGCCTTGCCGAGGTGCGACACGTCGAACAGGCCGACCGCCTCGCGTATCGCCGCGTGCTCCTTGAGTACTCCGCCACCGCTGGCTGCGTACTCGATGGGCATCTCCCAGCCGCCGAAATCGGCGAGCTTGGCCCCGAGGGCAACGTGTCGGTCGTGCAAGGGCGAATGCAACAGGTCGGTCACGCCAGCACGGTACCGACAGTGTCACTGGCGCCGCAGGGCACCTGGTAGCTCGGCGGTACCGCATAAGCTGCCCGGATGCCTTCGGTCTCTCTCGTCGACGCAGCGGCGCTCGACGGCCTCGCCAGCGACGCCGCCATCGTGGTTGGCGTGCACTCCAGCAAGAACGGGCCGGTGGTCGCGCCCGGCGCAAAACCGATCGACGAGGCGCTCGGCGGCCGGCTGGCCGCGGCGCTCGCGGCCGTCGGCGCCACCGGCAAAGCGGACGACGTGGTCAAGATCCCCACACTCGGGCTGGCCCCGTTCCCGGTCGTCGTGGCCACCGGGCTGGGCGAAGCCAACGGGGCGCTCGACCCCGAGCAGGTCCGCCGGGCCGCCGGGGCGGCGCTGCGCACGCTCGGCTCGGCCACCCGGGCGCACCTCGCCGTCGGCGACGAGGCCACGGCCGGAGCGGCCGCCGAAGGTGCTCTGCTCGGCGCGTACGCCTACACGCAGTACAAGTCGCAGGCCGAGGCGCCGGCGTTGCGGCGGCTGACGGTCGGCGTGCCCGATCCGCGCGACCGGGCGGTCCGGGCGGCCCTGCGCCGGGCCCAGATCGTCGTCGACGCGGTCACGCTGACCCGCGACCTGGTCAACGTCCCGCCCAACGACCTCTACCCGGACGCCCTGGCCCGCCGCGCCGCCGAGGTGGCGGCCGAGGCCGGCGTCGAGGTCGAGGTGCTCGACGAGAAGGCGCTGCGCCGGCAGGGCTACGGCGGCATCCTGGCCGTCGGCTCGGGCTCGACGCGCCCGCCCCGGCTGGTGCGCCTGCGGTACCGGCCGACCCGTCCGCGCAAGCGGGTGGCCCTGGTCGGCAAGGGCATCACGTTCGACTCCGGCGGGCTGAACCTCAAGCCCGGCTCGGCCCTGTCCGGCATGAAGTCGGACATGGGTGGGGCCGCCGCCGTGCTGTCCGCGGTGATCGCCGCGGCCCGGCTCAAGCTGCCCGTCGAGGTCGTCGCCACGCTGCCGATCGCCGAGAACCTGATCTCCGGGTCGTCCTACCGCCCGTCGGACGTGCTCACCCTGCGCGGTGGCACCACGCTGGAGATCACCGACACCGACGCCGAGGGGCGGGTCATCCTGGCCGACGCGATCGTGCGGGCCACCGAGGACGACCCCGACTGCCTGATCGAGATCTCCACGCTGACCGGCGGGCAGATCGTAGCGCTGGGCACCCGGGTGATCGGCGCGATGGGCGATGCCGAGTTCCGCGACCGCGTCGTGGCGCGGGGCAGCGCCGCCGGCGAGTCGCTGTGGGGCATGCCGCTGCCCGACGAGCTGCGGGCCGGGCTGGACTCCCCGGTCGCCGATATCGCCAACCTGCCCGGTGACCGGTGGGGCTCGATGCTCGTCGGCGGGCGGTTCCTGGCCGAGTTCATTCCCGACGGGCTGCCCTGGGTGCACCTGGATATCGCCGGGCCGTCGTTCAACGAGAAGGCGCCGTACGGCTACACGCCCAAGGGCGGCACCGGCGCCGGCACCCGGACCCTGATCGCCATGCTCGAGGATCTCGCGCAGTAGCACCACGAAGCCCCGGGACGGTTCGTCCCGGGGCCTCGCGATAGGTCGGCCGATCAGCAGGTGACCGTCAGGTAGAACTGCACGTCGGTGTAGGTGCCCGCCGTCGACTGGAAGTAGACGAACACCCCGTTAGCGTTGCCCGACCGCGGCTCGACGCCCGCCGTGTACCCGACGAAGTACGGCGTTGCGTGGTACGTGCACTGCGACACGTTGCGGTCGAAGTCGACCTCGTACTGCCCGGTCGTAATGTGGACCGTGTTGGTGACCCGCGATCCGTGGATGAGACCGGCGGCGGTGTTGAGCTCGGCCGACATCGGCTTGACGTAGTAGCCGCTGACGTCGATGACGACGTGCGTTGCAGCGCCGAACGCCTTGGCCGTGATGTGCCGGGCACCGGCGGCGTTGATCGTCAGCGTGCCGCCGTTGCTGACGTTGAACGACTTCGTGTAGTTCATGAACGTGGCGTTCGGCTGGGCCGAGCCGTACGGCCAGATGCGCAGGTACCCGTTGCCGGACGCGCTCACCGCCGTGACCGAGGCGGCAACCGCCGTCGCCGAGCTGGGCACCCCGCAACCGCCCGACGTACCGCCCTGGGGCACGAACAGCGTGGTACCGGCCACGACCCAGGATCGGGTCGCGTTCGCGGCCAGCTTGCCGCCGGCCACCCGGGTGTCAACGATGCGGCACGGCGTGATCGCGGTGTACTTGGACTCGGTCGACGAGTCGATCGGGGCCAGGGGTGCCGCGGGCGCAGCGTGCGGGTTGGCCGGTTGCGGGCTCGGCGCCGACGAGATGGCACCGCCCGCCCAGGCCGCACCCCCGCCGCCGACCAGTACGCCCGCCGCGGCGATTCCGATGAGCAGTCTTCGCGAGTTCATGGCATTCCCCCAAGGGTCGGAAGTCCGGACGTCCCGACGACGGCCGGCGAGAACGCGAAGGTCTCGACCCGACATGAGGGGGTGGGGTACTGCGTGATACCGGGTGCTGCGCGAACGGGCAGCCGGGCGGTCGAACGCCCGTGGACTAAACGGAGGGGCCGGACAAGCCCGGCGGGCCCAGCTCGCCGTTGGCCTTGCGCTTGGCGGTCCAGTCCCGCATCCGCTGCGGGTAGCCGACCACGCCGACGTCGTAGAGCGGCACGTTGTGCTTGCGCGCGAAGTCCCGGGCGCCCTCGGCCCCGCCGACCCGCCGACGCGTCCACTCCCCGGTCGCGGCGACCAGGACGACCGTCGTCTCGGTCACGGTGGTGCGCGGCTCGACGTAGGCCTCGACACCCGGGCGTGACTTCACGAACTGCACCAGGTGCGCGAGGTCGGTGGACGACCCGCTGCGCAGCGTGCCGGCCCGCCGAGCCTTCCGACGACTGAACAGCCTCACAACTCCCCCTTCGTTGGCCCGAGGATACCGGCGATGCCACGGTCACCGGCCGGTCAGCCGCCGAGTGTCGCCGCCCGTGTGGCGGGTGCCAAGATGGGAGTAGGCACAGTTCCACAATCGATCGGGAGACACCACCGTGGCTGACAACACCACCGTTGACCTCGTAGTGCTCGGCGGCGGCAGTGGCGGCTACGCCGCGGCCCTGCGGGCGGCCGAGCTGAACAAGTCGGTGGTCCTGGTCGAGAAGGACAAGGTCGGCGGCACCTGCCTGCACCGGGGTTGCATCCCCACCAAGGCGCTGCTGCACGCCGGCGAGATCGCCGACCAGGCCCGCGAGAGCTCGCAGTTCGGCGTGAACGCCAGCTTCGAAGGCATCGACATGGCCGGCGTCCACAAGTACAAGGACGGGGTCGTCGACAAGAACCACAAGGGCCTGGTCGGCCTGGTCAAGAGCCGCGGCATCGAGATCGTCGAGGGCGAGGGCCGGCTCACCGGCGCCAACCAGGTCACCGTGGGCGACACCGTCTACACCGCCACGAACATCATCCTGGCCACCGGCTCGTACTCGCGGACCCTTCCCGGCCTGGAGCTGGATGGCCAGCGGGTGATCGCCAGCGAGCACGCGTTGCAGCTGGATCACGTGCCGGCCAGCGCCGTGGTGCTCGGCGGCGGCGTCATCGGCGTCGAGTTCGCGAGCGCGTGGAAGTCCTTCGGCGCCGACGTGACCATCGTCGAGGCGCTGCCCCATCTCGTACCGCTGGAGGACGAGGCCAACTCCAAGCTGCTCGAGCGGGCGTTTCGCCGCCGGGGTATCGGCTTCAAGCTGAACTCCCGGTTCCAGCGCGTCGAGCACACCGACAACGGCGTGCGCGTCTTCCTCGAAGGCGGCGAGGCACTCGAGGCCGAGCTGCTGCTCGTCGCGGTCGGGCGGGGGCCCTCGTCGGCCAACCTGGGCTACGAGGAGGCCGGCATCGCCATCGAGCGCGGCTTCGTCCAGGTGGACGAGTACCTGCGCACCAGCGTCCCCGGCGTGTACGCCGTCGGCGACCTGGTCTCGATGGGCGCCGCCCCGCACCCGCAGCTCGCGCACGTCGGTTTCGCCGAGGGCATTCTGGCCGCCGAGCACATCGCCGGGCTGCCGGTCGTGCCGATCGACTACGCCGGCGTCCCGCGCATCACCTACAGCTCGCCCGAGGTCGCCTCCGTCGGGCTGACCCAGGCCCAGGCGGCCGAGAAGCACGGCGCTGACAAGATCAAGACCGTGACCTACGACCTGTCCGGCAACGGTCGCAGCTCGATCCTGCAGACCAAGGGCGCCGTCAAGCTGATCGCCCTCGCCGACGGCCCGGTGCTCGGCGTGCACATCGTCGGTGACCGGGTGGGTGAGCTGATCGCCGAGGCGCAGCTCATCTACAACTGGGAGGCCCTGCCCAGCGAGGTCGCCCAGCTGATCCACCCGCACCCCACGCAGTCCGAGGCAATCGGTGAGGCGCACCTGCTGCTCGCCGGCAAGCCCTTGCACGTGCACGAGTGAGCCCCATCCGAAACTGATGAGTTGATGACTCGAAGGAGCCTTGGACCATGTCGGTCTCTGTGACCATGCCGC
>DASXYE010000289.1:0-7204 GCA_036502695.1 Jatrophihabitantaceae bacterium
AGGCTGACCTGCAGGCCCTCCTCCTCGACGCGCACCTCGGCGGCCTCGGCCTCCATCGCCTCGGGCGCGCGACCCGTGCGGGTCTGCTCCGGCTCGGCGGCCATGTGGCGCGCGCGCTCACCGGCGAGCGACGCGGTGCCCCGGAAGCGTTCCTCGAGCGCCGACAGGCGGTACCAGGTCTCCTGTGACCGGGCGACGAGCGGGGCGTCGGCGGCGAGCTGCGCCTCGAGCGCCGCCTCCCGCTGCCGCGCGTCGTCGAGAGCGGTCTCGACCTCGGTCCGGCGCGACCGGATCGCCTCCTCGTCGGCCACCTCGCGGTCGAGCTCGGTCCGCAACGCCAGCAGGTCGTCCGCCAGCAGGCGCAGCCGGGAATCGCGCAGTTCGGCCTGGACGCCGGCGGCTCGGCGGGCGATCTCGGCCTGCTTGCCCAACGGCTTGAGCTGGCGGCGCAGCTCGCCGGTCAGGTCCGTCAGCCGGGTCAGGTTGGCCTGCATGGCGTCGAGCTTGCGCAGCGCCTTTTCCTTGCGCTTGCGGTGTTTGAGGACGCCGGCCGCCTCCTCGATGAACCCGCGCCGATCCTCGGGCCGGGCCTGCAGCACCGAGTCGAGCTGGCCCTGCCCGACGATGACGTGCATCTCGCGCCCGATACCCGAGTCGGACAGCAGCTCCTGGATGTCCAGCAACCGGCACGCGGTGCCGTTGATCTCGTACTCGCTGGCCCCGTCCCGGAACATCCGGCGGGTGATCGACACCTCGGCGTAGTCGATGGGCAGCGCGTTGTCGGAGTTGTCGATGGTGAGCGTGACCTCGGCCCGGCCCAGCGGCGGGCGCCCGGCGGTGCCGGCGAAGATGACGTCTTCCATCTTGCCGCCGCGCAGCGCCTTGGCGCCCTGCTCGCCCAGCACCCAGGCGATGGCGTCGACGACGTTGCTCTTGCCCGACCCGTTGGGTCCGACGACGGCCGTGATGCCTGGCTCGAAGCGCAGGCTGGTGGCCGAGGCAAAGGACTTGAATCCCTTGAGCGTCAGCGACTTGAGGTGCACGAATCTCCGTGTTTGCCAAAGCGCCGACACATACAGCGACCTAACGGTCGGCGCACCCGCGTACCGCGGGCCTTGTGGTTGAGTGCTGGCCGGTTGGCCGACACCCGATAATCCCGGAGAATCTAGCGCGCCGGCAAATCAACGCGCGGCAGGCCGGCCGGAGGAGGCCCGGGTAAGCCTCAGGGCGGCACGCCGAAAGCGCGCCGCAGCTGGACGAAACCGGCGTGGGTTCTGCCGGGATCAGGCCAGAGCGGGTTCGGCGTCCTCAGCCAGCCGGTGCAACTCGAGGTCGAGCCCGGGATCCAGCTCTTGCTCGGGCGCTGCCCGTAGCTCGGCGATCTCGTGCTCGAGTTCCTGCACTCGCCGGCGCAGGCGTACTACCTCGAAGGTGAGAGTCTGTTCTGATGCGCTGCCTACGTAACCCAGCAAGGCGCGTGCCATGTAGCGACCTTTCACACCACAGCGTCGATGCCCGATGTGTACATCTCGTGCCGGTCATCGACTTACTTTGTCTCTGAACGACGCGGCGGAAGGGGAGCCGCGTCCGACGCCAATTCGTCCAAAAATTGGACGCACCGGACCGCCGAGCTTCCGTCAGGTCTATTCATGGTCGCACTTCGGTAACGGCTGGTCAACACGCGGAGCCCCGTATCACGGGGCTTACAGCTATTTCATCCGCCGGAATCGGCTCCGATCTCGCCCCACTCGCAAGCTCGGGGGCAATCCCGGATCCGAGCGCTCCTTCGTCGCGCCCGCGCAAGCGCTCATCGCGCTCGTGGCTGAGCTAGCCCCTGGTCACGTGGCGCGGGACTTCGTTGGCATTTTGGGCAGAAGTAGCTGGAACGGTTCATGAAGGCGGCTCGCCGGATCGGGGTGCCGCACCGGCGGCACGGCTCGCCGGCTCGGCCGTAGACGTTCAGCGTCCGGTCGAAGTAGCCGCTCTCGCCGTTGACGTTCACGTACAGGGCGTCGAAGGACGTGCCGCCGGCGACAATCGCCTCGCCGAGCACCGCCCGCACCTCGGCCAGCAAGGCGAGGACCGCCGGCCGGCGCAGCCCGGATGACACCCGCTCGCCGTGCAGCTTGGCCCGCCACAGCGCCTCATCGGCGTAGATGTTGCCCACGCCGGAGATCAGCGACTGGTCGAGCAGGGCCCGCTTGATGCCGCTGGACCGCCGACGCAACCGGTCGAGAAACACCGCCTCGTCGAACGCCGGATCCATCGGGTCACGGGCGATGTGGGCGATGAGCGACGGAACCGTGTCATCCGGCCGATCCAGAGTCGGCACGAGCTCGTCGAGCAGCAGCCCGCCGAACGTGCGCTGGTCGACGAAGCGCAGCTGCGGGCCGCCGTCGACGAATCCGATCCGGACGTGCAGGTGCGGCTCGTCGGGCGCGGACGCCGGCCGCACCAGCAACTGACCGCTCATACCGAGGTGGCCGACCAAGGATTCGTCGGCGTCATCCAGCTGTAGCCACAGGTACTTTCCGCGCCGCCGGGCGATGCCCAGTCGGCGATTATGCAGCCGAGCTGTGAAATCGGCGGCGCCGGCCAGATGCCGGCGAATCGAGCGCGGATGCCGAACCTCGGCCTCGGCGATCACCCGGCCGGACACCCACTTCTCGAGGCCGGCGCGCACCGTTTCGACCTCGGGCAGTTCGGGCAACGATCAGGCCTCGGGGGGCGGCTCGGCCGCGTCGGCACGGGCCCGCAGGATGCGGTACGCCGTCTGCGCCGCCGCCTGCTCGGCCTCCTTCTTGTTCCGCCCGGTGCTGGCCTCGAACAGCTCGCCACCGACAGAGGCCTGCGCGGTGAACGTCTTGGCGTGGTCGGGACCGTAGGAGGTGATCACGTACTCGGGAACGCCGACGCCCAGCTCGGCAGTGAGCTCTTGCAGGCTGGTCTTCCAGTCCAGGCCGGCGCCGTGGTTGGCGACATCGGCCAGCAGACTGTCGAACAGGTCGTGGATGACCCGGGCGGCGGTGTCCAGGCCGTGCTCGATGTAGATCGCGCCGAGCAATGCCTCGACGGTGTCGGCCAGGATGCTGGCCTTGTCCCGCCCACCGGTGACCTCCTCGCCGCGGCCCAGGCGCAGGTACGGGCCGAGCCCGCCACCGGGCCCAGCATCGTCGCCGATCTTGCGCGCCACCTCGGCCAGCGCGCGCATGTTCACGACCGAAGCGCGCAGCTTGGCCAGCTTGCCCTCGGGCAGGTCCGGGTGCTGGCGGTACAGGGTCTCGGTGATCACCACGCCGAGCACCGAGTCGCCGAGGAATTCCAGCCGCTCGTTGTGCGGCACGCCGCCGTGCTCGTAGGCGTAGGAGCGATGCGTCAGGGCGCGCTGAAGCAACCCGGGGTCGACGGTGACGCCGAGTGCGTCGGCGAGCCGAGCTTGGTCGGCCGGCTCGATGGCTGAGGCCACGCGGTCAGACCGCGAGAACCTGCTTGCCGTCGTACTGCCCGCAGGTGGGGCAGGCGGTGTGCGGCAACTTGGGCTGACCGCAGGCGCGGTTCGAGCAGGGCACCAGCGTCGGGGCGCTCGTCTTCCACTGCGAGCGGCGCGACCGGGTGTTGCTGCGCGACATCTTGCGCTTCGGGACTGCCACGGGGAACTCCTTCTACTCGGACGATCCGGTCAGCCGCTCGGTGAGAGCGGCCCAACGCGGGTCGATCTGCTCATGTGCGTGACCGGCCGGCAACTCGTCGAGCCGCTGCCCGCAGGTGGAGCACAGCCCGGCGCAATCCGGCCGGCAGAGCGGGGTCGTAGGCAGACCCAGCACCACCGCGTCACGCACCACCGGTTCGACATCGATCAGGTCGTTGACGATCCGGTCGACCTCACCCTCGTCGGTGGTCTCGGCGGTCACGCTGCCCGGATAGGCGAACAGCTCGACCACCTCGACCCTGAAGTCCCCGGTGAACGGATCGAGACACCGCCCGCACTCGCCCGTGATCGTTGTCGCCACCGTGCCCGTGACGAGCACGCCTTCGGTGGCCGACTCCAACCGCAGGTCGAGGTCGAGCGGCGTACCTTCCGGTACACCGACGAGATCTTGGTCCAGCCCCGCAGGCGCGGGAACACGACGCCGATCGGTACGCATCGACCCGGGTTGACGTCCGAGTGGCCTCGTGTCGAGGACATACGGGTCTCGCGGATCGAGGTGGCGCTTCGGTGTTGTGTTCTCGGGCATGCGAATCCGGCCTTGATCGGGATGAGGCCGTCGGCCAGCTTAGCCGAGAACGTGGCCTAGCCCGTAATCGGAGGCTGTGAGGTGCCCGGAGACGGCGTTTCCGGAGCGAGCGCGGCGCGGCCTTGTTGGGCGGTGGCCGTGGCTTGCTGCAGCACGTCGACGAGGTCGGCCAGCGTCTGATCGGCGAACGACGTGGCGTCGGCGCGCAGGTCAGCGGCGTACTGCTCCGCCTGGGCGCGCTGGTCCGTGACGTCCTGCTCGGCGGCCGCCCGCAGCTGCTCGGCCTGCTCGGTGGCGGCCTGGTGCACGCCGCTCGCCGACACCAGCTCGGCGTGTTCGGCCCGCCCGGCCTCGACGATCTCGTGCGCCCGGACCTCCGCCTCGGCCACCAGCTGGGCGCCGTGCTCGCGGGCCTCGGCCAGCAACGCCTCGCGCTGGGCGAGCGCCTGCCGGGCCTCGACCAGCTCGGGCGGCAGCGACCCGTGCAGGTCGTCGAGCAGATCCAGGGTGCGCTCGCGCGGGACCACACACGAGCCGGACATCGGCACCGCCCGGGCCGTCTCGACCAGCTCGATGAGCTCGGCGAGCAGCTCGTCGACGCGCCGCCGCGCGCGCTCGGTCACGAGCCGTTGGCTCGCTCGATGAGCCGCTTGAGCACGGTCGGCGGCACCAGCTTGGAGACGTCGCCGCCCCAGCCGGCAACGTCCTTGACCAGGCTGGACGCCAGGAAGCTGTACTCCGGGTTGGTCGGCATGAACAGGGTGTCGACGCCGGCCAGCCCCCGGTTCATCTGGGCCTGCTGCAGCTCGTAGTCGAAGTCGCTGACGGCGCGCAGGCCCTTGACGATCACGGCGATGTCGTGCGTCTTGCAGTAGTCGACGATCAGCCCGCGGAACGAGTCGACGCGGACGTTGGGCAGCTCGGCCGTGGCCTCGTCGAGCATGGCGATCCGCTCGTCCACGGTGAACAGCCCGGACTTGCTGCGATTGACGAACACGGCCACGACGACCTCGTCGTAGAGGTTGGCCGCCCGGCCGATGATGTCGAGGTGGCCGTTCGTGACCGGGTCGAACGACCCGGGGCAGATAGCCCGGCGCACCGTCGCCTGCTCAGCGCTCATCGGCGCCGACCGTACCAAAGCAAACCCTCGCCGTAGCGCTTCTGCTTGACCGACTGGATCACACTTGGCCACTGCGGCTCGGGGCCGCGCGCCGACCGTTCGACGACCACGATCGCCTCGGGCGCCAGCCAGTCGGTGAGCCGGGCCAGCACCACGGCCAGCGCCGGCTCGTCCAGGGCGTAGGGCGGGTCGGCGAAGGCCAGGTCGTACGGCGCGTCCGACGGGCCGCTCAGGAACGTCTCGACCGGGCCGCGCACGACGCGCGCGCCGGGCAGCCCGACGGCGTCGACGTTGCGCTGCACGGTGGCCGCCGCCGTCCGGTCGGACTCGACGAACGTGGCGTGCGCGGCGCCCCGGGACAGCGCCTCGAGCCCCACCGCGCCGGTGCCGGCGTACAGGTCGAGCACGCGGGCCCCGTCCAGGTCGAGCAGCCCGGCCAGCGTGCTGAACAGCGCCTCACGGGTTCGGTCGGACGTGGGCCGGGTGCCCCGCGGCGGTACCGCGAGCGGCCGGCCCTTGGCGGCGCCGGCGACGATCCGGGTCACGGCGTCACGCCGCGTCCAAAGCCTTGTCTCACGCCTTGTCCAGGTACTCGGCCTGCGCTTCGTCGACCATCGCGGCGACCTGGGCGGCGAGCTGCGGGTAGGCCGCCAGGGCCGGATCGTCGCCGACCAGGTGGGCGGCCTCGTCGCGGGCCTCGACGATCAGCTCCTCGTCCTTCAGCAACGACAGCAGCCGCAGCGTCGAGCGCCGTCCCGACTGGGCCGACCCGAGCACGTCGCCCTCGCGGCGCTGCTCGACATCGTGGCGGGCCAGCTCGAAGCCGTCGGTCGTGGCGGCGACGGCGTCGAGGCGCTCGCGCGACGGCGTGCCCGGCATCGCTTCGCTCACCAGCAGGCACAGCCCGGGGTGGCCGCCCCGTCCGATCCGGCCGCGCAGCTGGTGCAGCTGCGACATCCCGAACCGGTCGGCGTCGAGCACCACCATCGCCGTGGCGTTCGGCACGTCGACGCCGACCTCGACGACCGTGGTGGCCACCAGGACGTCGACGTCGCCAGCGACGAACCCGCCCATGACCCGGTCCTTCTCGTCCGGCACCAGCCCGCCGTGCAGCGCCGCGAGCCGCAGCCCGTGCAGCGGGCCGTCGCGCAGCATCACCAAGATGTCGTTGACGGCGAGCGGGGGGCGCTTCTCCGGCAGCTCGACATCGTCGAACTGAGCCTCCAGCTCGGCATCGATCTCGGTGCCGAAACCGATGCGCGGGCACACCACGAAGGCCTGCCGCCCGGCCTCGACCTCCTCGCGGATGCGCTGCCAGGCGCGGTCCAACCAGGCCGGCTTCTCACCGACCGGGATCACCGTCGTCGAGATGGGCGAGCGCCCGAGCGGTAGCTCGCGCAGCACGGACGTGTCGAGGTCGCCGAACACGGTCATGGCGACCGTTCGGGGTATGGGCGTGGCCGTCATGACGAGCAGGTGCGGTGGCTGTTTCGCCTTGCTGCGTAAGGCATCGCGCTGTTCGACGCCGAATCGGTGCTGCTCGTCGACGACGACCAGGGCCAGGTCGGCGAAGCTCACGTGTTGCTGGATGAGTGCGTGCGTGCCGATCACGATGCCGGCCGCACCGCTCGCGGCGTCGAGCAGCGCCGCGCGCCGGGCGGCGGCCGGAAGCGAGGCGGTCAACAGCGCGACGCGAGTGCCGTTCTCCGCGCCGCCGAGCTGGCCGGCCTGGGCCAGATCGCCCAGCAGCGTCCGGATCGAGCGGGCGTGCTGGGCGGCCAGCACCTCGGTGGGCGCCAGCAGCGCGGCCTGCCCGCCGGAGTCGACGACCTGCAGCATCGCCCGCAGC
>DASXYE010000290.1:0-7362 GCA_036502695.1 Jatrophihabitantaceae bacterium
GGCCGACAACCTCGAACGCCGCAAGGTCATCTGCGAGCGCGCGTACCGCATCCTGGTGGACGAGGTCGGTTTCCCGGCCGAGGACATCATCTTCGACCCGAACATCTTCGCGGTCGCGACCGGTATCGAGGAGCACGCGAACTACGGCGTCGACTTCATCGAAGCGACCCGTTGGATCAAGGCGAACCTGCCAGGTGCGCTCGTCTCCGGCGGCGTGTCGAACGTCTCGTTCTCCTTCCGCGGCAACAACGCGGTGCGCGAGGCGATCCACGCGGTGTTCCTGTACCACGCGATCGCGGCCGGCATGGACATGGGCATCGTCAACGCCGGCGCCCTCGTCGTCTACGACCAGGTCGACGAGCGGCTGCGTGAGCGCATCGAGGACGTCATCCTGAACCGTCGTCCGGACGCCGCCGAACGGCTGCTCGAGATCGCGACCGAGTTCGCCGGCGACGGCAAGAAGGTCGAGGCGGTTGACGACGCCTGGCGCTCGCTGCCGGTCGACGAGCGCATCACGCACGCGCTGGTGAAGGGCATCGACGAGTTCGCCGAGACCGACACCGAGGAACTGCGCCAGCTGATCGAGGCGCGGGGCGGGCAGCCGATCGAGGTCATCGAAGGTCCCTTGATGGCCGGCATGAACGTCGTCGGCGACCTGTTCGGGGCGGGCAAGATGTTCCTGCCGCAGGTGGTCAAGTCGGCCCGCGTCATGAAGAAGGCCGTCGCCTATCTCGTGCCCTACATCGAGGCCGGCAAGTCGCCCGACGACGCCGGACGCAGCAACGGCACGGTGGTCATGGCCACGGTCAAGGGCGACGTCCACGACATCGGCAAGAACATCGTCGGAGTTGTGCTGCAGTGCAACAACTACGACGTCATCGACCTCGGCGTGATGGTGCCCGCGCAGAAGATCCTCGACGCGGCCAAGGAACACGACGCCGACGTCATCGGGCTGTCCGGGCTGATCACGCCGTCGCTGGACGAGATGGTCAACTTCGCGGCCGAGATGGAGCGGCAGGGCCTCGAGATCCCGTTGCTGATCGGCGGGGCCACGACCTCGCGCGCGCACACCGCCGTCAAGGTCGACAAGCGCTACCACGGCCCGGTCATCTGGGTGAAGGACGCGTCGCGGTCGGTGCCGGTCGTCGCCGCGCTGCTCTCCGGCGATCAGCGCCCGGCGCTGCTGGCCGACGTCCAGGCCGACTACGACTCGCTGCGCGAGCGTTACGCCGCCCGCAGCGACGCCAAGGTGATCGTGCCGATCGCGGCGGCCCGCGAGGACCACACGCCGATCGACTGGACCGGTTACCACCCGCCCCGCCCGCGGCTGCTCGCCCAGCAGGCACCGGACGTGCACCACGACAGCGAGCGGCCCGAGGCGCTGGCCCGGCAGTTCGTCAAGACGTTCCGCGACTACCCGCTGGCCGAACTGCGCGAGTACATCGACTGGCAGCCGTTCTTCAACGCGTGGGAAATGAAGGGCAAGTTCCCGGACATCCTCAACAATCCGGCGTCCGGCGATGCCGCGCGCAAGTTGTGGGACGACGCGCAGGCCATGCTCGACAAGCTGATCGACGAGAAGTGGATCAGCGCGTCCGGCGTCATCGGCCTGTTCCCGGCCAGCACGGTCGACGACGACATCGAGGTCTACACCGACGAGACCCGCACCGCGGTGCTCACGTCCCTGCACGAGCTGCGCCAGCAGACCGAGCACCGGCCCGGCGTGCCGCACCGATCGCTCGCCGACTTCGTCGCGCCCAAGAGCACCGGCCTGCACGACTACGTCGGGGCGTTCGCGGTCACCGCCGGTCTCGGGATCGGCGAGCGGATCAAGCAGTTCAAGGCGGCGCTCGACGACTACAGCGCCATCCTGCTCGAGTCGTTGGCTGACCGCCTCGCCGAGGCGTTCGCCGAGCGCCTGCACGAGCGGGTGCGGACCGAGTTCTGGGCGTACCAGCCCGACGAGGATCTCGACAACGAGGCGCTGATCAAGGAGCGCTACGTCGGCATCCGCCCGGCGCCGGGCTACCCGGCCTGCCCCGAGCACACCGAGAAGCAGACGATCTGGGAACTGCTCGACGTCAAGGCGAACACCGGCATCGAGCTGACCGAGAGCATGGCGATGTGGCCGGGCGCGGCAGTCAGTGGCCTGTACTTCTCGCATCCCCAGTCGCAGTACTTCGTGCTCGGCCAGCTCGGCCGCGACCAGGTCGAGGACTACGCCCAGCGCAAGGGCTGGACCCTGGCCGAGGCCGAGAAGTGGCTCTCGCCGAACCTCGGCTACCGCCCGGACGACGAGTAGCGGCTACTTAGGCGGCAGCGACCGGGCGTAGCCGACGCCCTGCGTGACCCACTGGCGCAGCTGGTCGTCGGTTGCGAGCACGTCGGCGTCGACGCGCAGCCAGCCGTCCATCTCGCGGCCGCGCATCACCATGCGACGCACGCCCGGGCGGGCGATCAGCTCGTCCGTCCGAGCCGGGTCGACGCGGAGCATCAACCCGCCGCGGCCGCTGGCGGTCACCGACATATGGCCGTTGATCAGGAACGCTAGCCCGCCGAACATCCGCTGCTCGGTCAGGCCACGCTCGGTCGCCACCAGCTCGCGGATGCGGTCGGCGAGGTCCTCGTCGTATGCCATGACGGCAGTATCGCCCGAGGTGCTGACAACGGGACCCGGCATGATGGGTGGCATGCAGCTCGCGGCCGTTCTGTTCGACATGGACGGCACGTTGCTCGACTCGGAGAAGATCTGGGACGTCGCGCTGGACGACCTGGCGCAGTGGCTGGGCGGTGAACTGTCCGATTCCGCACGCCGGCGTATGGTCGGCTCCAGCCTGGCCCGCTCGATCGCGATCATGCACAACGACCTGGGCATCGACGCCGATCCGGAGAGCAGCGGCGCCTACCTGACGGAACGGGCGGCCGAGCTGTTCGGCACCGCGCTGGTGTGGAAGCCGGGCGCGCGGCAGCTGTTGCTCGCAGTGGGGGAGGCCGGCATCCCGGCCGCGCTCGTGACGTCCACGCACCGGCGGCTGACGGAGATCGCGCTCGACACGATGGGTCGCGAGCACTTCGCCGCCACGGTCTGCGGCGACGAGGTGGCGCACCCCAAGCCGGCGCCCGACCCGTACGAGCAAGCCGCTCGGCTGCTCGGCGTGAACCCCACCTGCTGCGTTGCCATAGAGGACTCGCCGCTGGGCATCGCCTCGGCCGAAGCCGCCGGATGCGCCGTGCTCGCCGTGCCGAGCGAGGTGCCGCTCGAGTCCGTACCCGGGCGTACGGTCGTGTCGTCGCTCGAGAGCATCATCGTCGCCGACCTGACCGCGCTCGTCGCCAGCGAGCAGCGCGCATGCCGCTGACCATCGCCGACGTGCTGCCCGCCGCGGTGGCCGCCCTCGGTGGACCCGAGACTCGGACTCGGCTCGACCTGCCCGACGTCCGGCGCATCGCCGTGCTGCTCGTCGACGGTCTCGGCTATCACCTGCTACCCGCCGCCGGCGCGGCCGCGCCGGTGCTCGCCGACATCCGGGCCGGACGTCTCGGCCGGCTGACCGAGATCGCCAGCTGTTTCCCGTCGACGACGCCGACCAGCCTGGTCTCGCTGGGCACCGGGGCCCAGCCGGGGGAGCACGGCGTGCTGGGCTTCACGGTCAAGATTCCCAGGCGGCGCCGGGTATTGACGCACATCGACTGGCAGCGCCGGCCCGATCCGGCCCGATGGCAGCCGCTGCCCACCCAGTTCGAGCTCGCGGCCCGAGCCGGCATCGCGTCGGCGGTCGTGTCGCGGCCCGAGTTCGAGGGCAGCGGGCTCACCGTCGCCGCATACCGCGGCTCGCGCTACGTGGGAGCGGCCGACCCGGACGGGCTCGTGTCCGGCATCCTCGCCGAGCTGGCCGGACCGGCGCGGTTGGTGTGCGGCTACCACGCGACGCTCGACACGATGGCCCACCGGCACGGCATCGACTCCGACCAGTGGCGGACGGCGGCGCGCGAGGTGGGCCGACTGATCGAGCAGCTGATCGACGGATTGCCGGCCGACGCCGCACTGCTCGTGACCGCTGA
The DNA here is from genome assembly GCA_036502695.1 of Jatrophihabitantaceae bacterium. Classification (GTDB taxonomy): domain Bacteria; phylum Actinomycetota; class Actinomycetes; order Mycobacteriales; family Jatrophihabitantaceae; genus DASXRA01. Next base: position 4,063 of record DASXYE010000290.1, read on the forward strand.
CCACGGCGGCCTCGACGTACCGGCTGATCGCCGAATCGACCTGGACGCCGATCGACGGCTCAGCGCAGGCGTGCGCGTGGTGGCCGGCGAGCCCCGGGTGCGGTACCTGCACACCCGGCGGGGTGCTCGCGACGACGTGCTGGCCGCTTGGCGTGAGGTGCTCGGACCGGCCGCGCAGGTCGTCAGCCGAGATGATGCCGTGGCTGCCGGGTGGTTCGGCCCGGTGTCCGAGGCACACCAGCGGCGCATCGGGGACGTCGTCGTGGTGTGCCGCGACGACTACGTGGTGCTGGCCGGCCGGCACGAACCGGCGGCGGTCAGCCGGCTCGTCGCATTCCACGGCGCGATGACGCCGGCCGAGACGGCGGTCCCACTGTTCGTCTACCCGGCTTGATCACCGTTTGGCCGCCCGACCGGATATGAGGTCGGACGGCCAAAAGTGCAGCGTGGCTGGATAAAAGCAGGTCGCGAGGCCGTAGTGCGCCTCGCGACCTGCCGACGCTGACCGATCGTTGTCAGCGTCTTGATGGACTCAGCTTCCCGGGACCGGAGGAATCGGCAGACCGCCCACTGGCGGCAGCCCCGGCAACGGGGGCAGCCCCGGCAGCGGCGGCAGACCCAGCAGTCCGGTCAGGGTGTTGAGCAGGCCCATGACGACGCCCACCACGCTGCCCAGCAGGCTGCCGAGGCCGCCCAGGTCAGCCGGCGCGACCTTGGCCAGCGCATCCTTGACGTTCTTTTCCAGCTGCTTCGCCGCCGGCAGGTCGGCCGACTTCGGCAGGCCCGGAATCGACGGCAGGCCGACCGTGGACGTCACCGCGTTGAGCAGTGCGAGGACGCTGACTTCGACGCTGCTGAACAGGGTGTCCAGCCCGGCGAGATCGTGCGGGGCCATCTTGCCGCTGTGCTGCGCCTGCTGGATTCGGTTCTCGACCTGGTTCAGCACCGTGATCAACTGCTGGGGGTCGGGAACCGATACGGCGGTCGCGGTCTTCGAGACGTGCGTCCCCTCGTGCTTCGGCGCCGCTGCCGTGGCCGTGGGGACCGCTACTGCTGCGCCGACCACGAGAGTCGACGCGGCGATAAGGCATGTAATGCGACGTGACATGGACTGCCTCCTTGGCTGCCCCCGTGTGTGTCGAATTACCGTACGCAGCACATCATGGGGTAAATGATCATGGGTGTCTAGAGTCATATGATCTTGGTGAGATGCCCGCTTAACACTAAATACAGCTCGCCTGGCTGTATATCTCCGGGACGCCCTACGTCAGGCGAGCCAGACCGGCGCGCAGCCGCTGATGCCACTCGCGGCGTCGCGACGACGCATCGCCCGGCGGCGGGTCGCCGAGCGGCGACGCCTCGCTCGTCACGCGGTACGTGACGCGGTAGGCGAGGATCTCGGTGGCCAGCTCGAACCATCGGGTCGGTGCGTCCGGTGGCGGCGCCAGGCCGAGGCTGTCCCGGAACCACGCCGGGAACAGCGCGTGCTGCGAAACCCCGGTGTCGATCAGCTCGCGCAACTGGTGGCACAGCTCGTCCCACGCGTGGCCGACCGCCTCGATGTCGCGGCCGTGCCGGCTGCGGGCCTCGTCGTCGGCGTCCAGGCGCTCGCGGGCCACCCGCGCGGCCGCCTCGAGCTGCGGCCCGTCCTGTTCCAGCTCGGTGACGGCTTGCCAGGCCGCCGGGAACTCCTCGGCCGCGCGCGCGGCGGCCGACTCGTCCGAGCCCACGATCGCCTCGCTCAGCGCCAGGACGCCGGTCTGGCGCTGCTCGAGTTTGCGGCCCCACTCCCAGTGCCGGTCCACGGCGAGCTTGAGTTCCTTGCGGGCCGAGGTGTCGAGCAGCTGATCCTGGAACCGCTCACCCCGCTCGACCTTCGCGGCCAGCCTCGCCATGTCCTCGTCGACCGAGCCGTCCAGATCCCAGATCGGCGCGTCGGCGATGATCAGCGCGTTGTCCATCAGCCACTCGACCTTCTGGCTGATCAGTCGCACCGATCGGATGAGCTCGGCCAGCTCGCGCCGTATCGCCGCCGGTTCGGTCTCGGCGTTGAGCCGCGGCGGTTCGGACGTGACGCGCGGCGGTTCGAGGTTCGTCGGCAACGGCTCGGTGTGCATCGGCTGCTGCGGTCCGGTAGGGACGGGCAACGGTTCGGTGGGCATCGGCTGCTGTGCCCCGTTGCTGTTACGCGGCCGGCTTTCGTCCACGGTCGGCACCTCCCTCCCCGCCTGCCTCGCGCCGCCGGCGGGCCTGCACCGCCGCGACGAGTGGCATGGCCGCGACGGCCAGCGCCAACAAACACGCATAGCCGAGTGGTCGCCAGGCCAGCGCGCCGATCAAGGCGAGGACGGCCAACGCCGCGGCGGCGATTGCCTTGCGCAACTCGATGGCCCGCCGGCCCGCGTCGCGAACCATCGCCGGGGTCATCGACAGCGCCATCAGCCCGCCGGCCAGCACCACGGGAACGCCGATCGCCAGCCGGGCGGTGGCGATCGCTCCGGCCACGGCGAGCACCACGATGAGCACTCCGGCGAACGCGACCACGCCGGTGAGCTGCCACAGCCGCTGACGATCGCGACGCCGATCCTGCTCGAGCAGCCCGGCCACGACCTGTTGCCGGTGCGCCACCCGCATCGCCCGCAATCGGGCCTGGGCCTCGATCAGCTCCACCGTCGTCGCGCCCATGACCTTGACCGCCGCGTTCCGGTCGGTATTCGCACCGGGCCGCGCACGCAGCCCGGCGTGCATCTGTTGCAGCCGGACGCGCAGCTCGTCGACCCGGTCTCGGAGCGCGACGATCGCCGGAGGGGTGTCCTCCTGCGCATCATCGGTCGCCATACGTTGCAGTGTGCGCCCGACCGTCCAGAACTTGCCTAACGTCGCCCAAGCCGGGCGTGGCGGGCTGTGCCTATCCGCCGGATTCTCATCGCGTTGGTGGATGCGAGTTGTCCGCGCTTCGCGTCGCTAGGACATCGCTAAGCGCGGACAGCTTCCGCGTGCGGGGTGGTGGCGCCAGACGTCCGTCAATCCGTTTCGGGGAGGGTTCGGGGTAGTCCGAAGCGCGTCATGACGTCGGTGCTGAACGCGGTGATGCCCGTGATGTGGTCGCCGGCGGTGGTGACGACCAGGAGGCAGTAGGCGCGGAAGACACTGGCGTGGGGGTCGGCCAGGTACAGGCCGAAGGCGGGCTGGCCGTTGGCCCGGGTGGGAAGCACGCGGTAGGCGCGGCCGGGGCGGAAGGTGACGGTGGCGAAGATGCGCCGGGCTGTTTCGATGCCGCGGTACTCCAGCATGGCCGGG
>DASXYE010000291.1:0-8158 GCA_036502695.1 Jatrophihabitantaceae bacterium
GTGTCGGCCGTCGAGGGTCCCGCGCACGGTCACCGTCTCGGGGTGCTCGACCCGGACCGTCGTCGCGTCCGCCACCGTGACGGTGGTCGCGCGCCGGACCGTCGGGTACCCGTCGCCGACCGTGTCGTGACGCTGGTGCCACACGGTCAGCACCGCTATGGCCGGCACGAGCAACGCGGTGAACTTCAGCCAGAACTGGAACGCCTGCGCGAACGTGATCGAGCGCATGCCGCCGATCGCCACGGCGCACAGCACGACGGCCACGACGACCAGCCCGCCCAGCCAGTGCGGCGCGCCGGTCTGGGTCCGCAACGTGAGCGCCGCGCCCTGCAGTTGCGGTACCAGGTAGAGCCAGCCGATCAGCACGACCAGCACGCTCGCCAATCGGCGAACGGCTAGTGACCGCAGGCGGATCTCGGCGAAGTCGGGCAGCGTATACGCGCCGGACCGGCGCAGCGGCGCGGCGACGACGGCCAGCAGGATCAGGTAGCCCGCGGTGTAGCCGACCGGGTACCACAGCACGTCGTAGCCATAGGCGAGGATCAGCCCGGCGATACCGAGGAACGACGCCGCCGACAGGTACTCACCGCCGATCGCTGCGGCGTTCCAGCGCGGCGACACCGCTCGCGAGGCGACGTAGAAGTCGCTGGTCGTACGGACGCGTCGCAGCCCGAGAGCTCCGACGCCGACGGTGGCCACGGCGACGACGACCACCGCGCCGACCGCGTACCCCTGCGTCATGCGCTCATCGCGCGTCCCGCTCCCGTCCCGCCGAGTTGTCATACCTCCGGCGCGCCGGAGCGCGCTCAAGGTATGACAACTCGTAGCGGGAGGGGCTCATCGACGTTCGACCAGCTGGGTGAAGTCGCGCTCGTTGCGTTCGGCGTGGCGCACCGTGTATGCGGCCAGCCCGATCATCGCCGGGTAGATCAGCACGCCGAGCACCAGCCACGGCCCGGCGATGCCGAACACGCGCACCCGGGCGAACCCCGGCACGAGCGCGCCGAGCAGCGCCGTCCCGGCCAGCACGCCCGCCGTGAGCGTGCACACGAGCAGCGCCAGCCGCCGTTGGCTGCGCACCAGCGAGGCCATGTACACCTCGCCCAGCTGGGTCTGCTCGTCGATCTCGTGGATGACGGGCCGGGCCGGCACCCGGCGGGCGGCATCGGTGCGCGGATGGGTGATGCGCACCCGCCGAGCCGGGTGGCTCATCGGGGCCCGCGGTAGGTCACGCGCTCGCGCAGCTCGTGGGTGTGCCGGCGGCTCACCGGCAACTCGTCCGGGCCGAGCCGCACGGTGCACCGCCCGTCGACGACCCGTACCTCGTCCACGTGGGCCAGCGATACCAGCGTGCTGCGGTGGATCCGCACGAAGCCGGCACCGGCCCACCGCTCCTCGAGCGCTGACAGCGGTACCCGGACGAGGTGGCTGCCGGCCGCCGTGTGCAGGCGGGCGTAGTCGCCGTGGGCCTCGACGTAGCGCACCTGCGATCGGCTGACGAATCGGGTCACGCCGGCCAGCTCCACCGGGATCGTCTCGTCGCCGACGTCGGCCGTCCCGGCCCGCGCCGCCACCACGCGACGCACCGCCTCGGCCAGCCGAGCCGCGCGTACCGGCTTCATCACGTAGTCGACAGCCTGCAGGTCGAACGCCTCGACGGCATGCTCGTCGTAGGCGGTGACGAACACGATCCGCGGTCGCTCGGCGAATCGGGCCAGGACGCGGGCCAGCTCCATACCCTGCAGTCCGGGCATCTTCAGATCGCAGAACACGACGTCGGCCGGCTCCTCGGCCAGCAGGCGCAGGGCCTCGGCGGCGTTCGTGGCGCTACGCACCCGGCCGACCCGCCCGTCATGCTCGAGCAGGTAAGCCATCTCTTCGCGCGCCGGGGCCTCGTCGTCGACGACCAGGGCGCGCACGAGCGCCGCCGTCACGCCTCGGAGGTTAACTGCGGCGCCTCCGTCAGGGAAGGATGCACGCCGGGCGCGAACTTCGGCACCCGGAAGCTGACCTTGGTTCCGGCGTCCGGCGCCGTCTCGACGACCAGGCCGTACCGGTCTCCGTAGACCTGGCGCAGCCGGGCGTCGACGTTGCCCAGTCCGAGCGAGGGCGACGGCTTGTCCTGCACGAGTGCTGAGCGGATCACGTCCGGATCCGAGCCCGGACCGTCGTCCTCGACGCTGATAAGCGCGTCCATGCCCTCGTCGACGGCGTGGATCGCGACGGTGACCACCCCGGCGTGACCTTCCATACCGTGGCGTACGGCATTCTCGACCAGTGGCTGGACCACCAGGAACGGCACGGCGATGGGCAACACCTCGGGCGCGACGTGCAGGGCGACGGCCAGCCGGTCGCCGAACCGGGCCTGCTCGAGCACCAGGTAGCGCTCGGTGTTGCGCAGCTCGTCGGCCAGCGTCGTGTACTCGCCCCGGTGCCGCAGCGCGTAGCGGGTGAAGTCGGCGAACTCGAGCAGCAGCTCGCGAGCCCGGTCCGGATCGGTGCGCACGAACGACGCGACGGCGGTCAGCGAGTTGTAGATGAAGTGCGGGCTGATCTGGGCCCGCAGCGCGCGCAGCTCGGCCTCCATCAGCCGGGTGCGCTGCCGGTCGGCGGCGGCCAGCTCGATCTGCCCGGACACCCAGCGGGCCACCTCGTCGACCGCGCGCACCAGCATCGCCGACGCCTCGCGGCCGTAGGCCACCAGCGCGCCGACCACGGCGTCGCCGTCGACCACCGGGCTGGCCACGGCGGCGCGCACCGGGCAGTCGGCCGAGCCGCACGACACGACGGCCGGACCCAGCACGGTGGTCACCCCTGTGCGCAGCACGGCCTGGACATGGCTCATCGCCTGCTCGGCGTGATGGTGCACACCGTCGATTGCCAGCGCCTGCGAGCGGTCGGTGAGCGCCACCGCCGACGTGCCGAGCAGGCTGCGCAGGTGCCGCACCGCCCGCTGCGCGCCGTGCTCGGTCAACCCCTCGCGCAGGCCCGGCGCGGCCAGGCTGGCGGTGTGCAGGGTGTCGAAGGTCGCCCGATTCGCCGAGGTACCCAGATCGCGGTGCCGGCGCCGGCGGATCGCCAGCATCGTCACGGCGACGGCCACCACGACGGCGACCGCGATGAGGATCCCGGCGATCACGTCCGGCCGGCGATCAGGCCTGGGGCGCGTGCGCCCGGGCGAGCAGGTCGCGCAGCTCGCGCATGGCAGCGACCGAACGCTCGCGATCTGCGCGTTGCACGGCCAGCAGGGCGACCGTCTCGTCGGCCGGCAGCACCAACCGGGCGAAGTGCCGTCCCTTGGGGAATTCGACGCCCACGATCACGTCCCACGGGATCGTCTTGTACGGCCCCCAATGGTTGCGGATGTGCACGCCGGCCTCGTCGGCGCGCATGCGCGGCCGGGTGAGGACGAGGATGAACCCGGCCAGGATCACCCCGAGAATCCCGGTCGACAGCTGGTCCTTCCAGCTGAAGTGCGCGCCGGCGTTGGCGTGCGGCATGACGATCGCGGTCACGGTGAACACGATCACGACGACGGCCGCGCAGCCGATCGCGATCTTGGTGGTGCGCACCGGGCGCGCGGTGACGGTCACAGCCTTGATTGTCATAGCCGGCACGCGTGGATGTCGGTGACCAGGATCCCGCGAGCGCCGAGTTCCCACAGCTCGTCCATGAGTCGGTTCGTCTCCTTGCGCGGCACCATGACGCGTACTGCCGACCAGCCCGCTACATGAAGCGGCGAGATCGTCGGGGATTCCAGGCCGGGCGCGACCGCCACCGCCTTGTCGACCAGGTGGTTGCCGATGTCGTAGTCCATCAGCACGTACTTGCGGGCGATGATCACGCCCTGCAGCCGCCGCGTCAGCTGCTCGACCTTCGGCGACGCCTCGGCGTCCCGGCCGCGAATGAGTACAGCCTGGCTGGACAGTATCGGTTCGCCGAAGATCTCCAGGCCGGCGTTACGCAGCGTGGTGCCGGTCGAGACGACATCGGCGATGGCGTCGGCGACATCCAGCCGGACTGCGGTTTCGACGGCCCCGTCGAGGCGGATCACCTCGGCGGCGATGCGCCGCTCGACGAGGTAGGCCTCGACCACGCCGGGGTAGGCGGTGGCGATGCGCTTGCCTTCGAGCTGCTCGATGGTGAGCCCTGATCCGGCCCGGGCGGCGAAGCGGAACGTCGAGCCGGCGAAGCCCAGCGGCAGGATCGACTCGGCGTCGGCGCCCGAGTCGAGCAGGAGGTCCTCGCCGGTGATGCCGACGTCCAACCGGCCGGAGCCGACATAGATCGCGATGTCGCGGGGACGCAGGAAGAAGAACTCGGTGTCGTTGTCGGCGTCGACGAGGACCAGTTCGCGGGAGTCGCTGCGCTGGCGGTAGCCCGCCTCGGTGAGCATCTGGCTGGCCGGCTCGGACAGCGAGCCCTTGTTCGGAACGGCGATACGGAGTGTCATGTCGTGACCTTCTGTAGGCGAGTCTCTGATCTGGGTCGTTGCCTACAGATGTCGGTACACGTCGGCGAGGGTCAGGCCGCGTCCGAGCATCAGGACCTGGACGCGATACAGCAGCTGGCTGATCTCCTCGGCGGTGCGATCGGCGGATTCGTGCTCGGCAGCCATCCAGGCCTCGGCGGCCTCCTCGACGACCTTCTTGCCCTGGGCGTGCAGTCCGGCGTCGAGGGCCTCGACGGTGCCCGACCCGGCCGGCCGCAGGCGCTGCCGCTCGGTCAGCTCGGCGAACAGCTCGTCGAAGGTCTTCATGACGCCGTCGAGCGTACCGGCGCCGGTTTCCCGCCTCGGTCTTGGTCATCCGGACGGCGCTGAGCCGCTCGAATGACCAAAACCGGCGCGATCCGGGCACTCCCTGACGAATGTCATGACCGATCCCGCCCATCCGGCACTGCCGACGGCGCTGCGCCGCGTCCAGGCTGGTCACAGTCAACTTTCGGAGTGAGGAGCTATGGCCAGCGAAATCCAGACAATGCCCGGCCGGTGCCCGATGCACGGCGAAGTCCAGGCAACGCGGGAGATCCCGGGGATGGGATTCCCCATGATCGTCTACGCGATCCGCCGCAGCCGGGCCCGGCGCGCACCGTTCCAGTGCCCGGCGTGCGGCTCGGCGGTCACGCCGGCCTGACCGGCGCCACGATCGAGCGCCGGTTTTGGCCGCCGAGGCCTGTATGTGATGCCGGGCGGCCAAAACCGGATCGGGCGGTCAGCCGAGGTCGACTATGGCCGCGACGGGGCCACCGCCGTCGGGGCCCTGGTGGGCCGCCGACACCGACACGAACACCGCCGGGTCGCCGGTAACCGCCGCCGCCACTCCCCCGACGCACGCCTTGATCTGGCGGTGCCAGTGCACGTCGGAGTCGTCGAGCATCGCGTTGCGCCGGCCCCGGACCTGGCCGTCCTGGGACACCTCGCACTTCAGGAACACGTTCACCAGCCGGCCGTCCAGGTCCGACGGATGCGGCCGCGGCGGCAGGTCCAGCCCGGCCGAGCGGATCGCCGCCCAGATGCCGTCGGCGTCCAGCGCGTCCTTCATGACGCCGTGCCCGATGCGGTAGCGCCCGCCGACGCCGCGGGCGTTGCCGACCACGACGACCTGAGCGCGGTCCAGCTCGACCCCCGACGAGCACGATGCCACCGACGAGAACAGCGTCCGGTCGCGCAGCACGTCGGCGTCGGTCGGCATGTTGATCTCGCCCAGCGCGACGGCGATGCCCAGCGCGGTGGTGCCGTTCGAGACGTCCATCGAGGTGAGCGTGTCCTCGGTGAACACGTCGTGGCCGCGCGACTTGGCGTCGCGGATCGTGTCGATGGTCAGCAGCGGCGTCTTCGTCTGCACGTAGTGGACGTCGTCGGGGTCGTCGATGCCGGCGCGCTTCATCGCCTCGCCCACGGCGGCGGCCACCTTGGTGATCATCGCCGTGCGGCCGATGTCCTCGGGCAGGATGGGCTAGCTCATCGCGAAGCCGACGGTCAGCCGCGGCTCGTCGGTGACCGGCGCCGCTTCACGCGGCAGCGTCGCGAAGATCGTCGCGTGCGGCGAGATCACCCCGTCAGTGCCGCCCGACCACACGATCGGGATCTGCTTGACGGCGTCCTCGTCGCGCGTGCCCGACGCCAGTAACACCTCGCGGAAGGCCCGGTCGGCGATGATGCGCGTGTAGTCGTTGACGCCGCCATTGCCTTCGGTCTTGCCGACCACGGCGACCACCCGATCGGCGTCGAGCACGCCGTCGCTGATCAGCTTCTGCAGCTCGCTGGCGTCCGAGACGGTGTGCAACGGGACCTTGCGGACCTCGATGGGCTCAGGCAAGTTCACTCCTTCGATCGGCTCACGATGGTGCCAGACGCGCGGGCCACGGCGTCGGCAATCCGGTCCAGGGACGTGATCGCGGCGAACCCGTCCGGGGACGGCGCACCCTCGGCGAACCGGCAGGCCGCCTCGACCTTGGGGCCCATGCTGCCGCCGGCGAACGCCCCGGCCGCCGCGTGGCCCCGCAGCTCGCCGACCTCGACGACCCCCACGGCGCGCTGCCCCGGCGTGCCCCACCCGAGCATCGCCGCCTCGACATCCGTCGCGATGACCAGGACGTCGGCGCCCAGGGTGGTGGCCAGCAGGGCGGCGGTCAGGTCCTTGTCGATCACCGCCTCGACGCCGCGGTAGCCGCCGGCGCCGTCGTCGGCGACCGGGACGCCCCCGCCGCCGGCGCAGGTCACCACGTAGCCGGCGCCGAGCAGGGCCGCCGCGGCCGGCGCGTCCACGCAGGCCAGGGGCTCGGGCGAGGCGACGATCCGACGCCAGCCCCGCGCGCCCCGGTCCTGCCACACCTGCCCGTGCTGGATCATCAGCGCCGCCTCGGCGGCCGGCAGGTACCGCCCGATCGGCTTGGTCGGCGCGTCGAAGCCGGCGTCGGCGGCGTCCACCAGGGTGCGCGACACGAGCGTGGCCACCCGGGTGACGCCCTGCCGGGCCAGCGCGTTCATGATCAGTACGCCGATGGTGCCTTGCGTCTGCGCGCCGCACCAGTCCAGCGGCACCGGGGGTACGACGGCGGCGGCCAGCTCGTTCTTGACGAGCAGGTTGCCGACCTGGGGCCCGTTGCCGTGCGTGAGCAGCACCTCGTGCCCGGCCGCCACCACGGCCGCCACCGGCGCCATCGCCCGCTCGATCGCCGCGCGCTGGTCGTCGGGCCGGGCGCTGCCGTCCGGGGCGGTCATGGCATTGCCGCCCAAGGCGATCACGACCCGCATGGCGCTCACGCTATGGATCGCCGGCGCGCGGCGGCACTGGCGCTACTCGCCCAACCGACGGCGCCGGGTTTGTGCCTGCGCCGCTTTCGTGATCTTGGACTTGTGGCTGCTATTCGACCAGAAGTCCAAGATCATCGGGAACGGGTGGGTCAGCCGGGCGGACCGTCGAGGCTGTCCAGCCAGGCGCGCACCGACTCGTCGTGCTGGCCGAGCGTCGGCGGCGCGTCGTGCTCGGTCCGCCCACCGTCCTCGAACCGCAGCGGCGGACCGGGCAACGTGATCCGGCCCAGCGTCGCGTGGTCGACGTCCAGCAGCAGGCCCTGCGAGCGGGTCTGGTCCCACTCGTACACCTCGTCGAACGAGCGCACCTGCCCGGCCGGGACGCCGAGGTCGGCCAAGCGGGCCATCAGGTCGGCCCGGGTGTGCGGCGCGAACGCGGCATCGACCGCCGCGCGGACGGCCACGGCGTCGGCCACCCGATCCGGATTGGTCGCCCACTCGGGACGGTCCACGCCGAACGCCGAGGCGAACGTCCGCCACAGGCCTTCGCTGCCCACGGCGATCTGCACGACGCCGTCCGCGCAGTGGAACAGGCCGTACGGGCAGATCGACGGGTGGTGCGGGCCGGCGGTGGTCGGCACGATGCCGCCGACGGTGTACATCGTCCCGTACAGGGCGTGCACGCCGACCAGGGCGGCGAGCAGCGACGTCCGCACGACTTGGCCGCGACCCGTCCGTTCGCGGTCGTGCAGGGCGGCCACTACGCCGTAGGCGCCGTACATGCCGGCCAGCAGGTCGCCGATCGGGACGCCGACCCGCGTCGGCTCGCCGCCGATCGGCCCGGTGATCGACATGATCCCGGACTCGCCCTGCGCGATCTGGTCGTAGCCGGCGCGGCCA
>DASXYE010000292.1:0-13707 GCA_036502695.1 Jatrophihabitantaceae bacterium
GCCGCGACACACTACGAGCGGGCGGCGCTGCTGGCCCGCAATGGGGCCGACCGGGCCGAACTCGCGCATGCACTGTGCGGTCTGGGAGATCTCGCCATGAAACGTAGGCAGGTCAGCGAGGCGATTCGGCAGTGGAAACAGTCCGAATCGCTCTACCGTGACCTCGGCGTGCCTCGCGCGGCGGAGGTGGCCGCCCGGATTGCCGGGGTCCGGGGCAGCCCGGGCTCTCTAGCCTAATCGGGCGATCGCTCGATGAAGCAGCACGTTCCGTAGGCATCGATGGTCATGTTGACCACACGTGACGTCGCGCCGTGGGTGCCGCGTATCCACATGCCGCCGGCGCCGCGGGTCATGAGCAGGAACGACCACGCCAGCGTCCACGGCTGGAGCCCGTCCTCGCTCGGGAACCGTTCGGAGAACGGGTGAATGCGCTGCTGCACGAGGTACGGCCCGTCCATCGCGGCCTCGACCTGCTGCCGCCAATCATCGGGTTCGGTGAGCCAGCCTGGCGTGACGCCCTGGCCGCCCCACAGCAGCATCGGCTTGATGATCAGCTCGTCGCGATTGTCGAGCAGGTACTGCTGCAAATCGATCTTGTCGCCGTCGACGGTGACCGGTCCGGAATGCAGCGGCCGGGTCCACGGCAGCAACCGGTCGACGGCCGCCCGTTCCCGGTCCGTCAGCACATGCTGGTTGGCCTCGTCGGACAGCATGGCCAGGGCGCCTTTGCTGGTGTAGATGTCCGCGTCCATCGGAGTGAAGATCGCGACCTCACCTCGTTCGGCGGCGGCCAGCAGCGGGTCGACGAGAGCCATGACGGTCTCGTCGCGCAGGTGCTCGGTGAGCCAGATCCGGAAGACGATGTCCACCGGGTGCTCGCCGAACCAGACCCGCCCGTCCGCGTACCGCAGCTGGCCGAGATGCCCTCCGTAGGACTCGATGCCGAGCGGGCCGAGCACCTCCGAGTTCTTGACCAGGCGCGGCTCGAGGAACTCCCACTCGTCGGGCACCGTGACCGCGACCATCACCGGCCGCACGCCCGCCGCGATCTTCGACTCGGTCTTGATGGTGTGCGCGACCTCCGCCATCGAGTCGATGTAGGTGAGGTCGTGCCGGTCGACGAAGTCGGCCACGAACGGGTGCTTCAGCATCGCCTCGTTCAGGTAGTTGTTGTCCAGGCCGTCGAACGTCGAGCCGACGTTGAGCTCCATCAACCGGAACCCCGACTCGTCCAGGTGCATGTCCGACCGGACGAGCCGGGTCGGAGCGTCGCCGCGGGCCCGACTCGCAACGGCAGCCTGCTCGGCAGTCATGCCGACTGCGCGGGCGAACGCGGCCACATCGCCGCCGTAGAGCCGATCGGGCATGGCCGTGATCGCGGAATACACCGTGGCGAGGTCGTCGTGCACTTGCTGATGCTCAGCTCGGCCGAGGAACACCGGTCGGCTGAGCGGACGACCGCGATAACAGCTCACGACAACGTCGTCGCGGACGGTGTCGACTATCGCCTCGGCGGTCGGACCGCCTGCGGTGAGCGCGGTGAGGTAGTCATCGGTCAGGCTCTGACGAGGCATGGCCGGCGTCCTTTCAGGGGATTGCATCGACGACGATCTGGCTTTCGAGCGCTTTGAGCTGTCGGTAGTCGGCCATGACGGCGTCCTCGTCGTCGTGGGCGAGGACGACCCAGCCGAGCATCGTGGCCAGACTCGCCGCTGCCGGCACGACGTCGCCGGTGCCGAAATAGAACTGCTTCATCCAGTACGTGCGCAGCGTCTCGACGTCGTCGAAGAGATCGGAATTGCGCCATACGCCAGCGTATGGTGAGTTGATCACGACGCTGCACACGTGCTGGAGCAGGTCGTAACTCGCCTCGAACTCACCGCGCACCCGATGGGCCACCGTGCGCAGGATGTGATTGCTACCGGTGGCGAGCTTGGAGATCATCTGGTGCCCGCCGCCGGCCGGCCGCGCGCCCACCTCGACCAGGCGGGGTCCGTCAGCGGTGACGATCACCTCGGCGTGCGCGCAGCCGTTACGAATGCCCAGAGCGTCCAGGACCTGGGTGGTGTACGGCCACAAGACGTCCATCACGACGTGATCGGGCGCGAGGAAATTGACCAGGTCGTAGACGCCGATCGAGTTGCCGCGCTGCACCTTGTTGTACCGGCACACGTCGACCAACCCGTGCTTGCCGTCGACCGAATAGCTGTCGATCAAGTACTCGGGCCCGTCCAGGTATTCCTCGACGATTACTGCGTCGTTGCGGATTCCGGTGATGTTCGTCTGGCCGTAGATCTGATCGAAGAACGGTCGCCAGTCCGTGCCTCGGGTCACGATGTGGACGTTGTCGGTCGAGGCGCTCTTCGGTGGCTTCAGTACGAAGCGCTGCTCACCCAGCCCGGTCTCGTTGAGCCACCGACCGATTTCTTCCGGGTCGGCGCTGCAGATCAGTCGAGGGTGCGGGATTCCGGCACCGATCACCGCCTGGGCCATCTGCCACTTGTCTCGCCGAGCGGCTGAGTACTCGGGTACGTTCCCGGTCCCCGGCAGTACCAGCTCGACCAGCTGGTCGGCGAACTCGACTCCCGATTCGGTGCCGGGAATGACGCACAGCGGGTCGTAGGAGCGCAGGGTGGCGGCGAGCGCGTCGACGTTGCCGGGCTCGTAGTGGTGGACGTGCGCGAAGTTCTCCGGATGCCAGGCCGTTGTCCAGCGATCCGCCAGCGGCGAGCTCAGTACCGCCACGGTGGGGACCCCTGCGGCCGCGAACGCGGCCGGGTACTCCTGTCCGGTCGAGACGGGATCCACGACCACAGCACAGCGCTGCATAGTTGCTCCGCCTTCCTTGTGCGCGCGGCTACGTCTGATGGAAGCAGCACATCGCCGTGGCCCCGGTCGCCATGTTGACCACACCGCCGTCGAGGTCACGTGAGCCGCGCATCCAGAAACCGCCGAACCCGGTAGCGAGTGTGAACGCCCCCCAGGTCATCAGCCATGGTTCGACACCGTCGTCGGTGGGAAACTGTTCCAGCGTTGGGTGGATCCGGCGCTGCACGACGTACGGCTGGTCGAGCGCGTCGTGCAGGCGATCGCGCCACGTGGACGCGTCGACCATCCAGCCGAGCACCACACCTTGTCCGCCGTGCTCGGCAGTCGGTTTGAGAACCAGCTCGGACTGGTTCGCCACGGCGTAGTCGACCAGGTGGACCCGGTGCCCGTCGACCATGACCATACCGGGGCGTACGGTGCGGGTCCACGGCACGAGCCGATCCAGGCTGGCCAGCTCCTCGTTGCTGTACCGACTACGGTGCGCCTCGTCCGAGAGCAGGGTCAGGGCTCCCTTGCTTCCGTACATGTCCGAGTCCAGCGCGGTGAACATGCGTACCTGATCACGCTCGATGGCCCTCAACAGTGGTTCGAGCAGCTCCGAGAAGCCAGGCTGCTGGACGTCTTCGAGATGGAACAAGCGGTAGACGATGTCGACGCGCTGGTCATCGAGCCAGACCGCGTCGTCGTGATAGGCGAGCCGGTCGAGCGGCGCCGGACGGCAGTCGATGCCGAGCGGGCCGAACGCGGCCGCGCTGCGTTCGAGCATCGACTCCAACGAGGGGTAGCGCGGGGGATAGTCGACGGCGGCCATGAACGGTCGCGTGTCGGGCGGCACGCCACACTCGATGAGGATGCTGCGGGCCAGTTCGACCATCGTGTCGACATAGGTCAGCTCGTGCCGGGCGGCGAAGTCGGCAATGAACGGCGTCTTGAGCATGGCCTCGTTCAGTACGGCGTTGTCCAGGCCGCCGAGGTTGCTGCCCATGTTCATCTCGATCAGCCGGAATCCGCTCTCGTCCTGATACAGGTCGGCTCGGGCCAGCCGGCTCGGTGCTGGGCTGCTGCTGCGAACGACGGCCTCGACCTGCGGTCCGACGAGCCCGACGGCGCGCGCGCAGGCCTCGATGTCGCCGCCGTAGAACCGCTGAGGAAGATCCAGGATCGCCGTGACGAGTACGTCCAGATCGGCCGCCAGTTGCCGGAAGCCGGCCCGGGCCAGAAAGATCGGCCGGCTCAGATAGCCGGTCTGATACCACGTGCCGGCCACATCGTCGAGCATGGAGGTGCGTACCTCGCTGGCCCGCGGTCCGCGGTCGGTGACCTCGTCGAGGTACTCGTCGGTGATCGTCATACGTCTACCGCCTAACCGTTCGCCGGGATGGGTGCCGGCTCCGAGCTACCCGGACCGTCGTCAGGTGCGCCGGTGACCGGCGCAGGCTCCTCGGCCGTTGTGGGCCGTACTCCCGACCACGCCAGGGCGGCCGATCCGAGACAGATCAGGCCCCACAACCACCATGCCTGGTGGCCGATCAGGTTCCACACGGCCACGCCGACCGCCGGTCCGACGGCTGACCCGAGTCCGTAGGCGGTTTGCATGGCAGCCATGTAGCGCGCGGTCACGCCTTTCGGCGCGGCCAGCCCGGGATAGGAGAAGAGCGTCGGACCGCCCACGATCTCCGAGAACGTGCCCAGGACGGTGGCCGCGAAGAACACGAACAGCCCCAACGTCGGCGCGATGACGGTGAGTCCCGCGCCGAGGAGCACGAAGGACGTCGTCGCGGCGACGCGCGGCGGCCATCGCTGGACCAGCTTCGTGACCAGGAGCTCGGACGTGAGGACGATCGAGCCGTTGAGGGTGATCATCACGCCGAACCAGGCCGTGGCGAGCCCGTCGTCCTTCATCACGAGCGGCATCGTGGTGACGAATTGGATGTACGCGGCCGATCTGAGGAACATCGCACCGAGGTACAGCACATAGCGCCGGTCGGCGAACACCGCACGGTAGTCCGCCCGGCGCTCGGGCGACCCGACCGTTGCTTCAGACGGTTTCGCCTCTCGGACGATCTTGCGACGCGGCAGGGCAATCGCGGCGATCACTGCGTAGGCCACATTCGTCGACGCGTCGGCCCAGAACAGCAGGTCCCACGAGATCGAGATGAGCGCGACGGCGACGAGCGGGGCGATGGTCGTACCGAGATTGAGGGCGAGCCGGTAGACCGCGAAGATCATCACGCGCTGGTGTTTTGGCGTCAGGTCGGATAGCAGCGCCGCCGACGCCGGACGATAGAGCTGGGTGACGACGGCGGTCAGCCCGATCGTGCCGAGCAGGGTGGGGTAGTTGTGTACGTACAGCACGGCGACCAGCAGCGCGCCGCTGCCCCCCATCGATACGACGGTGGCGATCCGTGCCCCGAGCCGGTCGGCGAGCGCGCCACCGATCAGCACGCCGAGCACTGCGCCGACGCCGTAGCACCCGAGCGCAGTGCCAGCCTGCAGCTTGGTGAAACCTCGGTGGGTCAAGAACAGCACCAGGAAGGTCTGCAGGAAGCCGCCCAGCTGGCTGACGAAGATGCCCAGCAAGATCGCCCGCACCGGCGTGGACGTGGCACGTAACGTCGCCCGGATCCCGGCGTCTTCGGCCGGCGAGTCGGTCACGGCGCCAGCTCCTCGATCAGCGATACGCCGACCGATCCGTCGTGGCGGCGCCAGTTCTCGGTGAGCCGGATCCGGCCGTCGGCCAGGACGGTCGGTTCGCTGACACACGTGCCGGCGATCGCCTCGCCCTTCGCGGTGACCAGGCAGTAGGCGGCGTCGATCGTTCCGCTCGGACGCACGGTGCCGACCAGCCGGCCGGTGCGGATCGTCCCGCTGCGGAACTCGGCCCAGACCAGATTCCCGTCCTGGTGGTAGTGACCGACCGACGGCGTCTCGCCCGCCGCCTGCACCGGCGCGAAGAACCGGTCGGCGTAGTCGATGCGCGTCGCGGCCTGGTCTCGCATCGTCGGGCCCATCAGCCCCAGTTCACCGGGCAGAGCTCGTCGTGGACGTCGAACAGGGTCCGCCCGAACATCGAGTTCAGCACGATGGCCGAGCGCACCGGCAGCAGCGTCAGGTTCGAGTCGGTCAGTCCCTGGCTGAGCCGGGCCCGGTTGAGCATGTAGATGCGGTGGCCGTTCATGCCCTTCCAGCGCACCGAGAAGTCGGGCTCGATGACGGGCTCGCCGGCCTCGTCCACCTCGATCCGCTCGCTCAGTTCGCTGTCGAACGGCAGCGACGCGTTGCGCCGTCCCGTGGCCACGACGACGTGCCGCACCCGGTAGCTCTCCCGCTTCTCGATCGCCTGGGCGCGCAACACGATGTCGGCGCCGTCGACGGTGGCGCCGACGACCTCGCGGCCCGGGTACATGACGACGGGGAACCGGTCCAGCTCGAGGAACCGGTCGTAGTTCGCCTGGTACAGCCCGCGCATCGCGCCCGGGGTCAGCGCGTCGCCGGTCGGGTCGAGTTGCTCGATGACGCGGCGCCGCGTGGGTAGCGACAGCCGCTGCAGGGCCTCGACGTGGGCCGGGCGGTAGACGTCGTTGGCGATCGGGGAGTCGTCGATGGTCTCGAACCACAGCCGCCGGCCGAACCACTTGACGTCGGTGAACCCGTTGCGCAGCAGGGTGATTGCTGCCTCCAGGCCGGTCTGCCGGCCGCCGACGACCGCCACCGGGGCGTCCTTGTCCGCACTCATCGCGCCGAGGCGGTGGACCAGGTGGTCGGCGATGAAGACCTGCTCGGACGGCAGTCCGCCCAGCTCGGCGGGGATGAACGGCGTGCTGCCCACCCCGATCACGAGGTGCTCGGACCGGGCGAGCGCGCGGTCACCGGATCGCAGCTCGAAGCCGTGGTCGCCGAACGAGACCGAGTCGACGTCGACGCCGTAGGAGACGTTGGGCAAGTGGGTGGCGGCCCATTCCAGGTACCGCACGTACTCGATGCGCGGCATCGCGTCGAACTGCGAGTTGAGCAGGGCGTAGAGGCGTCCGGTCGTGACGAGATAGTTGAGGAACGTCAGCTCGTGACGAGGATCGACCATGCTCACCAGGTCCTTGAGCCACGACGTCTGCATGCGGACGCCGGAGTGCAGCAACCCGTTGTGCCACTGGGGCTTCGGCTGCCGCTCGAACAGCGCGAACCGCTCACTGGTCGACGATCCGAACAATGCAGCCAGGCTGAGGTTTGCCGGCCCGGCGCCGACGCCCGCGGCGTGGTAGAAGGGAACTTCGCGGGCTGGCTCGGCAACGTCGGTCATGGCGTGACCTCTCTGAGTCCGGTGGGGGCGAGCTCGGGCAGCGCAGCTGCGTCGACCAGCTCGGTGGCGGCGCGCTGGCTGGCGGCCAGTGCGGTCTTGGCAGCTCCGCCGGAGCCGCCGGTGAACGTGTAGAGGCGTCCGGCACTGCCCGACACGGGGCGCAGGGCCAGGACGGATCCGGTGACGTAGCAGTCCGCCGCGCCGACGATCCGCCGCGGCGGGCCGAGCCGCAGCCGGGGGAACCGCGCCTCGGCCAGTCGGGCCGCCTGGCCGGCGAGCTCCAAGGTCCGCCCGGGCCGGTCGGGGTCGACCCCCCATCGCCGCGTTGGCACGCCGAGCAACAACGCACCGTCGTCGACCGGCAGCCCGTACAGGCCGTTCGGCTCGTCGACGAACTGCGACGGACGCCAACCCCGAACGGGGTGCAGGGCGTACTGGATCGCCTTGGTGCGATAGGCGTCGGCCGGCCAACCGCTGGCGGCGAGCAGCTGCCCGGTCCACGCTCCCGCGGCGAGCACCACGACGTCGTAGCGGCGCTCGCCCGACCCGGCGAGCGTGCAGCCGAGCGGGTCGCCGCCGTGGTCGGCCACCGATCGCAGCGGCTGGGCGATGACCCGCACGCCCCGGCGGACCGGGGCGTCGGCGAGCACGGCATGCCGCAGCTGGCTCGGCGAGATCCGTCCGGCCCGGCGCTCCGCCACGGCGATGACGTCGCCGGGGTGCGGCGCCCAGCCGAGCGTCGCGAAGTCGTGCGCCGCCACGGTGCGCACCGAGTCGGGCAGCGCCTGGTCGATCTGCTCGACGGCGGCACCGACCCCGACCGGGTGCTCGGGCACGTAGACGGCCTCGAGTTCGCGGTAGCCGGCCCACCGGCGCAGGACCGGGCTGGCGCGCAGCTCGAGCAGGCTGTCGATGGCCAGCTGCCGCTGCTCGGCGTCGGCCTCGTAGGCCCGCACCGCTCCGCCCGAGGCGGCGGTCGCGTCGGCCGGGGACGGTTCCCGGATCAGGTCGATCGCCCAGGTCGGGGCCACGCGGGCGAGCCGCCACGCCAGCAGCGACCCGGCCAGTCCGCCGCCGACGATGGCCGCGCGCACGTCAGCGCCCGCCGCCGGTCGAGTCGCGCGGCGCTCGTCCGGTGAGTGCGAGGTAGGACGGCGCGTCCACGCCGATACCGGCGCTCAACGCCGCGAGCAGGCCGCGGACCGCGAGGGCCGGGTCGAACCCGGTCAGGTGCAGGGACTGCTCGGCGCGCGCCAGCTCGGCGGTGGCGAGCGGTGCGGGCAGGCCGCCGGACGCCGGTGCCGTCGCGGCGAGCAGCGGGCGCGCGTACTCGCAGAACGCGCGGTAGGCCGCATCGGTGAAGTCGGTCTCGTAGCGGTCGGGACGGTCCCACGCCAGGAACAGCCTTACCAGTTCGGGATCTTCGCTGCTGAGGTACTCGTCGGCCCACAGTGCGTGGTTGCGGCTCGTCGAGAACTTGCTGCCCTCGAGCAGGTACAGCTCGTTCACCGTCGCCCCGAGCGCCGTCGGATTCGTCACCCCGGCGGCAGCGAGGATCGCCGGGTAGAGCACGGCGAAGTAGAACGTGTTGTCCATCCCGTTGAAGTGCCACACGCCGTGGACCTCGTCCCAGGCCGCCACCCGTTCGGCCAGGGTCGCGGCGTCGGGGCGCAGCGCGCGAGCCGGGCCGTACAGGTAGCTGAAACCCAGCTCGGACGGGAAGTCGACCCGCATGCCCTCGAGCGGGCCGTCGCACTCGATGCCCCAGTTCGTCGGGTACGCAAGGGGAATCGTCGGCAGCGGGGCGTCCCAGTACTGGCGCAGTACCGACCGAACGCGCGTCGGCCAGTCGGCGCGCAGCCACTCGGTGACCAGGCGTTCGCGGTAGTCCTCCAGGCGCAGCACCGGCACGGTCACCGGCATCGGCTCCGGGCTGCCCCCGCACCGGGCACAGCTCGGGTCGAGCAGGATCTGCGCCGAGGTGAACCCGCCGCAGCCTTCGCACGACGTGCCGTTGGCGCCGGTGCCACAGATCGGGCACTTACCCACGACGTAGGAGTGGTGCAGGGTTCGTCCGCAGTCGCTGCAGCGGTGCAGGGTCACGTCCTCCATGGGGACCCGGCCGGTCTCGACCAGTTCGCGCAGCAGCCCGCGCACCGCCTGCTGGTAGTCGGCGTCTTGCGGATCGAGGAAGACGTCATAGCCGATGCGGGCCAGCCCGAACGCGGACTCGATCTGGCCGCGGTAGCCGGTGACCATCTCGGCGACGTCGGTGTCCAGGCTTTCGGCCTTGGTGAGCACGTAGTTGGGGTCGACGTCGATGCCGGCCAGCGTCAGCACCCGCTCGCCGCGGGCCCGGGCCGCGCGCGCCGCGATGTCGCCGGCGAGGTAGGGCCCGGACAGGTGGCCGATGTGCAGCGGACCGTTGACCGTCGGCTGCGGGATGACGATGACGGTGACCGGTTGGGTCTCGGTCATCGGCCCGCCTCCGCGGGCGGCATCCAGTAGGCGCTGAAGACGACCAGCGGCTGCTCGTTCGACCGGTTGTGGATCACGTGCCGCTCGCCGCTGTCGAGCAGGAACGACGACCCGGCGGCGACCTCGGTGATCGTGTCGCCGGCCTCGACGAAGGCCACCCCACTGATCACGAGCGACAATTCGACCTCGGGGTGGCTGTCCGGCGGGGGACTCGATTGCGGGGCGACCGTGTACCACATTGCCTGGAACGGCAATGTGTCGTCGAGGTCGTATTGCTCCCACCGGGCCACGTCCACCGGGCCGATCGCGGACGCGAGCGCGCGTTCACGAGCAAAGAGGCGCATTCCTACTCCTGGGGGTGTATTCAGCGCTCATCGCCCACGACGCGGGCGATCATTCGGCGCGGGGTCAGTCGTCATGCGCCCAGCACCGTGTGGCCTCGGCAGAATCGACTACGAAGTGGAATCAATAGCCAACGGCTGCGCGACGCCGCTTCGAAAGGTTGCACCACCCCGAGACCAAAATCAAGTCCTCTTAGGGCAATGGCACTGGCGTTCCTGGATCAGCGTTGGTGATCAAGAGCAGTGACCTAATTAGTCGGACAATTCCACCAACCCGAATGGTGGCGTGAGGCAATCACAGGACCGTCACGGCGCGCTATTCGATCAAGATCGGTATTGCCGACGTAGGTCACCGAGCGTGCTTGTCGGGGGTCGCTTCTATCCCATTTCGAGGTGGCCTGAGGGTTCGCCGACGACCGAACTGTTCACCAACGGTGGCCAGCATTGCGATCGATTCCAGAGGCTTGTAACCTGCCTCGTTGCTCGGACTTGGATCGTGTTTTCCTACCTGCCTGGATTCGGGCCGAGCCCCGGGTATCGCTGTCTTCGAAGGACGTTCCGGATCCCCCGCCGGTGCGATCCTTGGCGGTCGGATTCTCGAGGAAGGCGGTGCGGCAACCACGCGTCATCCCGGGGCGATGGCGCCTGCTCCGACACGCTGCGACGGGTTGGCCCGCGCGCCGACCCGGCCTTGGAGGCACATAGTGACCACCGATCTGTCCGCCCGCGATGCAGCGGCAATCCCCTTGTGGGACAGCGCTTATGACGCGTCCGTACTCGACGGCGAGGCCAACCTGTGGGGTGACCCGCCGGTGCCCTACGCCGCGACTGCGGCCGCGCTGTTCGCCGCCAACCAGGCTCGGGTGATCTTGGACCTGCCGTGCGGCGACGGCCGCAACCTGGCGCCGCTGGCCGAGGGCGCGCCGATCGTGCTCGGCGGCGACACGTCCCCGAACGCGATGAATATCGCGGCCCGGGTGGCGCGCCGCGACGGTATTCGCGATCGCACCGTGTTCCTGCAGGTCGATGCATTCTCCACCCGATTCCTGGACAGCTCCATCGACGGCATATTCAGCTGGGATCTGCTCGGTCATTTGACTAATCCGGCGGACGCACTTCGAGAGTTCTATCGGGTGCTGGCTCCGGGCGGGACGATCGTTGCCAATATGTGGACGATGAATGACTGCCAGGTGTCGGATCCGAATATCCGTGAGATCGCTCCCAAGAAATACGTCGACCATTTCGACTTCTACTGCGAGTTCTACGACCGGGACGACCTGGATGCGTTGCTGAATTCAATCAACCTGACCGCCATGTCAGTGGAAGTAGCCCGCTGGTGGGAGCCGCCACACGCTACCTACCGTAACTATCCGCACGAGCACGAAAGTTTGATCTTCACGATCAGCAAGCCGGCCGAGTGATCGAGACCGGCAACGATGCACGAGAAATGTCGGACGTGAACCGGATGGCCACGTACGTGCATCCACTGGCCGAGCTGCATTCGCCCCGCGCCTACCGCGCCGACCTCACTATCGGGGTCGGCCAGGCGCAGGCTCATCACGGCGAGTTGTTACAGGGAGTGTTCGAGGACCCCGACGGGCGCTTACAGCGCGCCCTGGTCACCCTGCCGTTCCCGAACCGCACGAGCAAGGCCCGGTTTCATCCCAGCGACCACTATTGGGGCATTGTCGGAACGCCCGAGCTGACCAAAGTCCGGCGGGCAGCAATCCTGGCGTTGCGCCGATTCTCGGGATATTCCGTGCCTGTCAAAGGCGGGCAGATCGAGATAGTGAGTGACGTCCCGCGTGGCATCGGTATGGGATCGTCGACAAGCGACGTCACCGCCACTATCAGGGCAGTTGCCGACTTCTACGGTATTCGGCTCTCGCACGAGGAAGTGGGCCGGCTCGCGGTGCTGGCCGAGTGCGCCTCGGACTCGATCATGATCGACGACCGGGTGGTGCTGTTCGCGCACCGGGCGGGCGTCGTGCTCGAGACGTTCGGCCCCCGCCTGCCCCCGATCGTCGTGGTGGGCTGCGACGGCGAGCCCGGCGTCCGCGTCGAGACCCTGGAGCTGACCCAGGCGCGCTA
This sequence comes from Jatrophihabitantaceae bacterium, assembly GCA_036502695.1. Lineage (GTDB taxonomy): Bacteria > Actinomycetota > Actinomycetes > Mycobacteriales > Jatrophihabitantaceae > DASXRA01. Next base: position 12,037 of record DASXYE010000292.1, read on the forward strand.
CGACGATCGTGAGCTCGCGGCGTTCACCGTCATGCGGGCGGCGCTGCGGCGGGCCGTCGGGATGGCCGACGTCGACCTGCTCGGTCGGGTGGCCACCGCCAGCGCGCGGATCAACCAGCGCTTCCTGGCCAAGCCGGCCCTGGAGGAGCTGATCGCGCTGAACCGGCGGCTGGGCGGGTGCGGCGTGCAGGTCGCGCACAGCGGCACCGTCATCGGGCTGATGTTCGACGGGCGGCGTCCCGACCTCGGCGACACGGTGCGCGCGTGCGCCGCCGCGCTCGACGAGCTGGGCCTGCCGGTGACCGGGACGATCGACCTGGCCGTCGACGAGTCGGTGCCGGTGGCGGTCCGATGAGCATCCGCCCGGCCTTCGCCGAGGCCACCGAGGCCTACCAGCTACCGAAGCTGGTCCGGCTCGGGCCGAACCTCTACGCGGCGTGCTTCACCTTGATGAAGATGATCCCGGCGCGCTACATCCTGCAGCGCGCCGCCCGCGACGGGCAGCTGGCGCCGGGCACGGTCATCGTCGAATCGACGTCGGGCACGTTCGGGCTGGCGCTGGCCATGCAGGGCGTGCACCTGGAACGGCCGGTCGTGCTGGTCAGCGATCCGGTCATCGACGAGCGGCTGTATCGCCGGCTGACGGATCTGGGCGCCGTCGTCGACCGGGTGCCGGCCGAGGCCGGCGCCGTGGTGGGCGGGTTCCAGGCGGCGCGGCTGGCCCGGCTGCACGAGGTGCAGGCCGAATACCCGGCGACGTTCTGGCCCGAGCAGTACGCCAATCCGGACAACCCGCGCTCGTACGCGACGGTGGCCGAGCTGTTCGTCGAATCGCTCGGCCCGGTCGACTGCGTGGTCGGCCCGGTGGGGTCGGGCGGTTCCATGTGCGGGACGGTTGGCGCGTTGCGGTCGGTGCTGCCGGAGTGTCGGGCCGTCGGCGTCGACACGCACGGCAGCGTGCTGTTCGGGCACGACGACGCGCATCGCGAGCTGCGGGGACTGGGCATGAGCGTCATGCCGGCCAACCTGGACCACCGGATCTTCGACGACGTGCACTGGTGCTCGGCGTCGGCCGCGTACGGCGCAACCCGGTGGCTGCACCAGAGCCATGCCCTGTACATGGGACCGACCAGCGGCGCGGCCTTCCTGGTGGCCAGCTGGTGGGCGCGGCAGCATCCCGACGCGCTGACCGTGGCGATGCTGCCCGACGAGGGCTACCGCTACCAGGACACGGTCTACAACGACACGTGGCTGACCGACCGCGGTCATGACGGGCCGATGCCGCCCGTTCCGCTCGAGGTGGCCGTCCCGGCCGTTCCCGCCGACGCCGCCTCGCCGTGGACGACCTACCACTGGGGGCGCCGTTCCTACGCCGAGGTGATGTCCGGGAGTCCGGCGTGAACCCGACCGCGGCGACCGGGCGGCTCACGGCCCAGATCGGCGCGCGCACGCAACGGATCCTCTACGGGGACGGGACGGCGGCCGATGCCGTCGCCGAGCTCGACCTCACCGCGCAGGTCGACCGGGCCCATCTGGTGATGCTGGTCGAGCAGAAGCTGATCACCCCCGATGCGACGAGTGGCCTGTTGCGGTGCATCGAACAGCTGGCCGCCCAGCGCTGGCAACCGGTGCTGGCTCGCCCGGCACCGCGTGGCCAGTACCTGGCCTACG
>DASXYE010000293.1:0-3372 GCA_036502695.1 Jatrophihabitantaceae bacterium
CGGCTGCGGGTCGGATGCCACAACGCCGGGCCGGCCCGGCAGCCTCAGCGCGACGACGGCCCCGAGCCAGCACACCCCGGCGGCGACCAGGCTCGCGACGTGCAGCCCGCTCATGAACGACGCGTTGACGTCGATCAGCAACTGGCGGCTCAGCGCGGACGGGGCGTGCTGAGCGATCGAGATGGCGGCCCCGACCGAGTCGCGAGCGGCCGCGGCCGTGTCGCGCGGCAACGCGGCGATCGAGCCGCCGGTCAGGCGGTGGGCGTACATCGAGGTGAACACGCTGCCGATGACGGCGACGCCCAGGGTGCCGCCGGCCTCGCGAGTCGCGTCGTTGACGGCCGAGCCCACCCCCGCCTTCGCCGGTGGCAAGACGTTCAGGATCGACTCGGTGGCCGGCGCCGTGGTCAGGCCGAGGCCGGTTCCCATCAGCACCATCTGCGCGACGATCGTGGTGTACGGCGCATACGTGGTGGTCGTGGCGATCCACGCGAACGACGTGCCGAGCAGCACCAGGCCGGTGACGACCAGGACGCGCGTGCCGACCCGGGCGGCCAGGCGGGCACCCAGCACCGACCCGACGGCGATCGTCAGCGCGACGGGCAGGATGCGCACGCCGGTGGACAGCGGGCCGTACCGGCGCACGAACTGGAAGTACTGCGTGATCACGAAGATGAAGCCGAACAAGGCGAAGAAAGCCACCGTGACCGACGCGCTGGCCGCCGAGAACGCCGGCGTCTTGAACAGGCTGACGTCCAGCATCGGGTTGGCCTGACGGCGCTCGATCAGGACGAACGCGACGGCGAGGACGGCGGTGGCGAGGAATCCGGCGACGCTCAGCGGTGCGGTCCAGCCGCGGTTCGGCGCCTCGATGATCGTGTAGACCAGCGCGCCGACCGTGGCCGACGAGGTGATCAGGCCGGGCGGGTCCAGGCGGGCCTCGCCCGGGTTGCTCGACTCGGGCACGAAGACGAACGCGAGGACGGCCGCCAGCACGGCGACCGGCACGAGCGCGAGGAAGACGCTGCCCCACCAGAAGTGCGCCAGCAAGGCGCCGCCGGTGACCGGACCCACGGCCACACCGAGGCCCGTGACCGCGCCCCAGACGCCGATCGCCTTGGCCCGATCGGACCGTTCGGTGAACGTATTGGTGATGATCGACAACGTCGTCGGGAAGATCAGCGCGGCGAACGTGCCCATGACGAACCGCACGGCGATGAGCGCGCCGGCGCCGGTGCTCACTGCCCCGATTCCGCTGGCGATGGCGAAGCCGACCAGGCCGGCCAGCAACACCGGCCGCCGGCCGAACCGGTCGCCGATCGATCCGGCGGTCAGCACCAGCGCCGCGAAGGCCAGGTTGTAGCCGTCGACGATCCACTGCAGGTCCCGGGTGCTGGCGCTCAGCTGCCGGGCCAGGTCGGGCAGGGCGACGTTGACGATCGTGGTGTCCAGGTTGATGGCGAAGACCGCCAGGCACACCGTCGCGAGGATCGCGATCCGGCGGCGCGGGCTGATGGGTGACATCGGAAGCTCCTGTTGGGCGATGTGGCGATGTGGCGATGTTGACACTGGCAACATTGACGAGAGTGGCACATCAAGTGGACACTGTCAACATGCCCGCTGACAGTGCCGCCGCCCGGCCCTATCACCACGGACAGCTGCGCGACGCCCTGGTCGACGCCGGCCTGCAGCTCGCGCGCACCGGCGGTCCGGATGCCGTCGTGCTGCGCGCCGTCACCCGCGCCGCCGGGGTGTCGCACAACGCCGCGTACCGGCACTTCGCCGACCGTGACTCGCTGCTGCGGGCCGTCTGCGAGCGCTGCATGAGCCGGCTCGCGACGCTGATGGAGCAGCGCATCGCCGAGGCCGAGCCCCACGCCGACCCGCAGGACGCGGCCTGGGCCCGGCTCGGCGCCGTGGGTCGGGCCTACGTCGAGTTCGCGACGACGGAGGTGGGCTGGTTCCGCACCGCGTTTGCCGTGCCCGACGCGGCGGAGGCGTTCCATCCGACCGAGGGCGTCGGCCCCGGCGGCCTCGGTCCCTACGACCTGCTGAGCGCCGGACTGGACGAGCTGGTCGCCGCGGGGGCTATCCCGGCCGAGCGCCGGCCCGGCCTGGAGTACGCGGCCTGGTCGGCCGTGCACGGGCTGTCGACGCTGCTCATCGACGGACCGTTGCGGGCCCTGCCCGCCGCCGAACGCGAGCAGGCGCTGACCGTCGTCCTCGACTCGGTGTCTCGCGGCCTGTAGCGCGGGGGAACACGCAAAGGGCAGGCGCAGTTGACGATGGTAACCATTCCCGACTAGCGCCGAGGGAGCTCCACCGTGGCCCGATCCAGGGACGTCCGACCCATCATTCGGCTGGTGAGCAGTGCGCGCACCGGCCAGACCTACGTGACCACCAAGAGCCGGCGCAACGACCCGGACCGGCTCGTGCTGCGCAAGTACGACCCGACGGTGCGCCGGCACGTCGAGTTCCGCGAAGCGCGCTGACCGCGAACTCAACTACCCCGAGAGGACTAGCCGTGAAGAAGCGCAACTCGCTGCGATCACTGGCCGCCAAGGACGGCGCGATCGTCGTACGCCGTCGTGGTCGGGCATTCGTGATCAACAAGAAGCACCCGCGGTGGAACACCCGGCAGGGCTGACCACCCGCCTGGATTCGGCGGGCCTCGATCGAGGAGGATCACGCGCATGACCGATGACACCAGCCCCGAGCAACTCCGTCAGGAACTGCACGACCTCGACACGCAGATTGCCGAGCTGCGGGGCGACACCGCCGAGGTCACGTCCACCATCGGCCCGGAGGGCGACGGTGTGCAGAACTCCGAGGACATCGCGGCCGAACTGACCTCGGTCGAGGAGGACGAAGGCGTGATCGAGATCCTCGAGCAGCGGCGCGAAGCGATCCGGGCGCGATTGGGCGAGCCCGGCGTCTAACCGGCAATGTCAACCTCGGTGGCCCAGCCTGGGCGCGGAGTGATCGCCGGCCGGCGTGCCGACGCCGAGCCGTTCGGGCAGGTCGGCGAGCGAACGAAGTCGTTGTTCGGCGGGTAGGTCATGCTGCTGGCCGGGGTCGATCAGGTATGCGGTGATGCCGAGTGCCTGCGGGCCGGTGTAGTCGGGGAGGTAGGTGTCGCCGACGAACACTGCGTTGGCGGCGGTGATGCCGAGCCGGGTCAGTGCCTCGGCGTAGATGATCGGGTGTGGTTTGCGGCGGCCGAGCTCGACGGAGGTGATGACGGCCTCGAAGCGGTCCGCGATCCCCATCGCCGCGAGCTGATCCGTCACCAGGCCCGGCTGGTGAGTATTGCTGACCACGGCCAGACCGAACCGTTCCGCGAGGGCCTCAACGATCTTGGGGACCGACGCC
>DASXYE010000294.1:0-6099 GCA_036502695.1 Jatrophihabitantaceae bacterium
CAAGGTCTATGCGGCATTCGAGGCTGCGCGCGAGCACGTCGGACAGCCCACCGTGATCCTCGCGAAGACGGTCAAGGGCTGGACGCTGGAGTCCTTCGAAGGCCGCAACGCCACGCACCAGATGAAGAAGCTGACCACGGCCGACCTGAAGGCGTTCCGCGATCGGCTGTATCTGCCGATCAGCGACGAGGCGCTGGACGCCGACCTGCCGCCGTACTACCACCCGGGTGAGAAGTCCGACGAGATCTCCTATATGAAGGAACGCCGGGCCGCCCTGGGCGGGTTCCTGCCCAAGCGCGTGGTGCGCTCCAAGCCGCTGTCGCTGCCCGGAGACAAGGCCTACGCCGAGCTGCGTGCCGGCTCGGGCAAGCAGCAGGTGGCCACCACCATGGCGATCGTGCGGCTGTTCAAGGACCTCATGAAGGACAAGGAGATCGGCAAGCGGTTCGTGCCGATCATCCCGGACGAGGCGCGCACGTTCGGCCTGGACGCGATCTTCCCGACGGCCAAGATCTACTCGCCACACGGGCAGGAGTACGACGCCGTCGACCGCGACATGCTGCTCTCGTACAAGGAGTCGGCGACCGGGCAGATCCTGCACGAAGGCATCAGCGAGGCCGGTTCGACCGCGTCGCTGATCGCCGCCGGCACGTCGTACGCGACCCACGGCCAGCCGATGATCCCGTTCTACATCTTCTATTCGATGTTCGGGTTCCAGCGCACCGGCGACCAGTTCTGGCAAATGGCCGACCAGCTCGGACGGGGCTTCGTGCTCGGTGCGACGGCCGGGCGCACCACCCTGACCGGCGAGGGGCTGCAGCACGCCGACGGGCACTCGTTGCTGCTCGCCTCGGCCAACCCGGCGGTGGTGGCCTACGACCCGGCGTTCGCGTTCGAGATCACGCACATCGTGCAGGACGGCCTGCGGCGCATGTACGGCCAGCCGCAGGACGGCTCGGCGGTGTCGGACAGCGACGTGTACTACTACCTGACCGTCTACAACGAGCCGATCAGCCAGCCGGCGCAACCCGAGGGGCTGGACGTCGAGGCGCTGTTGAAGGGGCTGTACCGGTACTCCCCCGCCCTGGGTGTGGACGGCCGGCCGCGCGCGCAGGTGCTGGCCTCGGGCGTGGCGATGCCCTGGGCGCTGCGCGCGCAGCAGCTGCTCGGCGACGACTGGAACGTCGATGTCGACGTCTGGTCGGCCACGTCCTGGAACGAGCTGCGCCGCGACGCCGTCGAGTGCGAGCACACCAACCTGCTCAACCCCGGCGACGAGCCCCGGGTGCCTTACGTGACCTCGGCGCTGGCCGACGCCGCCGGCCCGGTGGTGGCGGTGTCCGACTTCATGCGGGCGGTGCCGGACCAGATCGCGCGCTGGGTGCCGGGTGACTACACCTCGCTCGGCACGGACGGCTTCGGGTTCGCCGACACGCGCGGCGCCGCCCGGCGGTTCTTCCACGTGGACGCCGAGTCCATCGTGGTGGCCGTCCTGGAGCGGCTCGCCCGCACCGGCGAGGTCAAGGCCGAGGCGCCCCGCGAGGCGATCGAGCGCTACCAGCTGCTCGACGTCGCCGCCGCCGACGTGGGCACCATGGGCGGCGACGCCTGATTCATCCGGCCCACAACGCGATGAGCGCTCGCGCGAAGAGCCCGGCCCGCGCGCGACCGGAGGGAGCTTGCGCTCGCGTTGCGTGTGGCCCGCTGTTCTTTGGCGGGCCCGCGCGAACGCGATTTGGGCCGGATAGGTCAGTAGCGGGCGCCGACTACCTGGGCGGCCAGCGGGTCGAGGGCGGCCAGGTCGTCGGCGTCCAGGACGACGTCCAGGGCCGCGACGTTCTGCTCGAGCCACTTGATCCGCTTGGTGCCCGGGATCGGCGCGACCGGGACGCCCAGCCGCTCGGACTGCGCGTACACCCAGGCGATCGCCACCTGCGCCGGCGCGACGCCCTTGCGCTGCGCCACCGCGCGTACCGCATCCGCGACGGCCTGGTTGGCGTCGGCCGCACCGCCGGCGAAGCGCGGATTGCGGTTGCGGAAGTCGTCGGTGCCCAGCACCGACATGTCCACCGTGCCGGTCAGGAAGCCCCGGCCGAGTGGCGAGTACGGCACCAGACCGACACCGAGTTCCCGCATCGCTTCCGCGACGGTGGTCTCGACGTCCCGCGTCCAGAGCGAGTACTCGCTCTGCACCGCCGCGATCGGGTGCACGGCGTAGCCCCGGCGCAGCAGGTCGTTGTCCACTTCGGACAGTCCCAGGTAGCGGACCTTGCCCTCCTGGACGAGCTCGGCCATCGCGCCGACCGTCTCCTCGATCTCGACGTTCTCCGGCGGGCGGTGCAGGTAGTACAGGTCGATGACGTCGACGCCGAGGCGCAGCAGCGACGCTTCGCAGGACCGCTTGACGTAGGCCGGCTCGCCGCGGCGGATCCGGGCGTCGTCGCCGCCGGTGCGATCGATGCCGAACTTGGTGGCCAGCTGCACCTCGTCGCGATGCCCGGCGATCCCCCGTCCGACGAGCACCTCGTTGTGGCCGGCCCCGTAGATGTCGGCGGTGTCGATGAACGTGACGCCGAGCTCGATGGCCCGGTGAATCGTCGCGATCGACTCGTCCCAGTCGCCGGCGCCGTAGAACTCGCTCATGCCCATGCAGCCCAGGCCCTGAGCCGAGACGGTCAACCCGCCGAGTCCGACAGTGCGCATTGCTTCTCCTCTTGTGCCTTGCGGTCGTAGTAGCTGATCTTCGTGTCCAGCAGCTGCAGGCATTCCTGGCGGTCGGCGATGGCCTGCACGACCATCTCCCGATGCCGCTGCAGCAGTTGCCGGCGTTCGCCCTCACCGGCTCCGGAGCGGACGAGCTCGGCGTAGCGCAGCATGTCGCGAACCGACATGCCGGTGGCACGCAGCTTGCTGATGAGCACCAGCCAGTCCACGTCCTTGTCGTCGAACCGGCGCCGGCCGTCCGAGCCGCGGGCGACCCGTTCCAGCAACCCGATCCGCTCGTACCAGCGCAGCGTGTACTGGGTCAGCCCGCACTTCTCGGCGGCCTCCCGAGTGGTCCAGCTGGTCACGATTCGACACTAGGTGTTAGAGCGGGCTCTAACGCAACTCCCAGACGAGCAGTTCGCCGTCGGCTTCGATGTCGACGGCCTCTCCGGTGATCCGGGCCTCGTCGCCGACTCCGAGTTCGACGCCGGGCACCGCCGCCGTCCCGTTCGCCACGTACACGTGGACGAAGGGAGCTTCGTCCAAGCGCGCCGCGCCGGACACGACCCGGAACCTAGCCCCCGGCACGTCGACCGAGCCGGTGCGGTAGGCCGGTTTCCCTGCCTCGCCGAGCAGCGACATCTGCACGAACCGCAGCTCGTCGGTGCCGCCGTTGCGTTCGCTGTGCTCGATGCCGTCCCCGGCGGACACATGCTGCACCGTACCCGGGCGTACGGCAGTCTCGTCGTTGTGCAGCAACGTTCCGGACAGCACCCAGCTGACGATCTCGACACTGCGATGGCGGTGCGTGCCGAACCCGGCGCCGGGCGCGAGCACGTGCAGGTCGTGGGCGATCAGCCGTCCGAACGACACGTTGGCCGGGTCGTAATGCGCACCGGCCGAGAACCCGTGCCGGGTCGTGATGCCGTCGCCGTACGTCACGGTACGGTCGGCCGCTCGGCGGATCGCGATCACGGCCGGACCGCGTGGTCGGCCGTCCAGGCGAGCAGCTGCGACGCCGTCCAGGTGTTGACGACCGCCTCGATCGGCACCTCGCACTCCTCGGCGCGCGCGCACCCGTACGGCTGCCAGTCGAGCTGGCCCGGCGCGTGGGCGTCGGTGTCGATCGAGACCAGGCAGCCGGTCTCGACGGCCATTCGCAGCAACCGCCTGGGCGGATCAAGCCGCTCGGGTCTCGAGTTCACCTCGACGGCTACCCCGAATCGTTCGCAGGCGGCGAACACGATCTCGGCGTCGAACTGCGACTCGGGCCGCCGGCCCCGTCCACCGCGGATGAGCCGCCCGGTGCAGTGGCCCAGGACATCGACGTTCGGGTTGGCGATCGCGGCGACCATACGCGGCGTCATCTCGTCCGACGGCATCCGCAGTCCACTGTGGACACTCGCCACGACGAGGTCGAGTCGAGCGAGCAGCGCCGGTTTCTGATCGAGCGCGCCGTCGTCGAGGATGTCCACCTCGATGCCGGTCAGGATGCGGAACGGGGCCAGTTCCTCGTTCAGCTCGGCGACGAGATCGAGCTGGCGTTCCAGGCGCTCGGCGGTCAGACCATGGGCGACGGTCAGCCGGGGCGAGTGGTCGGTCAGCACGACGTACTCGTGGCCCAGGTCGCGGGCCGTCTCGGCCATCTCGCGGATCGGCGAGCCGCCGTCGGACCAGTCCGAATGGGTGTGGCAGTCACCGCGCAGCGCCGCCCGCAGTGCCGTGCCGCCGTCGACGAGTGGCCCAGCGCTCGCCTCGAGCTTGTGCAGGTACGCCGGTTCGACGCCGGCCAGCGACTCGGTGATGCACCGCGCGGTGGTGTCGCCGATGCCGGGCAGCTCGCGCAGCGTCTCGGCCAGCGCCCGCTCGAGCAGTTCGTCGGACGGCGTCGTCTCGGCGGTCGCTGCCGCCGTCCGGAACGCCTTGATCCGGTACGTCGGCTCGAGCGCCCGTTCGAGCAGGAACGCGATCCGCCGCAGATCAGCAACCGGGTCGCGAGGCGTCACGCCGCCACGCTAGCGAGTCGTCCGCGCGTCGCGGCGCCAGGACGTCGCGAAGCGCGGACAACTTGGCGAAGACGGGCGGCGTGGCAAGCTGCACGTTGTGAAACCGGGGCATGACGAGCAGACGGTGCGCCGCATCGAGCAGGCAGCTGGCCGGCTCGCGACCCAGGCCGTGGCGCGGATGGACGACGAGCTGCCGTGGTTTCGCACCCTGCCGGCCGACCAGCGCTCGTGGGTCACCCTGGTGGCCCAGGCCGGCATCGCCTCGTTCGTCGAGTGGATGCGCTCCCCCGACGACGTGCTGCGACTGACCGGCGAGGTGTTCGCCGCCGCTCCGCAGGCGATGGCCCGAGTCGTCACGTTGCAGCAGACGGTCGAGCTGGTGCGCACCGCCATCGAGGTGACCGAGGCGCAGCTGCCCAAGCTGGCGGTCACGCCCGAGGCCGAGGCCGCCGTCCGCGAGGAGCTGCTGCGCTTCACCCGCGAGCTGGCCTTCGCGAGCGCCCGGGTCTATGCCAGCGCCGCCGAGAGCCGCGGCGCGTGGGATGCCCGGCTCGAGGCACTGGTGATCGACGGGCTGGTGCGCGGGGTGTCCATCGCCGACGAGCCGCAGAGCCAGCTGGCCGCGCTGGGCTGGCGATCGTCCGGACCGGTGACCGCCATGGTCGGCGCCGCCCCGGCCGACGAGCCGGACGAGATGCTCGCCGCCGTGCACGTCGCGGCCCGGCGCCTCGGCTTCGACGTGCTGGCCGGCACGCACGGCGGGCGCCTCGTCGTGGTCCTCGGCAACATCGACGACCCGATCATCGCCGCCAACGGCATCCTGTCCGCGTTCGGCGACGGCCCGGTGGTGGTCGGGCCGCGGGCCAGCGACGTCGGCGCGGCGAGCCTGGTGACCCGCGCGGCGCTGTCCGGGCTACGCGCGGCGGCCGGGTGGCCGTCGGCGCCGCGGCCGGTGAGCGCCGACGCGCTGCTGCCCGAGCGGGCCCTGGCCGGTGACACCGCCGCCCGGGACGGGCTGTTGAGCCGGGTCTACGAACCGCTGATCGATGCCGGCGACGTCCTCGTGACGACCCTGAGCAGCTACTTCGCCTGCGGCGCGTCGCTGGAGGCAACGGCACGCGGTTTGTTCGTTCACGCCAACACGGTGCGGTATCGGCTGCGCCGCATCGTCGAGACCTGTGGTCATGACCTGACGGACGGTCGCGACCGCTACGTCATCCACGTCGCCGTCGCGCTCGGCCGACTCGAATCAAGCGGTACCGGCTAGTAGCAACGTCGTACTGATCAGTACGACGACCATGTTGTAGGAAACCTACAAAGCCTCATAGGCAAAGACTGTCCGACCTGACGCTGACGAAAGACCTGCAACAACGCAAGGGTTGCAACG
>DASXYE010000295.1:0-2717 GCA_036502695.1 Jatrophihabitantaceae bacterium
CCGGCCAGGCCCGGACCGATCGTGTGCTGCCACCCGCCGGCCCGGACCGCGGCATCCTCGGCCGCGAAGTTGCGGGTGAGCGCGATGATCATCCCGATCGTCAGCTCGGGCACGGCGTTGCCCGAGCTGGAGGTGCCGCAGACCGCGATCCCCAGCGAGCCGGCCGCGGCCACGTCGATCGAGGCGTTGGACGCGCCGGTCGTGACGAGCAGTCGCAACCGCGGCAGTTGCTGCAGCACCCGGGCCGGGAACGGCGTCCGCTCACGCATCGCCACGACGACCTCGCTGGCCGCCATCCGCGAGACGAGCGCGGCCTCGTCGGCGAGGTGCGACGTGACCACCTCGACCGTGTACTGCTGCTGCACGGTGGTCCAGTCGGCGCTGGTCAGGGCCACGTTCTGGTAGTCGTCGAGAATCGTCAGCGTTGCCATCAGTCGACTACGTTAGCCGGGTGCGCGTCGCCACCTGGAACGTGAACTCGGTCAAGCAGCGGATGCCGCGGTTCTTGCCGTGGCTGGACGAGCGGCAACCCGACGTGGTCTGCCTGCAGGAGACGAAGCTGGCCGACGCGGCCTTCACCGAATTGCTCGGCGACGAGGCGGCCCAGCGCGGGTACGAGATCGGCTACTACGGCGAGGCGCAGTGGAACGGCGTCGCGATCCTGTCGAAGGTCGGGCTGGCCGACGTCGAACTGGGCGTGCCCGGGGCGCCCGGCTTCCCGAACCCCGAGGCCCGCGCGGTGTCGGCCATCTGCAACGGCATCCGCGTCTACTCGCTGTACGTGCCGAACGGGCGGGTGCCCGACTCGGAGCACTACCACTACAAGCTGGCCTGGCTGGCCGCGCTGCGCGACGTCGTCGCATCCGGGCCGGCCGACGTGATGCTCTGCGGCGACATGAACATCGCACCCGCCGACGCCGATGTGTTCGACCCGGCGGCCTACGCCAACGAGACGCACGTGACCCCGCCGGAACGGGCCGCCCTGGCCGACCTGCAAGCCGCGCGCGACCTGCACGACGTGGTGCGCGACCGGTGGCCTACCCAGCGGGTGTTCACGTACTGGGACTACCGAGCCGGCATGTTCCACCAGGACCTCGGCATGCGCATCGACCTGGTGCTGGCCGGGGGCACCGTGCCGGGCCGGGTGCGCGCAGCGTGGGTGGATCGGCAGGCCCGCAAGGGCACCGGCCCGAGCGACCACGCGCCGGTGATCGTCGACCTGGACGAGGCCCCGGACGGCGACATCGGCCCGGTCGTGCCGCCACCGTCGGCCCCGCGGGGTAAGCGCCGCCCGGTCACCCTGCCCCAGTCGAAGTAGCGGCACAGGCCGCCGCATTCAACGTTGTCCGCGCTTGGATGCGCTATGGCGTCGCGAAGCGCGGACAACTCGCGGGAGCGGCGGGAGCGGCGGGAGTGGCCGGCGAAGTAGCGGCGCGTCGAACCGCGGTCACGCCAACTGCAGGACGATCAGCACCAGGTCGTCCTCGACCGGCTGCTTTCCGATGACGGTGAACCCGGCCTTGTCGAGCACCCGGAGGCTGCCGAGGTTGTGCTCGGCGACGTCCGCGAACAGCGGGCGCCGGAGTTCGACCTCGGCGACGAACAGCTGCACCGCCCGCGAGGCGATGCCGCGATTCCAGTACTCGCGGCCCACCCGGTAGCCGACCTCTCGTCGGTCGTCGATCACGAAGCTGGCGATGTCGCCCACCACCACGTCGCCGTCGACGATCGTCCGGTTCACGGTGGTCGGATCCTGCAGGATCTTGTCCCAGTGCGCCTCGTGCGCGGCGCGATCCCGAGTCGACACGGCCGCCATCTGGTTCGCCACCGGGTCGTCCTGGAATTCGTAGAACAGGGCGATGTCGGCTGGGCGGACGTCCCGCAGGGTCACCATGCAGCGATCATTGCCGATCACTCCGACATCGCGGGTACCCGCCACGACTTACGACAGGGCGGCGTCGTGAACGATGATCGCGATGTGAACGCGGTTGGGTGCGTCGAGCTTGACGAGCAGCCGCGACACGTGGGCCTTGACGGTGCCTTCGCTCATGAACAGCTGCGCGCCGATCTCGGCGTTGGTGGCACCGGAGCCGACCGCGACGGCCACCTCGCGCTCGCGTTCGGTCAACGTCGCGAGGCGCTGCCGGGCATCGGCCCGCCGATCGTTCAGGTCGTGGTCGGCGACGTGCGCGAGCAGCGTGCGGGTCACCGCCGGCGACAGCATGGCGTCCCCGGCCGCGACCCGCCGGACCGCGTCGAGGATGTCGCCCGGCGGGGTGTCCTTGAGCAGGAACCCGCTGGCTCCCCCGCGCAGGGCCCGCAGCACGTAGTCGTCCACGTGGAAGGTGGTCAGCACGATCACCTGCGGCGGGTCGGGCAACTCCCGCAAGCGGGACGTGGCGGTGATGCCGTCGACTTCGGGCATCCGGATGTCCATGAGCACGACGTCGGGACGGTGGGCCTGCACGGCGGTCACCGCAGCGGCCCCGTCGCCGGCCTCGCCGACCACCTCGATGTCGTCGGCCGCGGTCAGCATCATCCGCAGCCCGGCCCGGACCAGCGCGTCGTCGTCGACGAGCAGCACCTTCACTGCCACGGCAGGCTCGCAGACACCACGAAGTCGCCCTGCTCGTCCGGGCCGTGCGTCAGCGTGCCGCCGGCCAGATCCACCCGCTCGTGCAAACCGATCAGCCCGCTACCCGAACCCGGGACGGGCA
>DASXYE010000296.1:0-8891 GCA_036502695.1 Jatrophihabitantaceae bacterium
TCGGGCACAGTTCTCGCCGTGACCACGCATACCGCGAGCCCGACTACCACGGGCATCCAGCTGCACGACCTGAGAAAGACGTTCCGCACCCCGCAAGGACCGGTGCAAGCCGTGCGCGGCGTCGACGTCTCGATCGCGCCCGGCGAGACCGTGGCCCTGCTCGGCCCGAACGGGGCCGGCAAGTCGACGACGATCGACATGCTGCTCGGCCTGCTGGCCCCCGACTCGGGCACCGTGACGCTGTTCGGCATGACGCCGGCCGACGCGATCCGGCAAGGGGCCATCGGCGCGATGCTGCAGACCGGCTCGCTCATCCGGGACCTGTCGGTACGCGAGCTGATCACCATGATGGGGGCGCTGTTCCCGAAGCCGTTCAGCGTGGACGAAGTGTTGGAGCTGACCGGCATCCAGGACATCGCCGGACGCCGGGTGCACAAGCTGTCCGGCGGCCAGACCCAGCGCGTGCGGTTCGCCATCGCCCTCGTCAGCAACCCGGACCTGCTCGTGCTCGACGAACCGACCGTGGCCATGGACGTCGAGAGCCGGCACGCGTTCTGGACGACGATGCGGCGCTTCGCCTCGTCCGGCAAGACCGTGGTGTTCGCGACGCACTACCTCGAAGAGGCCGACGCCTACGCCGACCGCATCATCCTGATGGCGCGCGGTCAGATCGTCGCCGACGGACCGGCCACCGAGATCAAGGCGACGGTCGGCCTGCGCACCATCCGGGCCACCTTGCCGAACGCGGACCTGGCCGCACTGACCGCCCTGCCGGGCGTCACCCACGTCGAGACGCGGGGCGAGGCCGTCATCCTCAACTGCGCCGACTCGGACCAGACGATCCGCGCACTGCTGCCGGCCTACCCGCAGGCGCGCGACATCGAGATCAGCGGCGCCGGCCTCGAGCAGGCGTTCCTTCAGCTCACCGGAGACAACGGAGAAGCGAAATGACCGCCGCCCTGACCTACGCCCGCTTCGAAGTGCTGCGGATGTTCCGCAACGGGCGGTTCTTCATCTTCTCGCTGGTGTTCCCGCTGGTCATGTACTTCCTGATCGCCGGGCCGAACAAGAACGTCCACGACCTGGGCCACACCGACGGGTTCGGCGGGTACTTCGCGCCGCTGTACTACATGGTCAGCCTGGCCGCCTGGGGCGGCATGACCGCGGTGATCGCCGGCGGGGCCCGCATCGCCGCTGAGCGGTCGGTCGGCTGGAACCGCCAGCTGCGACTCACTCCGCTGAGCGCCCGCACCTACTTCCGGACGAAGGTGCTCACCGGGTACCTGATGGCGGTGGTCAGCCTGATCATGCTGTACCTCGCCGGGGTGATCCTCGGTGTGCGGTTGCCGGCCGACAAGTGGCTGCAGATGACGGGGCTGATCCTGGTGGCGCTCATCCCGTTCGCGGCCATCGGCATCTTCATGGGCCACGTGCTGACCATCGACTCGATGGGACCGGCCCTGGGCGGCGTCACCGCGCTGTTCGCCTTCCTGGGCGGGACGTGGTTCCCGATCACCGGCGGCGGCTTCTTCAAGGTGCTGGCCGAGTGCTTGCCGTCGTACTGGTTGGTGCAGGCCGGCCGGGTCAGCCTCGGTGGCGAGGTGTGGAGCGGCAAGGCCTGGATCTGCCTGGCCGTTTGGACCCTGGTGTTCGCCGTCTTGGCCATGAAGGCGTACCAGCGGGACACGAAGCGCGTTTAGGCTCGATACCGCTATGAAAGACGAAGCGTGCGACGACGTCCAGCCGCTGTGGCGCGGCGTCGGCTGGGGTGCCGGCCGGTCGACCGACGGCGTCGAGACGCAGCGCCGCCGGTGGGACGGCTGGCGGCGCTTCGTCTTTCCCGGCATCTGGCTGGTCTACCTGGGCCAGACGGTCGGCGGGGTCGGCAAGCACAGCTCGGGCGTCGCCTCGGTCGTCGGGCTCGCGATCGTCGCCGTGTACTGCGTCTGCTATCTGAACGCGCTGCCGGCCGCCTGGAGCGGCAACCGGCGCCGGTTCTGGACGCTGTACGCGACGATGATCGTCTGCTGCGGCGTCGAGACGCTGTTCGCGCACGAGGACGCGTTGGTCATGTGCGTCTACATCGCGGTGCTGACGGTCGGGTCGTTCGGCCGCTTCGCCTGGCTGGCGATCGGCGGGCTGGCCGTGATCGCGACCTGCCTGCCGCCGGCGATACCGGCCTGGCACACCGGCGTCGACGTGACGATGGCCTTCACCATCCCCATGGTGGCGCTGGCCATGTGGGGGTTCTTCGGCCTCATCCGCACCAACCAGGCGCTGGCCGACGCGCGCGCCGAGGTGGCCCGGCTGGCCGCCGAGAACGAGCGCACCCGCATCGCCCGCGACCTGCACGATCTGCTCGGGCACTCGCTGACCACGATCACCGTCAAGGCCGGCCTGGCCCGGCGGTTGGCCGAGCGCGGCGAGGATGCGCGGGCCACCACCGAGATCTCCGAGGTCGAGACGCTGTCCCGCAGCACGCTGGCCGACGTCCGCGCGGCGGTGGCCGGCCACCGCGACGTCACGCTGGCCGGTGAGCTGGCCACAGCTCGCGAAGTACTGCGCGCCGCCGGCATCGTTGCCGAGTTGCCCGGGTCGGTGGACATCGTCGACCCGTCGCTGTCCGAGCTGTTCGGCTGGGTGACCCGCGAAGGCGTCACCAACGTCGTGCGCCACGCGCGGGCCGCGCACTGCACCATCCGCGTCGACCAGCGCTGGATCGAGATCGTCGACGACGGCCGGGGCGGCCTGGCCGCCGGCGCCGGCAACGGGCTCACCGGGTTGCGTGAACGCGTCGACGCGGCCGGCGGCACCGTGCAGATCGGGGCCGACCTGTACGCGGGCTGGCGGCTGCGCGTCGAGGTGCCCGCACCGGCGCCGGCCGAGACCCCCGCCCTGACGTCATGATCCAGCTGCTGCTCGCCGACGATCAGGCGATGGTGCGATCGGCCCTGGCCGCGCTGCTGGCTCTGGAGGACGACTTCGAGGTCGTGGCCCAGGTGGGGCGCGGCGACGAGGTGGTGGCCGCAGCGCTGGCGCACAAGCCGGATGTCGCCCTGCTCGACATCGAGATGCCCGGGATGGACGGGCTGGCCGCCGCCGCGGCGCTGGCCCACGAGGTGCCGTCCACCCGGGTGATCATCCTGACCTCGTTCGGGCGGCCCGGGTACCTGCGCCGCGCGATGGAGTCCTCGGCGGTGGGCTTCGTCGTGAAGGACGCGCCGGCCGAGCAGCTGGCCGACGCGGTGCGCCGAGTGATGCGCGGCGAGCGGGTGGTGGACCCGGCGCTGGCGGCGGCCACCCTGGCCGGCGGGGCGTCGCCGCTGACCGGCCGCGAGCGCGACGTGCTGGTGGCCGCCCGGGACGGGGCCACCGTGGCCGACATCGCCGGCAAGCTGTTCCTGTCCGAGGGGACGGTGCGCAACTACCTGTCGGCGGCCATCGCCAAGACCGGGGTGCGCAACCGGGTCGAGGCCGTGCGGGTGGCCGACCAGCGCGGCTGGTTGTAGAGCCTGGTTTTGGTCACTCGGACGGCGTAGCGGCGTCCCAATGACCAAAACCGTTACAACGACGCGACTTGGGGAGCCACCTGTGACGCGATGAGTTCGAGGTGGTCCAGATCGGTCAGGTCCATCACCTGCAGGTACAGCCGGGACGCCCCCAGCTGCGCGAACCGCCCGATCTCGTCGACCACCTGGGCCGGTGTTCCGGACAGCCGCCCGCCCCGCGGCTCGGGCGCCTCGTCGATCGCGGCGAGCCGGCGAGCCACCTCGGCGTCGTCGGCGCCGATAGCCACGGTCTGCGCCGCCGAGTACAGCAACGTGCGGCCACCCGCCGCGGCGCGCACCAGGTCGTACACCGCGGCGGTGTCCTCGACCGACGAGAACGGCACGTTGAACTCGTCCGCGTACTGGGCCGCCAGCGCCGGCGTGCGGCGCTTGCCCTTACCGCCGATGATGATCGGCGGACGGGGCTGCTGCACCGGCTTGGGCAGGGCCGGCGAGTCCACGATCGAGTAGTGCTTGCCGTCGTAGTCGAACGGCTCGCCGACCGGGGTGCGCCAGAGACCGTCGAGGATCGCCAGCTGCTCCTCCAACCGGTCGAACCGCTCACGGACGTCCGGGAACGGCACGCCGTAGGAACGGTGCTCGGTCTCGAACCAGCCGGCGCCGATACCCAACTCGACGCGGCCGCCGCTCATGGCGTCGACCTGCGCCACGGCGACGGCCAGGGGTCCGGGCAGCCGGAACGTCGCCGACGTCACCATCGTGCCGAGCCGGATCCGGCTGGTCTCGCGGGCGAGGGCGCCCAGCGTCACCCAGGTGTCGGTCGGTCCCGGGCCGGGATCGCCACCGCCGATGCGCTGCAGGTGATCGGAACGGAAGAACGCGTCGAAACCCAAATCCTCGCTGGCCTTGGCCACGCGCAGGAGGTCGTCGTACGTCGCGCCCTGCTGGGGTTCGGTGAAGATGCGAAGGTCCACGGCATCCAGCGTAGGGCCGGTAAATGAACAGCTGTTGCCAGGCCGCTGTTCTATCGTGCGGGGCGTGACTACCGCTCTCAGCGCGGACGACCGGCGCCGACTCGCCGCGACGTTCGGTTCCGTCGCCGACCTGTACGAGCGGGCCCGTCCCGGGTACGCGTCGGCCGCCATCGACTGGCTGCTGCCGCCCACCGCCCGGCGGGTCCTCGACCTGGCGGCCGGCACCGGCAAGCTGACCGCCGCGCTCGTCGACCGTGGCCTCGACGTCGTCGCCGTCGAGCCGGCTCCGGAGATGCTCGACCGGCTCGTCACCCGGCTACCCACGGTGGACGCCCGCGCCGGGACGGCCGAACACACCGGCCTGCCCGACAACGACGTCGACGCCGTGCTGATCGCCGCCGCGCTGCACTGGTTCGAGCGCCCGGCCGCCGACCACGAGATCGCCCGCGTGCTGCGTCCGGGCGGCACCATCGGGGTGTTCACCAATCGGCGGGACACGTCCGTGCCGTGGATGCACGACCTGAACGAGCTGCTCACCGACCGGCTCGTCGGCTGGCCGCGGTCACCACGCAGCATCGAGTCGGCGACGTTCGACCCGGCGCTGTTCACCGCGCCCGAGCGCACCGAGTTCCCGAATCCCCGGATGGTCGATGCCGACGGCCTGGTCGACATGATCGCCACCCGCTCGTACGTCATCGATCTGCCCGAGCCCAAACGTACAGCCTTGCTGGATGAAGTGCGTCACCTCGCTCGGACCCATCCCGATCTTGTTGGGCAGGAGAACTTCGAATTGCCCTACGTCACCGTCACCGTCCGCAGCCGGCGTAAGTAGGCTGCCCCGTCATGACACCCGAGGAGCGCCTCACCCGGTACGCCAAGCTCGTGGTCGAGGTCGGCGCGAACGTCCAACCCGGCCAGCGCGTGCAGATCGCCGGCGACGTCGCGCACGTCGCGATCGTGCGCGCGGTCGCCGAGCAGGCTTACCTGAGCGGGGCCAGCCGGGTCGACGTCGACTACTCCGACCGCTACGTGCACCGGTCGATGCTGCAGCACGCGCCGGCCGAGTCACTGACCACCGCCCTGGATTGGGAACTGGCCCGGCTGCGCGAGGGCGAGCGCGACGGCATGGCCCTGATCCGGTTGACGGGCAACCCCGATCCGCACCTGTTCGACGGCATCGACCCGGCCCGGGTGGCGGCCGTGCCGCGCGAGCTGGCCAACGAGTCGCGGCGGATCGTGCTGGGCGGCAAGGTGGCCTGGACGATCTGCGCCGCGCCGAACACCGGGTGGGCCGAGCAGGTGTTCGGCGAGCCGGACGTCGAGCGGCTGTGGGAGGCCGTCGGCGTCGCGATGCGCTTCGACACTCCTGACGTGGTGGCCGCGTGGCGCGAGCGCTGCGCGACACTGCAGGCCCGGGCGGCGGCCCTCGACGCGCTGGATCTGGACGCGGTGCACTACGTCGGCGACGGCACCGACCTCACCGTCGGGTTGCTGGCCGGCGGGCGTTGGCGCGGCGGTTCCGAGCGCACCGATGCTGGCGTCGAGTTCATGCCGAACCTGCCGACCGAAGAGGTGTTCACCTCGCCCGATCGCCGCCGGGCCGACGGCACGATGACGTTGACCCGCCCGCTGGTGATGCCCCGGGCCGGTGCCCTGGTCGAGGGACTGCGCGTCGAGTTCGCCGGTGGCCGCATCGTCGACGTGCATGCCGAGCGTGGCGAGGACGCCATCCGGGCTGAGCTCGGCGCGGACGAGGGCGCGCGCAGCCTGGGCGAGGTGTCGCTGGTCGACGGCGGTTCCCGCGTGCGCGCCGCCGGCGTGATCTTCCACGACACGCTCTACGACGAGAACGCCGGCTGCCACGTCGCGTGGGGCCAGGGCTTCCCGATGACGATCGACGGCGGCACGTCGATGGCGCCGGACGAGTTGTACGAGCGCGGCATCAACCGGTCGAGCGTGCACACCGACGTCGTCATCGGCGGCCCGGGCGTCAGCGTCGAGGGCCTGACGGCCGACGGCCGGAGCGTCGAGATCATCAAGGACGACACCTGGGTGCTGCCTACAGCGTGACGAGATGCTCGATGCCGCGGGCTTTCAGGTAGGCGGCGTCGCTGGTCCGGCTCTGCAGCACGACGGCCGGACGGGTGCCCTCGTCGACCAGCTTCACCCACGGCTCGAAGAACGGGATCGACGGGATCATGTCGTCGGGCAGCACGAGAGCCGTACTGCGGCGTATGGGCGCTGGCGGGTGCGCGTCGAACTCGCTGATCAGGCGCTTGATCGTCTTGCCGATCGGCTTGAGCTTGCGGTCATTGGTGAACACGCCCAGGTCGTACTCGAGGTTGACGTAGCCGGACAGCTTGGGGTTCAGGTCGTGCGAGTCCCACCAGGTGATGCCGAAGAGGTTCTCGCAGCTGGCCATGGTTCGGATCGACTGCTCGGTCCAGGTCGGGATGTCGGCTTCGGCCATCCAGACCTTGGACACGCCGGTCTCCTCGATCCAGACGTCGCGGTCCAGGTCGACGTGGAATGCCTTGATCAGCTCGATGAAGTACTCGGAGTAGTGCGTGGACGCCGTCGACAGCGCGCCGTAGTTCTGGATGATCTGCGTCCAACCGGCCCAGGTGTGGTTGGCGCTTGCCGTCCCGGCGCGGCCCAGGCCGGGGCGCGTCCAGTACGAGTTGTTCAGCCACGGCCAATGGTCGATGCCGGACACGTGGACCTTGCCGGGCGCGACTTGCTCGCAGGTGGCGAACATCGCGTCGTGCCAGGCGTCGCCTTGCTGCTGGGTCGCGGCCATACCTAGGGGTATGGCAAACCAGTGGATTTCGTTGGACAGGTCGAATCCCAGGAAGTTGCGGTGCTTCATGGCCCGGTTCGCGACTTGCGCCAGCACCCACTGCTCACGCTCGATCGCCTGCGGATCCGTCAGCACGTTGCGGATCGTGCCGTCGCTGTTGCTGATCAGGTACGGCGGCACGAACAGCACGCCGCTGACCGCCCCGTTGAAGACGGTGACCTCGACGTCGAGGTGGTGCTGGTCGGCGAGGTCGAGCAGTTCCTCGAGCCGGTCCAGCTGCTCTGATCGGACGTAGCTGGCGTTCGGTTGCAGCTCGGACCAGAGCAGCATGATGCGGATGTGATCGAACCCGATCGAGGCGATGTCGTCCAGGTCCGCGGCGATCGAGCGGCGGTCCCAGTCCGACCAGGAGAACCACCAGTTCTTGCTCGGCACGTAGTTGACGCCCATGCGGACCCGGCGCCGCGGCGGGCGATGCGCGGGCGCCTCCGGGGTGGGCGTCGCGGCGGGGGTGGCGGACGCCCGGGCGGCGCCGGTGGTCGTCGCGATCACGGCGCCGGCCGCGGCCGCGCCGAGGAACGCGCGGCGGCTCGTCGGCGCCCGGTGGCCGGCGAGCTGATCAGGGGACGGTTCGGTCATGGCGGCCTCCGGGGGTGATAACCGACAACGTTGTCAGCCTTGTCCCAGCCGCCGCAGATCGCAAGGCCCCGACGAACCCGCCAAGTTGTCCCACTCTCGCCGTGCCATAACGCGGCGAGAGTGGGACAACTCGACGGTCACCGCTAGTGGTTGCGGTCGAAGACGAGGCGCAGGCCGAGCAGGGTCAGGTCGGGTTCGTGCCGGGTGACCGTCTCGCAGTGCTCGATGACGAGCGCGGCCAGCCCGCCGGTGGCGATGACGGCCACGTCGTCGGCGGCGTCGGGCGCCAACTCGGCCCGCAGCCGGCGCACCAGCCCGTCGACCTGCGCGGCGAACCCGTACAAGATGCCCGACTGCAGCGACTCGACCGTGTTCTTGCCGATCGGCGAGCGGGGCTCGACCAGTTCGACCTTGCGCAGCTGGGCGGCCCGGGCGGCCAGCGCGTCCAGGGAGATCTCGATGCCCGGCGCCAGCGCCCCGCCGAGGAACTCGCCCCGGGCGCTGATCACGTCGAAGTTCGTCGACGTGCCGAAGTCGACGACGATGGCCGGACCGTCGACCAGGTGGTGGGCGGCTGCCGTGTTGCAGATGCGGTCCGAGCCGACCTCGCGCGGAAAGTCGGTGAGCACGCTGACGCCGGTACGCACGCCAGGCTCGACGATCATGGTCGGGACGTCGGCGTAGTAGTCGGCCAGCATGACGCGCAGCTCGCGCAGCACGGCGGGCACCGTCGAGCAGGCCGAGATGCCGGTGATCTTGAACCCGTCGAGCAGCCCCCGGAACGCCAGCGCCAGCTCGTCGGCGGTGTTGCGGGCATCCGACTTGATGCGCCACGACCGCACCAGCTCGTCGTCCTCGAACACGCCCAGGACGGTGTTGGTGTTGCCGATGTCGATGGTGAGCAGCATCAGCGCTCCTCGATGACGGAGATGTCCAGGCCGATGTCCAGCGCCGGGGCCGAGTGGGTCA
>DASXYE010000297.1:0-3583 GCA_036502695.1 Jatrophihabitantaceae bacterium
CGGCACCGAGTTGATGCTGTTCTGGCTGCCCCAGTACAGGAACTGGGTGTCGGGCATGACGGCCAGGGTGAACTGCGGGCTGTCCGGATCCGGGTTCCATCGGCCGACATTTCGGCGCTGCTGGGTGTCGGCGGCGAACGCCGGCAGCGGGAGCGAGCCGAGAGCCGCCGCGCCCGCACCGGCAAGACCCGCGGTGCGCAGGAAGGTCCGGCGGTCCGGTCCCGTCTTCGCCGATGATCCATCCGCGTCGGGGGGAACGCACATAGCTGCACCTCTCGGGTCGGCAACAGGTCGACCGGACGCTATGCGCGACCGGACAAGCCGGAACGAACGCCAGATGACGCGGACCGATCAGTTACGTGACGGCTGGACAAGGACGAAGCTCGGCCAGATTCGTCAAGATCCGTAAACCGCCGCTGGGCGGCCCTCAGCATTGACGGTATGAACAGATCATTGCTTGTTGCATCGGCCGCCGGGCTGGCGTTGGTCGCCGGCGGCATCGGTTATGCGGCGGCCGCCGAGGACGGGGGCGGCGTCATCCATGGCTGTGTCAGCAAGGGCCTGCTCGGGATCGGGCAGGGCCAGCTGCGCGTGCTGCCGGCCGGCGGCAAGTGCACCGCCAACGAGACGCCGCTGAACTGGAACCAGCAGGGCCAGCCCGGACCGCAGGGTCCAGCCGGACCGCAAGGCGCAGCCGGGCCCGCCGGCGCACCGGGGTCGCCCGGACCCGCGGGACCGCAGGGGCCGGCCGGACCCCAGGGCGATCCGGCCATCCGGATGTTCGCCCGCCTCAACGTCGACGGAACGATCGACGCCGCCTCGCCGAACGTCAACCGTTCACCGTCGCTCACCGGCAAATTCACCGACACCACCGGCAGCTACGAGGTGGGGTTCACGCAGCCGGTCGACGGGTGCGTGCCGGTCGCGACCGCGGTGGTACGCGGCGGGATCCAGCCGCCCAGCGCCAGCGTGTACTTCACCAGCCAGTCACAGGTCGGCGTCATCGTCGTCGACCCCTCGGGGCAACACGTGGACGCGGCGTTCAACCTCATCGTCGCCTGCTGATCGGGCGCCGAAGCCGGCCGGCAGGACGTAGGTTGTCGGCGTGGTGCATAACCGATCGGTCCCGCCGGCAACGGTCATTCCGGTGCTGGTCTACCCGGACGTCCGCGCCGCCGTGGCCTGGCTCCGCGACGCGTTCGGGTTCGTCGAGCGGGTCCGGGTCGGCGAGACGCACCGGTCACAGCTACAGATCGGCGCGGACGGCGCGGTGATTCTCGCCGACACGAGCGGCGCGCAGCAGCCACCGCGGGCCGGCACCGTGACGCACGTGATCAAGGTCCACGTAGACGATGTCGATGCGGTGTTCGAGCGGGCTCGAACAAACGGGGCGCAGGTGCTGCAGGAGCCGACCGACTTCGAGTACGGCGTGCGGGAATGCACGGTGGCCGATCTGGCCGGCCACCACTGGCAGTTCATGCAGACGACGCGCGACGTGGCCCCGCATGAATGGGGCGGCGCGGGCACCGGGTGGCAAGCCTGATCGTCCACTGTGGACGGACGGGATTGCTGTGAGTCGGCTAGGAGAATCAACGCTTAATTGACGCCTAGCCTCCACCGCGACTAGGACCACCAACGGGGGAATCCGAGTGGAGGCGGGGAATGCGCAAGTCAATCCGTATCGCGGCGGTGGCCGCGGCGGCCGGGCTGACGTTGGCCGGCGTCGCAGTGGTCAGCGGCGCGGGCGCGTCGTCGGCGCCGAGCATCGGCGGGCACTGGAAGGACGACGGTCCGCCGGCCGGCGACCGCATCAAGGTGCTCGACGCGGCGGTGGCCACGATGAAGGCCAACATCGCGGCCGGCAAGACGCGGTGGGGCGCCCTGGACCTGCGCGACGTCTTCTCCTACAACGTCGACAAGCTGTGGCACCAGGGCGTCGACGGCTCGGGCGCCAGCGTCGCGGTGATCGAGGGCTGGGAATACCCGCAGATGCAGCAAGACCTGAACACGCTCGACGACCAGGTCGGCCTGCCGCACACCACGGTGTCGACGATCTACCCGACCGGCCCGCTGCCGGCGGCGTGCCCGCCCGGGATGGTCAAGCTCGGCTCGTACGGCTCGTGCAGCGCCTGGCAGGGCGAGTTGCGTCTGGACGTCGAGGCCGTGCACCTGATGGCCCCGTACGCGAAGATCGTCATCTCGGCCACACCGTCGGACAGCGAGGTGGTGGGCGACCCGTCCAGCGAGGTCGCGATGCCCGAGATCGTCAAGGCGTTCGAGTACATCAGCACGAACCATCTGGCCAACGTGATGTCGGTCAGCGACGGCAGCAGCGAGACCGACTACAGCCGCGGCCGGGCCGAGATCACCGCGCAGGACGCCGGTGAGCTGACCGCCGCCGCCAACGGCGTGCCGATCGTCAACGCCACCGGCGACTGCGGCGCCGCGCAGAACCTGACCACCGCCACCCACCAGTGCGGCGCGCTGTCGTCCGGACCGGCGTCGGCCACCTGGGGCGACTCTCCCTACATCACCGCGGTCGGCGGTGACAGTCCGCAGCACACCTACACCGGGCCGAACGGCCAGGACACCTTCCCGCTCGACCCGATCGAGGGCGCCGGCCTGTCCGAGATCTACAGCCGGCCTTCATACCAGGACGGCATCAAGGACGTCAGCGGCAGCTCGATGCGCTCGATGCCCGACATCACCATGGACAGCCGCGACGGCACGTCGCAGTCGGCGCCGATGTTCGCCGGCATCCTGGCCATGGCCACCCAGGTCCACCGCGGCGACCTCGGCTGCATCAACGCCGCGCTGTACGAGAACCTGGGCAAGCACCCCGACCGCAACGGCCTGGTGGACGTGACGACCGGCAACAACGACATCGGCGACATCCCCGGCTACACCGCCGGACCGGGCTACGACGTGGCCTCCGGCTGGGGCACCGTCAACGCGCCGCTGTTCGTCCCGGCGCTGGCCCACGCGGCCGGCCACGACGGTTTGGCCCGCGACGCCGCCCGCCAGCTCGGCCAGCTACAGGGCACCCTGGCGCTGACCCCGTCGACCCGCGTTGCGCCGACGTCCACCGTGGACGTCACCTCGACCGGCTTCCTGCCCGACCACCCGGTCGTGATCTCGGTGGACGGCACGCAGCTGGCGACGGTCACCGCCGACACATCCGGCAACATCAGCTACTCGTTCCGGGCGGCCGACAAGGGCTTCGCGGCCGGCAAGCACAAGCTGAGCATCAGCAGCCTGCTGCTCGCCCAGTCGAGGACGTTCACCGTTACGCCGTAACGGCAGATGATCTCGGACTTGTGGTCGCTGTTCGACCACAAGTCCAAGATCATCGCGCGAAGTATCAGGGGACGAGAACGATCTTGCCGGCGATCGTGCCGGACTCGGCCAGCCGCAGCGCCTCGGCGGCCTGCCCGAGCGGTAGCCGAGTCGCGATCTGCGCGCTGATGTCGCCCTGAGCCATGGCCTGCAGCACCTGGCTGAGGTCGTCCCGCAGCCGCGCCTGGAATCGGCGACGACCGAACGACCGTCCGGCCCAGATGTTGTAGAAGTAGGCGTGCCGGCC
>DASXYE010000298.1:0-10805 GCA_036502695.1 Jatrophihabitantaceae bacterium
CGCGCCGTCGGCGATCTTGCTCAGCAGCCCGACGATGGCATCGACCGGCACCGCCCGCGGCGAGGACGAGCCGAGCCCGACCGACGCCCAGGACAGCGGCTGACGGGGCGTGAACACCATGTCGTGGCCCAACCCGTACCCGCCCCGTCGCTGCGGCCACAGCAGCAGGCCGGCCAGCACGGCGGACCAGACGGCCGGCAGCACGCGCGGGGCGGACTCGACGAGTCGCGTCTTCGTGGTGGGCTCCGATGCAGCAGGCAAGCGGCTAGTCTGGCGCCGCGACTGTAGTCGGTGCCGGACCCGGAGGATGTGTGAGCGGTTCGACGGGGACCCCCACCGCGCCAGCGCGTGGCCCGGCCGGGCCAGCCCGCTCGGCCGCCGTCGTCACGGCCGCCGGACTCGGCGCCAACCTGCTCAGCTACCTGGTGTTGCTGGTCGCCGTCCACGCGCTGTCGTCGTCGAGCTATGGCCAGCTCGTGGTGCTGCTCAACGTGCTGCTCGTCGGTACGGTCCCGTCGTTCGCGGTGCAGACCGTGATCGCCCGGCGGGTGGCCATCGGCGACACCCCCGGCACCGCCCGAGCCACTGCAATCGTCGCCGTGATCGCGGCCGGGCTGCTGGCGGCGATCACCCCGGCGCTGAACGCCTTCTTGCACCTGTCGCACGGCGGCGACCTGCTACTGGTCGCGGCGGCGCTGCCGGGCGTGACCGCGTTGGGCCTGTACCAGGGCGTCCTGCAGGGACAGCGCCGGTTCGCCGAGCTGGGCACCGTGCTGACCGTGGCCGCGGTCGGGCGGTCCGGTTGCGGCCTGATCGGCCTGGCGATCGGCCACGGCTCGACGGCAACGCTGCTCGGCACGCTGCTCGGGGTCACTGCCTGCGCCGCCGTCGTCGGCATCCGAACCGGCCATCCGCTCAAGCCCGGACCGGCCGGCCCGGCCCTGCGCGAGATCGGCCACGCCCTGCACGCGCACGGGACGTTCTGGTTCCTGTCCACCCTGGACCTGCTGCTCGCCCGGCACGTGCTGTCCAGCCACCTGTCGGCGGTGTACGCGACCGGGTCGGTCGTGACCCGGGCGGCGATCTGGCTGCCCCAGTCGGTCGCCACGCTTGTGTTCGCGCACCTCACCGACGCCGAGCGGCACGTGCGCACCCTGCGCCGGGCCGTGCTCGTCGTGGCCGGCGCCGGCGGGGTGGTCATCGCCGGCACGGCCGCCCTACCGTCGCTGGTCGCGAAGGTCGTCGGCGGTGGTCGCTACCCGCAGCTCGTACCGTCCTGCTGGATGTTCGCCACTCTCGGCGCCAGCCTGGCCGTACTGCAGCTGGGCATGGTCGCCGGGCTGGCGTTGCGTCGTACCCGGCAGACGATCATCTTGTGGACCACGATCGTGGCCGACACCGTGCTCGTGCTGACCGTCGGGTCGCACGGCGGGATCGCCCCCGTTGTCGGCACCGTCACCGCGGTCACCGCCGCAGCGGCCCTCGCGTCGGTAGCGGTGGGTACCGGTCTGTTGCAGCGCGGTCAGCTGGCCGAGGCGTCGGGCCAGGGCGCCGGAACGTAAGCCGGATCGACGCCTTCGCCCAGCTGCCCGGCCACCCCGGCCGGGATCGGATAGACGCCTTTGCGCACCCAGTTGTCGAGCACGGACACCACGCCGAGCAGCTGCTTGTCGGAGAAGTTGCAGTGGCCGGCGCCGTAGGCGGCACCGGTGGACTCGGTGTAGGTCGCCGGCGGGGCGATGTAGAGCTGGACGAGCTTGCCGTTGTCGTTGTGGGCCTGCACCCGCCCGGCGAAGACACGTTCGTTCTGCACGAGCACGAGCGGGTCGTCCTCGGTGTGCATCGTCAACGTCGGCACGGTGAGGTCGCCCGTGGTGTTGCCGAGCTTGGCGAACGCATCGCGGGCGGCGGGATCGGCGCTGACCCGCGGCACCGAGTCGAGCTTGGCGACGAGCGACCCGACGCTGCCTCCGGCCTGGGTGATCAGACTGGCCTCGTCCGGGCTGATGCGGCTGGCGTAGTCCGCCTTGGTGTTGTCCGAGGGGTTTCCGCCGACGCGTTGCTCGATCTCGTACCGGCCGTTCGTCCCGTAGGCCAACGCGGTGAGCGCCGACTCGACCCGCGCCTTCACCTGCGACACCAGGTCGTGCCCGTCGTAGGTCTTGGTCTTGTCCGGGGCATCGGCCAGCGCGGCGACCAGCAGCGCCTTCGCCGTGCCGCCGCCGGAGATGTCCGCCGCGGCCTTCTGCATGGCAGCAGCCGCGTGCTCCCAGTTCTTCGTGGCATCGGCGGCGCTGGTGTAGCCGGTGAGCTTCAACTGGGGGTCGATCAGCGCCTTGATCGCGTACGCGACGTCGAGCGCGAGATCGAGGTTCAGGTTGGGGCCGCCGAGCACGCCGCAGATCGGCGCCGCACCGTCGACCCAGCTCGGATTCTGCTCGGACACGACCTCGGTGATCAGCCCACCGAGCGAGCCACCCCAGACGTAGGTTCGCTTCGGGGTACCCACCGCCTGGACGAACTTGGTGTGCAGGTCCTCGTCGGCCTTCACGCCATCCGCCACCGCCCAGCCGTTGGACTTGTACGCCGAACCGGCCAGCGCGTAGCCCTGACCGAGCAGCTGCTGGCTCACCGGATCCGAGCCCGACCCGTCGGTGTCACCCGCCGAGGCCTCCGGGGTGGTGACCACGGGCGCGAAGTCCGGTGGCCATGGAGTGGCCTGCCGATAGCCGTGCGACCAGATCAGCAGGGTGCCGTTCCATTGCTTGGGCAGCTTGATCGTGTAGGCCGCGCCGTCGATGGTGCCGGTGCACTGCTGCGCGCAGTCCTTGAACTTGACGTTCGTATCGCTGGCCTGCACGCTGCGCTGCCGTTTGGTGAGCGGCGTCGACGTGTGCGCCGAGCACGCTGCGACGACGGTCGCGGCGATACACGCGAGGCTGACGAGGACGAGACGGCGTCGGCTGGTCCGGAGCATGCGAGCATCCTGCCGTACGTTGCCGTCAGCGAGTAGTCATCGCGCCGATACGCTCGGCGAATCATGACCATCGATGCTGGGCCGGACGCCGGATTCGTCGCGATATGGGAACGCGCCGCGACGATCCCGGGCTGGCTGACCCGGGCCCAGGCGCTTGCCCTGTGGCAGGCCGCGGGCGCTGCTGACGGGACCGTGGTCGAGATCGGCAGCCACCAGGGTCGCTCGACGATCGTGCTCGCGGCGCGCGCGCATGTCGTGGCCATCGACCCGTTCGTCGACGGGCCGATGTTCGGCGGCGCGGCCACCCGGGAGAAGTTCCTGGCCAACGTGGACGGCGCTGACGTCGAGCTGATCGCCGAGCCCAGCACGGCTGTACGTCCGCGCTGGCACGAGCCGATCGGGCTGCTGTACATCGACGGCAAGCACGACTACTGGACGGTGCGCGACGACCTGCGCTGGGCCGACCACGTCCGGGCCGGCGGCGCCGTGCTCGTGCATGACGCGTACTCCTCGATCGGCGTGACGCTGGCCCTGCTACGGCACGTCCTGCCGGGGCGCCGACTGCGTTACCTGGGCCGGGTCGGCTCGCTGGCCCGGTTCGAGGTCGGCCCCCCGTCCGGCCGCGATCGGGCCCGGATGCTGCGCGAACTGCCCTGGTGGCTGCGCAACATCGCGATCAAGGTGGTGCTGCGCATCGCCCGGCTGGTCGGCCACCGCCGTCCGGACCCGTACTGATCGGCCGCGCAGCGCGGCACCGAGTGGCCACCCGTTCATGATCAAGAGGGAGAAGTGGTCGCTACAGCAGCCACTTTCCACTCTTGATCATGGTGCTTTCGTGCGGCGCGGCGCGCGGTGTGCGGCGGGCAGCGCGCGGCCGGAGTCAGGGCACCGGCAGCTGTACCTGGTCGCCGGACTGAGCCGGCTGTTCAGGCATCGTCGCCGGCCGGACCCGTACTAGCAGGACGATCACCGGCACCAGCACGACGCCGAGCAGCAACAGGCCGAGCGGCAGCCAGAACCGCAACAGGCCGATCTCGTCCTTCATCGACTTCGCGTCGTGCACGGCCTTGGCCACCGTCGCCGGCGTGAAGTCGAGCGTGCCGCCCAGCGCGAGCTGCCCGCCGTCGAGCGTCTCGGCGACGACCTGCCGGTCGCGCACGATCGAGCCGGTCACCGGTTCCACCCAGACCGTGTGCGTGTTCGTGTAGCTGCCGGGCAGTGTGTTCTGGATCTTGATCTTGGCGCTGAGCTGCTGCTCGAACCGGTACACGTGCAGACCCCGGATCTTGTCCGTGCCCAGATACCGGATCGGGTACGCCTGCCCGGCGGTGGGGTCGAACAGCGTGTAGTCGTGCTTCTTCGTCCCGATCGGGAACGTGTAGGTCAGCCCGACGTGCGGGATCGCCTTGTCCTTGTTGACGTTCGTGCCGTAGCGCCCGTCGTCGTGCACCGACTCGCCGGTCTTGCGGTCCATCGCGATCTGCTCGGACGTCGCGGCGACGAAGTTCGGATCGTCAGCCGGTACACAGCCCTGCGCACTGGGCTTCGCGTCCGGCGTCAGGACGTAGATGCACGTGATCGCCGCGGCGACGGTGACGTTCGACGTCGACTCCTTGGGCAACGCGGTGACCGTGAGCGTGGCCCGGGCCCGGATCGGCACGAGCTGACCGCTCTTGACGTCCAGCGCCTGGCCCGCGCCCTCGGAGACCGTTGTGGTCGACCCGGTCTGCGGGATCTTGATCAGCCGCGGCGCGACCTCCCACTTGATCAGCGCCGCCCCGACGAAGGCCGCAGCGCTGAGCCCGGTCAGGGTCAGCGCGAGGACTTTCCGGGTTCTGGGTGAGAGCGCCATGGTGCCTCCGCCCGGGTCAGGCGGCCGGACGGGGGCGCCGGCCGCCGAGGTTGCCGGACAGCATTACCTGGACGTACGTCCAAGTCAATAGACCGGGACGTCCGACCCTTAATGCGCCTGGACGAATGGGGCAGGCAGCAGCAATTCGACGTTGCGGTCCTCGACGGCCCCCCGGCGGCCGTCCTCGGTCGGCGTCGGCGCGGCGTTCTGCCAGTCGTTGGCGCCGAGTTCGCGCGAGAGCGCCGCCAGGGCCAGCGGGTCGCGCGGGGTCGAGCCGTAGTGGCGTGGCGCGTCATGATCGATCAGGGTGCCGAACACGGACAGCGTCCCGTTGCGGTTGTCGACGATCTCGATGACGCGGGCCTGCTGCGGCCAATCGATGTGCGCCGCGGTGTTGATCTCCCAGAACCCGCCCGGGACGGCGCCCGAGCGCCGGTACGGGATCACCGTGTTGCGATGCGTGTGGCCGTTCACCCAGAGGATGACGTTGGGGAAGCGCAGCAGCAGGTCGCGCAGCGCGGGGCCGAGCACCCGGCCGGTCCCGGCGCCGTTCGTCATCGTGCCGATGGTGTGATGGCTGAAGAGCACGAACAGCCGATCGCGGTGCCCGCCGCGCACGACGTTGCCGTCGGCGCCCAGGTAGTGCCGGCTGCCCTTGGTCAGCTCGCTGGTTAGCCAGCCCAGCTGTGTTTCGTCGATCGACCCGTCGGCACCGCCGAACGGATTCACCGTGTCGAGCACCAGGCCGCGCACGATGCCCTGGTCGAAGGCGTAGTACGCGTTGCCGGTGCGGACGTTCCAGGTCGAGTAGCCGTGCCCGCGCGGGTGCGCACTCGTGTGGAAGTGCTCGGCGATCGTCTCGGTTCGGCTGAGCGGCCGCCGGGCCTGATCAGCGGTGACAATGCGAGCCGGGCCGGCGAACAACGTCTGCAACGCGGCCGGATCGCCGCTGAGCAGGCCGAGCGCGAGCGTGACGATGTCGACCCCCGGCGGCAGGTTGCTGATCTTGATGTTGCCGGTGGCAAGGCCGGCGACGATCGGGGTGGACGGCAGGTTGCCCTGCACCAGCCCGTCGTGGTTGCCGAACGTCGTCAGCCACGGCGTGCGCAGCCCGGTGGCGTGGAACGGCCGGCGGGCGGCGTCGAGCAGGCCGGGCAGCGTCGGGAAGCCGAACCGGGCCCGCGGCAGATCGTCGGCGCCGCCGGGCGGGGTGCCGTCCGGGTGCCAGTACCGCACGTCGTAGTCGACCAGGTCGGCCACGCCCTCGTACTTCGTCAGGTCGCCGGAGTCCGGCCGGACCCGCTCGCCGTCGAGGATGTCGATCTGCCAGCGCAACTCGTTGTACTGCGTGTTGTCGACGTTGTCGCCGGTGGCGATGGTGAACGCCAGAGGCAGGCCGGTTGCGGGGCCGTAGCGCACGGCATTCAGCGCCTGCACCATCGCTTCGCCGACGTGCGCGGTCAGCATGTCCTGCGTCCGGTACGACGAGTCGAACGGCAGGACGCCCGCGAACGGGCTGTCCGGGTCGTTGAAGCGGTCCAGGAACTCGACGCGAGCCGGCGACTGCGCGTCGAGGATGTGCATGTCGGTGAGCTGGCCCAGCGCGAGGATCGCCCGGCGGTGCCCGGACCGCCGTCCGGGTCCGACCAGGTCGTCGCGCTGCAGGTGCGGTTCGCCCGCCCCGATCACGATCGGCCGGTAACCGCCGGGGCCGGGCTGCCCGCGCAAGAGAGTGCGGTCCAGGGTGGTCGGCCCGCCTCGCCGATGTCGCGGTCGCGGCGCCGCCGGGACCGCCTCCGCGGGCGCGACGAGCGAGGAGGTGGCGACCAGAGCTCCGGTCGCCACCCCCATACCGAGTACCTGCCGCCGGCTGGGCGTCCAGTTCGTCATGGGCGCGAGCCTGACAGCTGGGTTACATGATCGGTACCCCTACTCGGCGCTGATGGCCTGCAGGACGTTCAGCCGGGCCGCTCGTCGGGCCGGACGGATGCCGGCCAGCGTTCCGGCCACGGCGCCGACTACCACGAACACCACCAGCTGCAGCGGCGGCGCCGCGAACGCCGACAGCGTGGTGCTCGACGCGGCCTTGACGATCGACCAGCCGAGCAGGGTGCCGATCCCGACGCCGCCGATCGTGCCGAACACCGCGACCAGCACCGACTCCCACCGCACCATCGCCCGCGTCTGCGCCCGCGTCTGGCCCACCGCGCGCAGCAGACCCAGTTCACGCGTCCGCTCGTGGATGGACAGCGACAGCGTGTTGCTGATGCCCATCAGCGCGATGATGATCGCCAGCGCCAGCATCACGTACACCAGCCCGAGGATGGTGTTGACGCCCTTGGTGGCGCTCGACCGGTACTCGGCCTTGTCCTGCACCCCCGGCTGGCCGTACTGCGCCGTCGCCGCCTTGATCGCCGACTCGGCCGCCGCGACGTCCACGCCGGGACGCAGGTTCACCATGATCTTGGATACGACGGCTTGGTCGGTGTGCGACGTCCAGCCCGTCAGGTTCAGGACGTAGTCGCCGGTGATATCAGCATGGCTGTAGATCGCCGCCACCGTAACCGTGCCGGTCGAGCCGTCCGGATAGGTGATCGGGGCGATCGACCCGACGTGCCAGTGGTTGCTCTTGGCGGCATCCTTCGAGACGGCCAGCGAGGTCGGGGCCATCGAGGCGATCGATCCGGTGCTGACCCCGAAGTTGACCACCTGGCCCACCTGCGCCGGATCGACCGCCGTGACGTTGTGCGACTTGCCACCGATCAGTGCCTCACCGCCGCTGAGCGGGGTGGCGACGGCAACCCCGTCCACAGTGGACACTCGCTGCTGCATTGCCGGATCGAGCTTGCCGCTCTGCGCGCTGACCGCCGCGCCGTACCCCGGCGTATCCACGATGACGTCGGCGGTCAATGTCCGGTCGATGCCCTGTGCCGCCGACTTCTTCAGCGACGCAGCGACCACGGTGAACATTGCCACGACGGCCACCCCGATCAGCAACGCGGAGGCGGTGGCCGCCGTCCGCCGCGGATTGCGCAGCGAGTTCTCGCGGGCCAGCAGGCCGGTGACGCCACGCATCCGAGCGATGGGCGCACCGAGCACCGTCGCGACCGGACGGGCAGCTGCTGGTCCGAGCACGACCATGCCGACCAGCGCGAGCAGCGCGCCGATCCCGGCCACCGCCATCGGACCCTGGCCGAGCCCGGCGATCACCAGCGCGGCCACGCCGCCGCCGGTCAGCACCGCGCCGGCCACGCTCCGCCGCGCGGACACGGTGCGCCGCTCGGCCGCCTGATCGCGCAGCGCCGCGACCGGGGCCACCCGCGACGAGCGGATCGCGGGCACGACGCCGGCGACCAGCGTCGCGGCGATACCCGCGAACACCGCCAGCAGCCCGCTGCCGAGCTTGAACTCCAAACCGCCCGTCGGCAACGGGAACCCGAAGCCGTGGAAGATGGCCTTGAGCCCGGTGGCGATGCCGATGCCGGCCGCCCAGCCGGCCGCCGCGCCGAGCACGCCGACCGCCGATGCCTCGGCCAGACCGACGCCGACGACCTGCCGCCGGGTCGCGCCGAGGGCCCGCAGCAAGGCCGAGGACCGCGTCCGCTGCGCGCTCAGGATCGAGAACGTGTTGTAGATGCTGAACACGGCGACGAGCAGGGCCACCACGGCGAACCCGGTCAACCCGTTGCGCAGGAAGCCCAGGAAGCCCTTGTCGATGTTGTCGATGTTCTCGTTGGCCAGGTCCTGCCCGGTGATCGCCTGAACGCCGGTCGGCAGGCGTGGTTGCAGTGCGGCGATGACGGTTCCCCGGTCGACGTTCGGGGCCGTCTTGATCAAGATCTGCGACACCTTCGCCGGGTTGTTGGTCAGGTAGCGCTGTGCGGCCGGCAGCGTCATCCCGGTGAACGTCCCCGTACCCAGACCGTCGGCTGTTCCGAACGTCGCGATGCCGACGATGTGCACCCGCACCGGCGCCGGGGTCAGCAGCGTCGTGGTGTCGCCCAGATGCAGCTTGCCGGTCTTGGCCGCGCCACGGTTGATCACGACCTCGTCGTCGGCGCCGGGGGCTCGGCCGGAGACGATCCGGTACGGGTTCAGCGACGGCACGCTGATCCAGTTCGCCGCCGTTGTCGGCGGACCGCTGCCACCGACCCGCTTCCCGTCACTGCCCACCAGCTGGGCGTCGCCCTCGACGTAGGGCTCGGCGTCGGCCACGCCGGGCGTGTTCCGGGCCGTTGTCGCCAGCGCGGCGTCCACCCCGGACCTGGTCTTCTCGTTGCCCGAGCCGATCTGCGTCGAACCGCGCAGGATCACGTCCGTACTGCCGTTCGCGGTGGTGAACAGCTTGTCGAAGTTGGCTTTCAGGGTGTCGCCCAGCAACAGGGTGCCGCTGAGGAACGCGACGCCGAGGACGACGGCAACCATGCTGCCGACCAGCCGGCGCTTGTGCGACCACATGTCGGAGAACGCGATGCGCACCATGGCTCAGACCCCCAGCCGCTTCATGTGGTCGAGCACGGACTCGGCGGTCGGATGCTGGACGGAGTCGACGATGTGCCCGTCCGCCAGGAAGATCGCGCTGTCGGCGTAGCTCGCGGCCCCCGGGTCGTGGGTGACCATGACGATCGTCTGCTCGAGCTCGTTGCGCGCCCGCTGCAGGAAGCCGAGCACGTCCGCGCCGCTGCGTGAGTCGAGATTGCCGGTGGGCTCGTCGGCGAAGATGATCGCCGGTTTGCTGGCCAGCGCCCGGGCCACGGCCACCCGCTGCTGCTGCCCGCCGGACAGCTCGGACGGGCGGTGCTTGAGGCGGTCGGTCAGCCCGACGGTCTCGACGACAGCGTCGAGCCAGTCCTGATCGGGCCGGGCGCCGGCGAGGGTGAGCGGCAGCCGGATGTTCTCCAGGGCGGTCAGCGTGGGCACCAGGTTGAACGACTGGAACACGAAGCCGACCTGGCTACGGCGCAACAGGGTCAGCTGCTTGTCGCTCAGCGTGCCGAGGTCGGTGTCGCCCAGGAAGACGTGCCCGGACGTCAACGTGTCCAGCCCGGCCAGGCAGTGCAGCAGGGTCGACTTGCCGGACCCGGACGGGCCCATGATCGCGGTGAACTGGCCTTGGGGCAGCTCAACCGTCACGTCGTCGAGCGCGCGCACCGCCGTGTCGCCCTCGCCGTAGCTCTTGGTCGCATGCACTGTCCGGGCGGCGGCCCGAGTCAAGGTAGTAGTCATGCGGTAGATCGTCGCGACGACGCCGCCCGAAATCGTCCGCCCAACGTGGGCGATCGCGATACCGCGCCCGCGGTAGATCCGAGCGGTTCGGCTTGTGATCAACAGGGAGAAATGGCTGCTGGAGTGACCATTTCTCCCTGTTGATCAACCGGCAGAGTTGGTCTCTAGGCCCAACCCGGGCGGACCAATCCCGCCTCGTAGGCCAGCACGACGAGCTGGGCCCGGTCGCGGGCGGCCAGCTTCGCCATCGCGCGGTTGACGTGCGTCTTGACGGTGGCCGGGCTCAAGTACAGCTTGGCTGCTATCTCGTCGTTGGAAAGTCCTTGCGCCACAACGGCAATCACTTCACGTTCCCGGTCGGTGAGCGCATCCAGGGCGGTCGACACTGGTGGTTCCTTGGCCCGGTCGGCGAACTCGGCGATCAGCCGGCGGGTGACGCTGGGCGACAGCAAGGCCTCGCCGGACGCCACGGTGCGCACCGCCCGGATCAGCTCGGCCGGCTCCGTATGTTTGACCAGGAAGCCGGTGGCGCCGGCGCGCAGGGCCTCGAACACGTACTCGTCCAGCTCGAATGTCGTCAGGATGACAATCCGCACGTCGGCCAACGCCGGATCGGCGACGATCGTCCGGGTGGCGGACAGCCCGTCCACGCCAGGCATCCGGATGTCCATGAGCACGACGTCGGGACGATGCTCGCGCACCTGCGACACCGCCTCGGCCCCGTCCGCGGCCTGGCCGACCACCTGCATG
>DASXYE010000299.1:0-4745 GCA_036502695.1 Jatrophihabitantaceae bacterium
GGCGTCCGAATGACCAAAACCGGATCAGCTGCGGGCGGTCGCGATGTTGGCCGCGGCGGTCGAGCGCACGATGCCGTCGCTCGTGATCGGCGCCGCGGCTCGGGCGACGGCGTCGACCAGGCGCCGGTGGCCGGCCTCGTCCAGGGCGGCAACGTCTTGTGCGAGCGCGGATACCGGCAGCGTCTCGACTAGCTGCGCCGCGCCGCCCTCGAACTCCAGCGGCAGCTCGTGCCGGGTCACCCTGACGTCCGTGAACCCCGCCGCGTCGAGCAGTGCGGCCAGCTCGTCCGGATCGGCGAAGCCCCATGGACCACTGCGATAGGTCGTCGCCGCCGGCTCGCCCAGTACGTCGGCGATACCGTCGGCGATGGCGTCGAACGGCGGGCACTCGGCGGTGCTGCGCCACACGGCGATGCCCACCCGGCCGCCCGGTCGCAGCACCCGGCGCATCTCGGCGAGGGCGGCTGGGCGATCCGGGAAGAACTGCAGACCGTGCTGGCAGGTCACCACGTCGACGGCGTCATCGGGGAGATCGAGCTTGTCGGCCGGTCCCTCGAGGTACTCGATCGGCGCACCGTCATCGACCGGCGGCTTGCCCTTGGCGATCGCGAGCATTGCCGGGCTGAAGTCCACGCCGGTCACGTGACCACTCGGGCCCACGCGACGGGCCGCCGCCCGGGCGACGGTGCCCGGACCGCACGCCACGTCCAGCACCCTGGCGCCGGGTTCTAGCGCGAGCTGGTCGAGCAGCACCTCGGCCCACGGCACGAACAGCCGCGGCACCAGGATGCCCTCGTAGTCGCGTCGCATCGCGTCGTCGCTGGCCGACGCGAATCGGGCGCTCCAATCAGAGGTCATTCGCCGAGCCTGCTCCGACGCGCGTGACCGGTCAATCTTCCTTGCGCTATCGGGCACTATGACGTTCGTGCCGGACTATCGCGCGAGTTTCGATGCAACCGTGACATTCCGCAACGGCGGTGGGCTGTCCGCGCAGGGCTTTCGACTGGATCTGCCCGGGCCGGACGTGTCGGCCGCCGACATCGGTCCGCTGTTCGTTCAACACCTGGGCCTGCTCATGGTTGATCGCGTCGAGATCACCAACGTGGACGTGTTCGAGGAGCAACACAAGGGTTCGCGGAATGTGCCGGTTTCGTCGGATGGTTCGCGGCGCATCGTCGAGCTCAACCACGTGATCCACCCCGGGATGATCACCTATCCCGGATTGCCCGGCCCGGAGGTCGAGCCGTTCCTGACCCGGGAGGCGTCGCGGGCCCAGTACGCCCCGGGTACCGAGTTCCAGATCGACCGCATCACCCTGGTCGGCAACACCGGCACCTACCTGGACAGCCCATTTCACCGCTACCCGACCGGCACCGATCTCGCCGGGTTGCCCCTGTCCGCAGTGGCGGACCTGCCGATCGTCGTCGCCCGACTGGCCGGCGGCGACGGGGCCATCGACGTCGCCGCCCTGGCCGCGCTGCCCGTCGCCGGATGTGCAGTCTTGCTGCATACCGGATGGGACCGGCACTGGGGTACGCCGGCGTACGGTGATGGCGGCGCGCCGTACCTGACTGGGGCCGCCGCGCAGTGGCTGGTCGACGCGGGCGCCGTCCTGGTCGGCATCGACGCCGTCAACATCGACAACGCGGTGCCCGGCGGCTCGCGGCCCGCGCACACGGCCCTGCTCGCCGCGGACGTCCCGGTCGTCGAGCACCTGACCGGCCTGGATCAGCTGCCCGCCACGGGTGCCCGCCTGCATGCGGCACCTCTGCGCCTCGAGTCGGCCGGCACCTCCCCGGTCCGCGCCTACGCCGTCATCGCATAGCGGTGACGTGATCTTCCTGCGCCCAGGCATCGCTTGACCACAGTCGCCGCATGCGCAGGAAGATTACGTCCCAACCCGGATCTTCCTGCGCGGGCAGCCCCATGAGGGTGTATGCGCAGGAAGATTCCATTGGCGCTGCGATCTTCCTGCGTCTTCGGCAAGCGCCCGGTTGGGCGCGGACCAGGTGGGACACGTACGCCCTGTCTAGGTGCCGAGCAGTGCCCGGCGAAGCTGAGCGGCCACGTACGCCTCGTCCGTCCTGAGCACGATGCTCGGGTATCGCAAGACGATGTCGTCGCCGATGAGCAGCTCGTTCTGCCGCAGGAGATCGGCAATCCATTGCGTCACCGTCCGATGGATTGCTCCGTCGACCTCGGCGACTACGCGTCGTCCGTCGTAGCGATACCACTCGGCGTCGAGAAATCGTCGATTGCCGGAGGCGTCGAGTCGAATGGCCTGCTGTCGGGGCGGCGGCAGCCGATGCCGTCGACACAGCTTGACGAAGTCGAGCTCGCTCAGCGCGTGGGCACCCTGCGCAATGTCGTCGACGGCCGCCATCAGCGTGGCCCGATGCCGGGTCTTCGGCGCGGCAGTGAGAGCCGTGTGGAGATCAGCTGCCCGCAGGAGACGCTGTTGGACGGCGGCGGCCAGAATGCCGCAAGCGGGCCGCGCCTCGGCGAAGGTCGCGGCAGCTACCACCAGTGCCGGAGCGAGCAGATGCAACGGCCGGACGGGATGGCGCGGCACGGCTGACCAGCGGCCGACGTAGTGGATACGCACGCCCGGCAGCCGCCCGACGCGGGCGCCCCGGGGGACGAGCACGTGAATCTCGTCGCGTTCCCAGCCGGTCAAACCGAACTGCTCAGCGGCGGTGAACGCCGTCGCGACAGCGCGTGGACCCTGATTGATCAGCGCAACGCGAATGCGCTCGTCGCGGTCGAGAGGACCGTTGTGCCGTACGACTGCGCGTCCCACCCGTTGCCATCGTCGAGCTCGCAATTGGGCTCGGATCGCCTTGTCGGGCCAGCCGGCGGCGACGAGCGTCGATACCCGAGTGACGGTCTGGCCATCGTCGGCGACGGAGCGGAGCGCGGACACCGTGAGCACCGCCCGACCATGAAGGTCAGCGGAGCGAAACGTCACCCATTCGGGAAATCTGTGGATACCGAACCTGCCTGTGGACGAGCCACTTGACCTGGCCGGCGATGAGCACCTGCAGCCCCGTACGCGCAGGAAGATCACATCCCAACCCGGATCTTCCTGCGCGGGCTGCCCTCTGCGGCTGTATGCGCAGGAAGATCGCGCTAGTGGGGTGATCTTCCTGGGATCGCCCCGTCGGCGTTCGGCGATGAGGTGCGGGCATGGCGGATGGGCACCGGCAAGAGGCGGCCGCATCAGGCTTGTTGGAACTCCAGGCGATTGCCGAACGGGTCGGCGGTGTGGAAGCGGCGCACACCGGGGATCTCGCTGTCGGTGTGCACGCAGTCGTGGCCGGCGGCGGTGAGGCGGGTGGCCAGGTCGTCCAGGTCGTCCACCAGGAACGCCGGATGGGCCTTGCGCGCCGGATGAAACGGCTCCTCGACGCCCAGGTGCAGCACCGCCGCCCCGGACGTGAACCAGCAGCCCCCACGCGCCGCCAACGCGGGCGGCTTCGGTACCTCGGCCATCCCGAGCAGAGCACCGTAGAACGCCCGCGTGGCGGCCTCTGACCCGCGAGGGATCGCCACCTGCACGTGGTCGTATCCGCGGATCACGGCTTGCGGCCCACGCAGAAGATCCGCCGGAACGGGAACAACGTGCGACCCTCGGCGTCGGGCGGGTACGCCGAGCGCAGCGCCGTCGCGAACGATGCTTCGAACGACGCCCGCTCGGCGTCGTCGGTCAGCACAGCCAGGACGGGACGCAGCGCCGTGCCCCGCGTCCATTCCAGGACCGGATCCGCTCCGGACAGCACGTGGACGTACGTCGTCTCCCATGCGTCGACCGCCCATCCCGCATCGAGCAGCAACTCGGCGTACTGCTCCGGCGAATCGACCAGATCCTCGTAGCGCCCGAGAAGGCCGCCCAGTCGTGACTTCCACTCCGGAGAGCCGACCAGCGATCGCAGCAACGCGTGGGACGGCTGGTCGAAGTTGCCCGGCACCTGCCAGGCCAGCCAGGCCCCGGACGGCAACGCCGCCGCCCACGAGCGCAGCAACGAGCGATGCGACGGCACCCACTGGAACGCCGCATTGCTGACCACGACGTCGGTGTCCGGCGACGGCTGCCACGAGGCGATGTCGCCCACCCGGAACGTGACTCCCGGAGCCGACGCGGCCGCGATCATTTCCGGCGATGAGTCGATTCCCTCGACCACCGCACCCGGCCACTGCTGCGGCAACAACCCGGTGAGGTTGCCCGGCCCGCACCCGAGGTCGACGACCCGACGCGGCCGGTCGGCGTCGATCCGGGCGGTCAGGTCCAGGAACGGTCGATCGCGTTCACTGCCGAACTTGCGGTACTGCCCAGGGTCCCATTGCATGGACGAATCCTCTCGACGTCAAGAGACTATCTCTTGGTGTCAAGAGACGTGGCACAATGCCGGAATGGATGAGGTTGATCGAATCGTCGAGGCGTGGAATCGGGAACGGTCCGATCTCGACGTCGAGCCACTGCAGATCCTGTCACGGATCAGCCGGCTGGCCGACGTTCTCGACGAGCGCCGCGCCGCCGCGTTCGTCGAGCACGGCCTGCAGGCGCACGAGTTCGACGTGCTGGCCGCCTTGCGCCGCAACGGCGAACCGTTCGAGATGACGGCCGGCGAGCTGGGCGCCGCCACCTACGTCACGTCGGGCACCATGACCAGCCGGCTCGATCGCCTCGTCACGCGCAAGCTGGTGATCCGCCGGCCGGACGACGACGACGGCCGCCTCGTCCGGGT
>DASXYE010000300.1:0-11285 GCA_036502695.1 Jatrophihabitantaceae bacterium
GGCCCTGCGGGCGGCCCGGCTGCCCGAGAGCCGGATCAACGTGATCGAGACGCCGGCGCTGAACGTCGCCCAGGGCCGGGCCGCCGGCGCGCAGATCGCCGAGCTGGCTGCCCGCCGCCGACCCACCGCCGTGTTCTGCGCGAACGACCTGCTGGCCCTGGGCGTGTTGCAGGAGATGACCCGCCGGCGGGTGGCCGTCCCGGGCGAGCTGGCCATCGTGGGCTACGACGACATCGAGTTCGCCGGGGCAGCCGCCGTGCCGCTGACGTCGGTGAAGCAACCCCGCCGCCAGCTCGGCTCGGCCGCGGCGACGCTGCTCATCGAGGAGGCCGAGCGGGCCGACGCACACCAGCACCGGCAGGTCGTCTTCGAACCGGACCTGGTGATCCGCGAGTCAACCGTCAGCTGACCCCAACGCGGTTTTGGCCGTTCGAGCCGCGTAGTGCGGTCCGAACGGCCAAAACCGGGACGAGTGGGTCAGGCGGCGACGGTGGCCAACTGGCGAGCCAGCTCGCGGCCGGTCGTGTCGGCGCCGGCGTGTGCCTCGGCCAGCGACGCCTTGTGGATGTCGATGAACTCGGCCAGCTGCGGGACGACCTCGGCCAACGTCAGCTCGGGGGTGATGACGTGGACGTCGAAGCCGAGCACCTCGCCGAGGGTGCGACGCAGGTACGGCTCGGCGTGGTCCCACCCGTCGCGGGGCGTGCCCGGCTTGTACGAGCCACCCTGCGCGTTGAGCAGCACCAGGGTGCGCCCGCGGAACAGCCCCTCGGGGTCGCGCGTGCGCGGGTCGGAGAACAGGTGGTCGAGCCAGGTCTTGACCGTTGCCGGCGTACCCCAGTTGTAGAGCGGTACGCCGAGCAGCACGGCGTCGGCGTCGAGGAGCTCGTCGACCAGCGCGGTCGACCGCGCGATCGCGGCGCGCTGCTCGGGGCTGCGCTGCGTCTCCGGGGTGATCTGCGCGGTGTGGTCGGCATAGGTGAGGTACGGCAGCGGATCGCGGCCCAGATCGCGCACGGTCACGCGTCCGGTCGGATGCGTCTCTTCCCAGGCGGTCTGGAAGGTATCGGCAACCGATCGAGTGAACGAGCCTTCCTGGCGGATGCTGGCGTCGATGCGGTGCAAGTGAGCCATGGTCGGGGGACCTCTCGGTTCGCGGGAGTGTTACGACGATCGAACTATACCGATCGTTGATTCATTCCAACGATTTAATCGAGGTGATGATCGCCTCTGCCGAGTACTATTCGTGGGGTGCCAGTGGACGCCCAACCTGTTGCGCAACCGCGCCTGGGGTTGCTGCTTGCCCGGCACGGGCAGTTCGTGAGCATTCAGATCCGCAAGGCGATGGCCGATACCGGGCTGACACCGCGGCACCGCGAGGTGCTCGTCGAGCTGTCCGATCGGGGCGCGACCAGCCAGCAGGCGTTGCTCGAGACACTGTCGGTGGATCCGAGCGTGCTGGTCGGCATCCTCAACGACCTCGAACGCCAGGGACTGGCCGAGCGCCGCCGCGACCCGGCCGACCGGCGCCGGCACATCGTCGAGATGTCCGCCGACGGCTGCGAGGTGCTGCGGCGCATCGAAGACGCCGTGTCGCAGGCCGAGGCGCAGCTGTTCGCCGACCTGGACACCGACGAGCGCGACCTGCTGCACACCCTGCTCAACCGGGTGTGCCTCGTGCCCGAGGAAGAGGCGTGCACCGAGACGTTCTGAACCCGGCTGAACGCGACGTTCGGCGACGGGTCCGGTCGACGTCCGGTGATGATCTTGGGCATCTGGTCGAATAGCAACCACAACTCCAAGATCACCTGCTCGGGCAGCGGCACCCGATTGCCGACAGGTTCCGCACAGCGCGGAGTTTTCCGCAGAGCGCGGATCTCCGCCGCAGCCATAGGCCCGCCCGAACGGCCTGGCGCTGGCGCGGCTGTCATGATCAAGAGTGAGAAGTGGTCGCCATGACAGCCACTTCTCGCTCTTGATCATGGATGCTTCGCCCAACCAAGAACGCGATGAGCGCTCGCGCGAACGACAGCGCAACCCAACCGAGCTAACTCAACCGAGAACGCGATGAGCGCTCGCGCGAAGAGCCCGCCGGCCGCGGCGCGGGCCGGAGCGCTAGCGGAGGCTCGGATCCGGGATTGCCCCCGAAGCGAAGCGAGTGGGGCGAGACCGGAGCCGAATCCGGCGGATAGGTTATGCCCAGAGCTGGCCCTCGAGCTTCTCGGCGGCGTGTTGCAGCGATCCGTCGTAGGCGCCGGTGGACAGGTACTTCCAGCCGCCGTCAGCCACGATGAACGCCACGTCGGCGG
This sequence comes from Jatrophihabitantaceae bacterium, assembly GCA_036502695.1. Lineage (GTDB taxonomy): Bacteria > Actinomycetota > Actinomycetes > Mycobacteriales > Jatrophihabitantaceae > DASXRA01. The sequence goes on from DASXYE010000300.1 coordinate 2,310, forward strand.
CCTCGCCCGCCGCTGCGGCCCGGTCGGCGATCGACAGGGCGGCGTGCAGGATGGCCCCGGTCGAGATGCCGGCGAAGATGCCCTCGTGCTCGATGAGGTCGCGGGTCCGGCGCAGCGCGTCGTAGGACGTCACCGAGAACCGCGACGTGAGGACGCCGTCGTCGTAGAGCTCGGGCACGAAGCCCTCGTCGATGTTGCGTAGCCCATAGACGAGATCGCCGTAGCGGGGTTCGGCGGCCACGATCTGCACGTCCGGCGCCTTCTCGCGCAGGTAGCGCCCGGCGCCCATCAACGTGCCCGTGGTGCCGAGCCCGGCCACGAAGTGCGTGATCGTCGGCAGGTCGCGCAGGATCTCGGGGCCGGTGCCCTCGTAGTGCGCCCGGGCGTTCGCGGGGTTGCCGTACTGGTAGAGCATCACCCAGTCCGGGTTCTCCTCGGCCAGCTGCTTGGCCATGGCTACGGCCTGGTTCGAGCCGCCGGCGGCCGGCGAGGAGATGATGCGCGCGCCGAACATCTCCAGCAGCTGGCGCCGCTCGACGGAGGTGTTCTCGGGCATGACGCACACCAGCCCGTACCCGTGCAGCTTGGCCACCATGGCCAGCGAGATACCGGTGTTGCCCGACGTCGGTTCGAGGATCGTGCAGCCCGGCGTGAGCCGGCCGTCCGCCTCGGCAGCCCGCACCATGTACAGCGCGGCCCGGTCCTTGACCGACCCGGTCGGGTTGCGGTCCTCGAGCTTGGCCCACAACCGCACCGGCGCAGCACCGTCCCAACGCGGCGAGAGCCGGGGCAGCCCGACGAGCGGCGTCTCGCCGAGCGCGTCGGTCAGCGAGTCGTACCGCATGCGCGATCAGCCGCCGGCGACGGCCGGCAAGATCGTCACCGAGTCGCCGTCCTTGAGCGCGGTGCCCAGCGATCCGGTGAACCGGACGTCCTCGTCGTTGACGTACACGTTGACGAAGCGGTGCAGGGCACCGTCGTCGGTGATCAGCCGGCCCTTCAGGCCCGGGTGGCTGCTGTCCAGGTCGTCGAACAGCGCGCTGAGTGTGTCGCCCTTGGCGTCGACGGACTTCGCCCCGCCGGTGTAGCTACGCAGGATGGTCGGAATCTTGACCTCGATGGCCATGGTTTGTCGTGCTCCTTTGAGAAAGGTCGAGGGAAGGGACGGCGGCGCTCAGCGACAGTCGTAGTCGACGTGGACCGGCGTGTGGCCGAGCCGGACCCGTTCGATCAGCGCGTCACGCATCGGACTCGACCACCGTGACGGGTTCCTCGGTCACCACGCCGTCGACGATGGTGAACGACCGGAACTCGGTCTCGTCGTCCACCCGCGTCGAGACGAGCACGTAGTGGGCGTTCGGCTCGGACGCGTAGGCGATATCGGTGCGCGACGGGTACGCCTCGGTGGCCGTGTGCGAGTGGTAGATGACCACGGGCTCCTCGTCCTGGTCGTCCATCTCGCGCCACACCTTCAGCTGCTCGACCGAGTCGAACCGGTAGAACGTCGGCGACCGCTCGGCGTTCAGCATCGGGATGTGCCGGGTCGGCCGATCGCTGCCCTCGGGGCCGGCGATCACGCCACACGCCTCGTCGGGATGGTCCCGGCGGGCGTGCTCGACGATGGCGTCCCGCAGGGCCCGGTCGATGGTCAGCATGATGTCGTCAAGGCTACCGATCAGCCCATGAGGGTGTGGACCAGCGAGTCCTGCAGGGCGGTGAGCCACTGGTAGATGGCCCGCAGCTGGGCGTCCGGATCGGCGGGGTCGATCGCCGGGTCGTCGTCCTCGGAGACGTCCAGGCTGGTGCCGATCACCAGGCGCAGGTCGTTCAGCACGGTGAGCCACCGCTGCGCCGCTTCCCCGTCCAGGTCGATCTCGCCCTCGCCGGAGGGCAGCTCGGCCCGGCACTCGCCGATTCGCTGCGCCTTGCCGTCCCGCAGGGAATCCTCGGTCAGCAACCGGAATTCCTCGGTCGCCTCGTCGTCGCCGGGGTAGGCCGCCGGGAACAACCGCTGCCGCACCGGGTCCTCGCCGGGCAACGTCTGCAGCGCGCCCTCGAGATCGTCGAACAGCGTGGTGAGCAGCGCCGACTCGACCGCTTCGAGCCGGATGCGGGCGTGCCCGCGTCGCCGGGTAACCCGCATCAGTCCTGCTGCTGCAGGGTCGCCCACAGGCCGTAGCCGTGCAGGGTGTTCACGTCGAGCTCCATCCGCTCGCGCGTGCCACTGGACACGACCGCCCGGCCCCGGTGATGTACATCGAGCATGAGCTTCTCGGCTTTCGGCTTGGGATATCCGAACACCGTCATGAAAACGTGCGTCACGTAGCTCATCAGGTTGATCGGGTCGTTCCACACGATCGTGATCCACGGCCGATCCGGGGCGATCGAGGTCGCGACATCCTCGGCGGGCAGGGTCTGGCCCGCGGTCTTCAGCTGTGGGAACAGCGTGCCGGGCATCACTTCATGATGGCACGGTCACGGTCAGGTCACGACCCCGTCACCGCACCGTGATCACGATTGCCCACAAGGCCGGTGACATCCGAGGTGTCGCTCCACTACCGTCTTGCGCCATGAGCTCGCCATACAACCCGCCGCCGGGTGGCCAGCAGCCCGGCGAGCAGCCGCAGTGGGGCGGATACCCCGGCGGCGCCAACTATCCGCAGCAGGAGCAGCCCGGTTACCCGGGTCAGGGTTACCAGCAGGGGGGGTATCAGCAGGGCGGATACCAGCAAGGTGGTTACCCGCAGCAGCCTGGTGGCTACCAGCAGCCCGGCGAGTACCAGCAGCCCGGCGGATATCAGCAAGGCAATTACCCGCAGCAGCAAGGCGGTTACGGCTACCAGCAGGGCGCGCAGTCCTGGGGCGGCAGCAGCAACCAGCAAAGCCAGTCGGTCGGCTTCATCGGGATCGCCATAGCGGTTGTCGGCGCGCTGTTCATGATCGTCGCCATCACCGCGCTCAACTGGTACAGCGCCAACGGCGAGCACGCCAAGCTGAGCGACCTCAAGAAGAGTCTCGACGGTCCGGGGGCGCCGGGCTTTCCGAAGGCGTACTTCGGCTGGCTGGTCTGGGTACTGGTCGTGCTCGTCCTCGTGGCCGCCGTCGTCGCCAACCTGCCGATCGGGCCGGCCGCGGGCGCCATGCGGATCGTCGCACCCGTGCTCGGGGTCGTCGGTGTGGTCGTCACCCTGCTGGCGCTGAACAACTACTGGAGCAAGCTGAAGGACCTCAACGGCGGCGACGCCGACGTCGGCCTCTTCAAGCACAGCGCGGTCGGGCTGTACCTGACCCTGATCGGGTTCCTGGTCGCCGGCGTGGCAGGGGTATTCGGGCCACGGCGTGCCTGACTCAGCCGCCCGTCCTTCGACCGGGCTGCTGACCGACCGGTACGAGCTCACGATGCTCGATGCCGCTCTGCGGGACTCCACCGCAGAGCGGCATTGCGTGTTCGAGGTGTTCGCCCGGCGGCTGCCCGACGGGCGGCGCTACGGCGTGGTGGCCGGCACCGATCGGCTGCTCGACGCCATCCGCGACTACACCTTCGACGCGGACACCGTCGCCTGGCTGCACGAGCAGGGCGTTGTCGGCGATGCGGCCGCTGCCTTCCTGGCCGACTACCGCTTCCGCGGCGACGTCGACGGCTACGCCGAGGGCGAGCTGTACTTTCCGTACTCCCCGGTACTGACCGTGACGGGCACGTTCGCCCAGGCGGTCGTACTCGAGACGCTGGCGCTGTCGATCCTCAACCACGACTCGGCAATCGCCTCGGCCGCTGCCCGCATGGTGAGCGCGGCCGAGGGTCGTCCGGTGATCGAGATGGGCTCGCGGCGCACCCACGAGATCTCTGCCGTCGCCTCGGCGCGCGCCGCTTACCTGGCCGGGTTCGCGTTCACGTCCAACCTGGCGGCCAGCCGTCGGTTCGGCGTGCCCACCACCGGCACGGCCGCGCACGCGTTCACGTTGCTGCACGACGACGAGGCGGCGGCCTTCCGCGCGCAGGTGGCCTCGCTCGGCGTCGGTACGACCCTGCTCGTCGATACCTACGACCTGACAAGGGGAATCGCCACCGCCGTCGAGGTTGCCGGGCCTGCACTCGGGGCCATCCGCATCGACTCCGGCGACCTGGGCGTGCTGGCCCGCCAGGCCCGGCGGCAACTCGACGAGCTCGGCGCCACCGAAACGCGCATCGTCGTCAGCGGCGACCTGGACGAGTACGCCATCGCCGCGCTCGGAGCCTCGCCGGTGGACGCGTACGGCGCCGGCACCGCCGTGGTGACCGGATCCGGGGCGCCGGCCGCGGGCATGGTGTACAAGCTGGTCGAGGTCGACGGGCGGCGGGTGGCCAAGCGCTCCGAGCACAAGGCGAGCATCGGCGGACGCAAGACGGCCTACCGCGTGCACAAGGACACCGGCACCGCGATCGAGGAGATCGTCGCGACCGGCGCGGTGCCCGAACTGGGCGAGCACGATCGGCTGCTGCAGATTCCGCTCATGCGCGATGGCGTGGCCGTCGATGACCGGCCGTCGCTGGACGACGCGCGCGAGCACCTGCGCCGGGCGATGGTGACCCTGCCCTGGGACGGGCTGAAGCTCTCGCGGGGAGATCCAGCCATCCCGACGCGGATCACCTAGCCCGATCGTGCAACTCTCGGCCGCGTGAGGCGGCCGAACGTTGCACAATCGAGGCGTGGCCACTGCTGTGATCGTTGTTGATGTTCAGAACGACTTTTGTGAGGGCGGGTCGCTGGCCGTGGCCGGCGGCACCGACGTCGCCCGCGCGGTGACCGCCCGTCTCACGCTAGGCGGCTACGACCACGCCGTCGCGACGCGCGACCATCACATCGACCCGGGCGCGCACTTCTCCGCGCACCCCGACTTCGTCGCGACCTGGCCGGCCCACTGCCGGGTCGGCACGCCCGGCGTCGAGCTACATCCGGCACTTTCCACCGAGCGCATCGAGGCAATCTTCGACAAGGGCGAGTACCAGGCGGCCTATTCGGGGTTCGAGGGCGCCAGCGACGGGATGCCGCTGGCCGACTGGCTGCGCGCCCGGGCCGTCGACACGGTCGAGGTGGTGGGCATCGCCACCGACCACTGCGTGCGCGCCACCGCACTCGACGCCGCCGAGGCCGGCCTGGCCACGACGGTGCGGCTCGACCTCACCGCCGGGGTGACTCAGTCCACTGTGGACAGTGCCTTGCGCGAGCTGCAGGCGGCCGGGGTGACCCTGGTGGGCGAGCCGATCGTCAGGTAGCGGCTACATCCGGCCCAGCATGTAGAGGACCGAGTCGAGAAAGCCCGTCGTACCGGAGGAATCCGCGGCGGCGCGGCGGGCCGCGCCGGTGTCGACGGCGATCGCCGTGCTGGCGCCGGCCAGCAGCCGGGAGCTCGCGCTGGCGTTGCCCACCGCCAGGACGCGCACCACCGGGACGTCCTGCTCGTCGGCCAGCACCCGCAGCGTCTCGTCGACGTCGTGCAGGGCAACGATGTCATCCAGGCCCAGTCCGGCCAGCCGGTCGGCCGAAGGCTGGCGGCCGACGGCCACCACGCTGCAGCCCACCCGGTGGGCGCCCCGCACGAAGCTGCCGACCCGCGGCGACAACCGGGCGTTGGGCAGCGTGGCGTCGGCATCCAGCACGAGCAGCCGCCGGCCGCGGATCCGCGCGCTGGGCGGTCCGACCGCCATGTCCAGCCCGGTCTCGTCGGCCGAGGCGATCAGCGCCGGACGCAGCCGGGCGGTGTCGCCCTCGAGCGACATCTCGACCCCGGTGTAGGTGTCGTCCGACGACTGCCACATCGACTCGATGTTGCCGCCGACATCGGCCACCCGCCGAGCCACGTCACCGAGCGCGCCGGCGCGCAGCGTCGTCCCGACGGCGACGGCCCGGCTGCGCCCCGGACGCGACCGGGGCCGTCGGGTGCTGTGCACCACGTGGGCGTCCTGGCCGGCGGCGATCACCTGCGACTCGACCCCGAACGCCTTGGCCGTGCTGGCCACCGAGTGGCGCAGCGTCGCGGCGTCGCCGCGCAGGTCGATCAGGATGGCCAGCTGGGCGCGCTCACCGGTGGTGGTCTGCACGACGTCGCGGACGTCCACGTCGTGGGCCGCGAGCGCGGCGAAGATCACGGCGGTAACACCGGGTCGATCTCGTCCCGTGACCGTGACGAGCAAGGTGGTCGGTTGCATCAAATCTCGCGCCCGGCGCAGCGGCCGGGCGGCCAGTCAGGAACCGGACTCGCTGTCGCGGCGCCCGGTGGTCGGGCCGTCGGCCCCGGCCACGGCGCCGACGAGCGATCGCGGCCTGCCCGCGTGCGCCTCGGCTTCGAGACGTTCGAGCAGGTGCGGGTAGTGGTACTCGAACGCCGGACGCTCGGAGCGGATGCGCGGGATGAACGTGAAGTTGTGCCGCGGCGGCGGGCAGGAGGTCGCCCACTCGAGCGAGTTGCCGTGGCCCCACGGGTCGTCGGCGGTGACGACCTCGCCGTATCGGTAGGACTTGTAGACGTTGTACAGGAACGGCAGCATCGACGCGCCGAGGACGAACGAGCCGATCGTCGAGACCGTGTTCAGCGTGGTGAACCCGTCACTGGGCAGGTAGTCGGCGTAGCGGCGGGGCATGCCCTCGTTGCCCAGCCAGTGCTGCACCAGGAACGTCCCGTGGAAGCCGACGAAGGTCAGCCAGAAGTGCAGCTTGCCGAGCTTCTCGTCCATGTAGCGGCCGGTGAACTTCGGGAACCAGAAGTAGATGCCGGCCCACACGGCGAACACGATCGTGCCGAACAGCACGTAGTGGAAGTGCGCCACCACGAAGTAGGTGTCCGACACGTGGAAGTCCACCGGCGGCGATGCGAGCAGCACGCCGGTCAGGCCACCGAACAGGAACGTGATGATGAACCCGACCGCGAACATCATGGGTGTCTCGAACGTGAGCGAGCCCCGCCACATCGTGCCGATCCAGTTGAAGAACTTCACCCCGGTCGGGACGGCGATCAGGAACGTCATGATCGAGAAGAACGGCAGCAGCACGGCGCCGGTGGTGAACATGTGGTGCGCCCACACGGTCAGCGACAGCGCGCCGATGCCCAGCGTCGCGAGCACCAGGCCGGTGTAGCCGAACAGCGGCTTGCGGCTGAACACCGGGAAGATCTCGGTGACTATCCCGAAGAAGGGTAAGGCGATGATGTACACCTCGGGATGGCCGAAGAACCAGAACAGGTGTTGCCACAAGATGGCTCCGCCATTGGCCGAGTCGAACACCTGCGCATGCAGGTGCCGATCGACCCACAGCACCAGCAGGGCCGCGGTCAGGATCGGGAAGGCCAGCAGCACGAGCAGGCTCGTCACCAGGATGTTCCAGGTGAAGATCGGCATCCGGAACATCGTCATGCCCGGCGCGCGCAGCGTGATGATCGTCGTGACCATGTTGACGCCACCGAGGATCGTGCCCAGGCCGGACAGGGCCAGCCCGAGGATCCAGAAGTCGGTGCCCGAGCCCGGCGAGTTGATCTCGCTGTTCAGCGGGGCGTAGAGGGTCCAGCCGGCGTCGGCGGCCCCGCCCGGGGTGAGGAACCCGGCCGTCGCGGTGAGGGCACCGAACAGGTAAAGCCAGTATGAGAAGGCGTTCAGCCGCGGGAACGCGACGTCCGGCGAGCCGATCTGCAGCGGCATCACCAGGTTCGCGAACGCGAACACCATGGGCGTCGCGAAGAACAGCAACATGATCGTGCCGTGCATGGTGAACAGCTGGTTGTACTGCTCGGGTGAGAGGAACTGCATGCCCGGACGGGCCAGCTCGGCGCGCATCAGCAGCGCCATCACGCCGCCGAGCATGAAGAAGATGATCGACGTGACCAGGTACATCCGGCCGATCAGCTTGTGGTCGGTGGTGCGCAGCAGCTGACCGAGCATCGAGCCCTTGGCCGGCTCGTGCACGGGGAACGGTCGGCTGTCGATCGGCTGCGGCGTGACCGTGGACGCCGCGTCGGGCGACTCGGCCGTGGTCGGCTCGGCAGTCGTGGTCAACGGGCCTCCACTCGGATGAGCATTTGCGCGGCTGCGACAGCTGGATCGGAGCAGCCGTCTTGCAGAATAGCCACTCCGAGGCGTACCGGACCCACCGGGGACACGCATTCGCCGGTCATCGTGATTTCACCTCGTCGTCGCGTCGTGCACAGGGTTACGTCGCCTGTCGTGGTGATCGTCAAGACGTGCGAGTCACACTCGTGGCCGAGACGTTCTCACCGGCCGTGAACGGAGTGGTGAACTCCGTGATCCGGGTCGCCGGTGCACTGGCCGCCCGGGGACACGAGCCGGTCGTCGTGGCGCCCAGCGGCACCCCGTTCCGGGTCGGTGACTACCCGGTGGACGTGGTGCGGGTGCCCGCCATCGCGGTGCCCGGCTACCGCGGCCTGCGCATGGCCCGGCCGGGCCTCGATCTACGGCCGGTACTGCGCGAGCTGCAGCCCGACATCGTGCACCTGGCCTCGCCGGCCGTCCTGGGCTCGGCCGCCGTGCGGGCCGCCAACGCGCTGGAGATCCCGTCGGTGGCGGTGTTCCAGACCGACCTGTCCGGGTTCTTGCGCCAGTACCACCTCGGCCCGGCCAGCCCGGCGTTGTGGCGGTGGCTGCGCCGGCTGCACAACGCCGCCGACCTGACGCTCGTGCCGTCCAGCGCGACGGCCTACCAGCTGCGCCGGCACGGCATCGAGACGCTGCGGCTGTGGCCCCGCGGGGTGGACGGCCAGCTGTTCCACCCGAGCCGGCGCGACGAGGAACTGCGCTCGTCGTTCACCGGCGACGCGCTGGGCACGATGGTCGTGGGCTACGTGGGCCGGCTGGCCGCCGAGAAGCGGGTCGAGGCGCTGGCGCCCCTGTCCCGGCTGCCCGGCGTGGCCATGGTGGTCGTCGGCGACGGTCCGCGCCGGCGATCGCTTCAGCGCAAGATGCCGTCCGCGCGGTTCCTGGGACTGCGCCGG
>DASXYE010000301.1:0-19837 GCA_036502695.1 Jatrophihabitantaceae bacterium
GCCGGGCTTGCCGCTCTCGATCGGCGCGACGATGGTGGCGAAGTCGACCCCCTTGGACGCGTCTCGGGTGGCCGGGTCGTTGATGACCTCCTGCCCGTAGCCGGTGGACAGAACCACGGCCTTCATCTTGACGCCGGCCTGCTGCAACCCCTTCACCAGCGCGTAGCCGGTGCTCTGCACGACCGGGGCGAGCAACGCGTCGGTACCGGACTGCTTGATCTTCTGCACGAGCGGTCCGACGTCCGTGCTGCCGAACGCCAGCGAGTTGTCCAGGTAGCCGGCCTTCAGGCCGACCCCCGTGGCCGACGCCACCGCCGCCTTGGCGGCCATCGCCGAGCTGGGGCTGGAGCCGTAGCCGATAGCGCCCACCTTGGTCGCGCCGATCGACTTGAAGTACTGGCCGAACGTCGACATCGTGACGGTGTAATTGCCGTACCCGTAGGTGTCAAAGATGTTGGTGGACTTGCGATCGAACCACTCCGGACCGGCGTCGAAGCTCACCCCCGTCACGGGGGTGCCGGCTCGGGTCGTCGTCGGCGCGGCCGCCGAGAAGAACGAGCTGTTCTCCAAGATCCCGTAGACCTTGTCCTGCGAGATCAGCTTCTGGGCCGCGGCCACCGCGCCCGGACCGGTCGACTGGTCATCGCCCATCACGTAGTCCAGCTTGTGGCCGTTGACGCCGCCCTTGGCGTTCTCCACCGCCAGCCGCGCCTTCACGCCCTTCTCCACGGTGGTGAAGCTCGACGACGCGACGCCGGTCATCGACGTCAGCACCCCGAGCTTGATCGGCGTACCGGCGGCCTGCGTCTGATTCTTGGTTGCCCCTCCGCCACCGCCGCTACCTCGGCGCGACGAACTGCAAGAACTGACCACGAGACAGCCGGCGACCACCAGCGCGGCCGCAGCCATCGTCTGTTTGCGCATGACGTTCCTCCGTCTCGGTGAGCCCCCGACCTCGGCGGACCCTGATTCGGCGAAGGATAACTTAGTTAACTGATTTTGAATAGTTGGGTTACCTAGATGCAATGACGGCCGGGTAGCCGGACGTCTCGGCCAGCTCGGCCGCCGACCGCATCAGCTGCCGCACCGTCTCCCCGAACCCCAGCAATACCGGGTCGTCACCGGCGTTGCGGTAGCCCTGCTCGAGCACGATCGCGAGCTTCCACCGAGCCAGCACCAGGTAGTAGTCCAGGTCGTCGACCTGCCGCCCGGACACCTCCGCGTAGTGCTGGACCAGCGCATCACGGGCGGGCATCCCCCGCAGGTCGATGTAATCGCCCGACACCGGCTCACCGCTGGCCGGCCAGTCCCGCAGCGCCCACGCCAGATCCAGCTTGGGATCGCCGATCGTGCCCATCTCCCAGTCGACGATCGCGGCCAACCGGCCCGGCGCACCGTGCCCGAACATGACGTTGGCGAACTGGTAGTCCCCGTGCATCAGCCCGGGGACGAAGTCGATCGGCCGGTGCGCACGCAGCCACGCGGTGGCGGTGTCCATGCCGTCCAGACCGGGCCGCCCTTCGGCCTTGGCGAAGAACGCGAGCCAGCGATCCACCTGGCGGTCGTGGAACCCGTCCGGGCGGCCCAGGCCGGACAGCCCGGCGGCGCGCCAGTCCACGACGCCGAGCCGCGCCACGCCGTCGACGAGCTGATAGGCCAGCTCGGCGCGCAGGGCCGGCTCGGATCGGAACGGTTCGGCCAGCCCGTCCGGCTCGCCCATCGGCGACCAGCCGTCGACGAAGTCCATCAGGTAGAACGGCCGGCCCAGCACGTCCGGGTCGTCGCACAGCGCGTGGGCCTTCGCGTGCGGGACGTCGGTGCCGCCCAGCGCCGCGAGGATCCGCCACTCGCGGCGGATGCCCTCGTCGCGGGTCGGCAGTGCGTCCTGCGGCGGTTTGCGCAACGCCATCCGGGCGGTCCCCCGGCGCACCTCGAAGATCTCGTTCTGGCTGCCGCCGGCGACGAACCGTACGGCGATCGGTTCGCCGGCACCCGGCAACGCTCGCTCGTCCAGCCAGGCGGCGAGGCGGGCGAGATCGATCGCCGGCGTGGCCCCGTCCGTGGCCGACCCAGCGTCCGTCACGCCGACACCGCTGCGAGCCGCTCGGCGTACCACTTCTCGGCCGCCTCACGCCGGGTCGGGATGTGCTCGGTGGGCCACGGCCCCGGCGCGGCGCGATACCCGCGCAGCACCTGCTTGGCCACCGTCGCCTGATGCACCTCGGTGGGGCCGTCGGCCAGGGCGAGCAGCAGGCCGTGGCCGAGGAAGTACGTCAGCGGCAGGTCGTAGGTGGTGCCCAGCGCGCCGTGTACCTGGATCGCGCGACGCGCCACCGACTCCAGCACCCGCGGCGTCAGCACCTTGATCGCGGCGATGTCCTTGCGTACCCGGACGTAGTCGTTGAACCGGTCGATCTGCCACGCGGTGTACAGGACGAACAGCCGGAACTGCTGGATCTCCAGGTAGGAGTCGGCGACCATCGTCTGCACCGCCTGCTTGTCGGCCAGCAGCTCGCCCTTGGTGTGCCGGGACAACGCCCGCTCCGCCATCATGTCGAGGCAGCGCTGCGCCCCGCCGAGCGAGCGCATGGCGTGGTGGACCCGGCCGCCACCGAGCCGGGTCTGCGCCACCCCGAACGCGTCACCGCGCCGGCCGAGCAGCGCGCTGCCGGGCACGCGCACGTCGTGGTAGCTCAGCAGCGCCTCGGTACCGTCGTCGGCCGGCTCGGTCACGTGCGCCAGGTTGCGCTCGACGACCAGACCTTCGGTTCCGGCCGGGACGAGGAACATGGACATCCGCTCACGCAACGGAGCGTCCGGGTCGGTCACCGCCATGACGATGAAGAACGCGGCCCAGCGCGCGTTCGACGAGAAGAACTTCTGGCCGTTGATGACCCAGTCGTCGCCGTCCTGGACGGCGCGCGTGACGAACACGTCCGGGTCGGCCCCGCCCTGCGGCTCGGTCATCGAGAAGCACGAGACGATGTCGCCTTCCAGCAGCGGCTCGAGGTAGGCGGCCTTCTGCTCCGGCGTGCCGTAATGGGCCAGGATCTCGGCGTTGCCCGAGTCGGGGGCCTGGGTGCCGAAGATCCGTGGGGCCCAGATCGAGGAGCCGAGGATCTCGTTGAGCAGTGCGAGTTTGAGCTGGCCGTAGCCCGGGCCGCCGAGCTCCGGCCCGAGGTGGCAGGCCCACAACCCCTTGTCGCGGACCTGCCGCTTCAGTCCGGTCACCACCGCCCGACGTTGCTCGTCCAGCGGCGCGTAGTTCTCGTGCGGCCACAGCACGTCCAGCGGGTACACGTTGGTGATCACGAACTCGCGCGCCCAGTCGAGCAGCTCCTGGAACTGCGGGTCGACACTGAAGTCGAAGGCCACGGCGACGTCCTTTCAGGAAGGCTGTTCGGTTAGGGGATGCCGCCGTCGACACGCACCGTCGCGCCGCTCAGGTAGCTGGACGCGCGCGAGGCCAGCAGGAGCGCCGCGCCCACGATCTCGGCGGGTTCGCCGATCCGGCCAAGGGCGATGAGCTCGGCGTTCGCCTCCTCGGCCGCCAGGTCCCACGCCTTCGAGATGTCCGTCCGCATCGAGCCGGGCATCAGCGTGTTGACCCGGACCTCGGGACCGAGCGCTGCGGCCAGACCCTCGGTTATCGCGTTGAGCGCCGCCTTCGCGCCGGCGTACGGGATGGCCTGCGGCGGGGGCCGCAGCGAACCGGTCGAGCTGACGTTGATGATCGACCCGTGGCCGGCGGCCCGCATCCGCTCGCCGAAGAGCACGGCGAGCCGAAACGGCCCCTTGAAGCAGAGGTTGACCACCGCGTCGAACATCCGCTCGGTGACGTCGGACAGGCTGTCGTAGACGGGTGACATGCCGGCGTTGTTGACCAGCACGTCGCAGCGTCCGAACCGCTCGTACACCGCCTCGACGAACGGCTCGGCCTCGGCCCAACGCCCGGCGTGCAGCTGGTAGGCCAGTGCGCGACGGCCGGTGCCGTTCTCGATCTCGGCGGCCAGCGCCTCGCAATTGTCGAGCTTGCGACTCGCGATGACCACGTCCGCGCCGGCGGCGGCGAACGCCCGAACCATCTCCGCGCCCAGGCCTCGGCTTCCGCCGGTGACCACGGCAACCTGGCCGGACAGGTCGAACAGATCCCAGGGCACGGCCATGCCTAATAAGCTAACTATTTAAACTAAGTGTGGTCAACCAGGGGCGGCGGCCCCTCGTTGAGTGGTGAGGCGCGGGATCCTCCCGAGCCTCCATACCGATACTTGAGTGTATTTAGCTATCTGTTCTAGAGTGCGGACAAGCCGGCACCGGCGGGAGGAGTGCAGATGGGGTTGGCCATCACGCCGGATCACCGCGCCCTGGAGGTCGTGGTGCGTGATTGGGCGGTTGCCCAGGCGGTTCGGGCCGACACTCGTACCGCGCTGAACGAGCCGCCGGCACCGGGCGCGCATCCAGGACAGTCGTGGAAGGCCGTGGTCGATCTCGGCTGGCCCGGCATCGCGATCCCCGAGGCGGATGGTGGAGCGGGCTACGGCCTGCCCGAGCTCGCCGTGGTGCTGGAGAACCTCGGCCGCGAGGTGCACGGCGGCCCCCTTCTGCCCACCGCCGTCGTGGCGGCGGTGATCGCCGCACACGGGACGCCGGCCCAGCGCACCGCCTTGCTGCCCGGGTTGGTGGACGGTACGACTCTCGCGGCGGTGGCCCCGGGCGCCGGCCGGGCCCGGACGCCGACCAGCGGCTACCGCGGTTCTACCGGCCCGGCGTTCGGCGCGGTGTGGGCGACGCTCCATGCGGCGTGCTGCGACGACGACGTGGTCGTGTTCGCTGCGGGCGAGACGCGAGTGGCCGCCGCCGAAACCCTGGATCCGTCGCTCGGGATCGCACAGCTGACCGTCGACGGCCCGGGCACGGTATTGCCCGGTGCGGCCACCTCGCTGCGGCGGTTGCTGCGAGTCGCCGTCGCGGCCGAGGCAGCCGGAAATGCTCGGGCGACGCTCGACCTCGCGCTGGCGTACGCGAAGGTACGCGAGCAGTTCGGCCGTCCGATCGGCAGCTTTCAAGCCATCAAGCACCACCTGGCCGACATGCTGATTCGCAGCGAGCTCGCCGTGGCCGCCGTCTGGGACGCGGCCCGGGTCGAGGTTCGCTCCAGCGACGGCCAAAGCCGGGAGGCCGACCTCGCCGCGGCCGCCGCCGCACACACCGCGCTCGACGCCGCCGTGCGAAACGCGCAGACGGCCATTCAGGTGCTCGGCGGCATCGGCTTCACGTGGGAGCACGACGCGCACCTGTACCTGCGCCGGGCGGTGACGCTGGCTGGCCTCGTCGGCCCGGTCGACCGGCTGGCCCGCGAGGTCACCGAGCTGACCGCGGCCGGCGTGAGCCGCAACCCGGGCGTGGTGCTGCCGCCCGAGGCCGAGACCTTCCGGGCGCAGGCGCGCACGTTCGTGGATCGCTGGCACGCCGCCCCGGTCGATCAGCGGCGGCGCCTGCTCGTGGACGACGGGTATCTCGTCCCGCACTGGGATCCGCCGTGGGGCCGCGGCGCCGGACCGGTCGAGCAGCTGGTCATCGACGAGGAACTGCGCACGGTCGACGTTCCCGATCTCGTCGTCGGCGGCTGGGTGCTGCGCACGCTGGCCCAGCACGCCAACCCGGATCAGGTGCGACGGTGGGTCGGCCCCGGACTGCTCGGCGACCTCAAGTGGTGCCAGCTCTTCAGCGAGCCAGGCGCGGGTTCGGACGCGGCGGCCGTCACCACTCGCGGCGTCCGCGTCGACGGTGGCTGGCAGGTCACCGGGCAGAAGGTGTGGACGTCGCACGTCAGCGACGCGCACCGCGGGCTCGCGACGATCCGCACCGACCCGAGCGCGACCAAGCACGCCGGCATCACGACGGTCGTCATCGACCTGTCTGCGCCCGGCGTCACCGTCCGCCCGCTGCGCGAGCTCACCGGCGAATCCCTGTTCAGCGAGGTGTTTCTCGACGACGTCTTCGTGCCGGACGCGGACGTCGTGGGCGAGCCGGGCGGCGGCTGGGCGATCGCGCGCGCCACCCTGGCCAACGAGCGGGTCGGCATCGGCAGTGGATCCGGCTCGCCGCGCTGGTCGTCGGCCGACCTCGTCGGACTCGCTGATCGACACGGCGGCCGGCCGGCCTTCGACGCGGAGATCGGCGCGCTGCTGGCCGACACCTACGCGGCCCGGATGTTGAACGCGCGAGCCGTAGAGCGGGCGGTGACGGGTGCCGCGCCGGCCGTCGAGGGCAACATCAGCAAGTTGTTCCTCTCCGAGGGCACCCAGCGCGCGACCGAACTCGGATTGCGCATCGCCGCAGGGGCCGCGGTGAGCGGCGGCGAACCGCTACTGGCCTTCGAGTACCTGCTCGGCCGTTGCACCACCATCGCCGGCGGGACATCAGAGGTCAGCCGTAACGTCATCGCCGAGCGGATCCTCGGGCTGCCGCGTGGCGCCGTCTTCAACTGAGCGGCCGCGGTCTCGGCTGCGGTCGCCGAAGGATGGGACGTAAAGATGAAGGTCCACCTGGCGGCACCGGCGCCGGCGCAACGCGATCCGCGGGCCCTGGCCCGGCGCGCGGAGGCCGCGGGATACGACGGCCTGTGGCTCAGTGAGGTCCAGCACGACCCGTTCCTCGCCGCCGCGCTCGCCGCGTCGGTGACCGATCGGCTCGATCTCGGCACGTCGATCGCCGTGGCGTTCGCCCGCACCCCGATGTCGACGGCGGTGCTCGCCCATGATCTGCAGGCGTTGACCGGCGGCCGGTTCCTACTCGGCCTGGGGACGCAGGTCCGGGCGCACATCACCCGCCGGTTCAGCATGCCGTGGAGCCGGCCGGCGGCCCGGATGCGCGAATACGTCCTCGCTCTGCGGGCGGTCTGGCGGGCCTGGGACACCGGTGACCGGCTCGATTTCGCCGGCGAGTTCTACACGCACACGTTGATGCCGCCGGCGTTCGCGCCCGAGCCCCACGCGTTCGGGCCGCCGCCGGTACTGCTCGCCGGGGTCGGTCCGGCGCTGACCGAGATCGCCGGCGAGGTGGCGGACGGCTTCCTGGCGCACGGGTTCACCACCGAGCGCTACCTGCGCGCCGTGACGCTGCCTGCGCTGCACCGGGGTCGCGAGCGCTCCGACGATCCGCGGGCCCCGTTGACGGTCTGCGGCGCGCCCATGATCGTCACCGGTCGTACCGAGCCGGAGCAGCGCGCCGCTGCCACCGCCGTCCGGGAACAGGTCGCCTTCTACGCCTCGACCCCGGCCTACCGGCCCGTTCTCGAACAACACGGCTGGGGCGAGCTGGGCGACGAGCTGCACGAGCTGTCGCGCGCCGGCCGATGGGCCGACATGCCGGCGCTCGTCGACGACGACGTGCTGGAGGCATTCGCGATCGTCGCGGCCCCCGAGCACGTCGTCGCCGAGCTGGACCGCCGCTACGGCGATCTGTTCGATCGGCTCACCGTCTCGTTGCCGTACCTGGTGGACGACGAGGTCGTCGACCGGATCGCGGCCGGAGTCCGAGCGCTCGCACCGGCTGGGGCGATGTCGTGAACACGGTTCGCCTCGACTCGGCCGACGACGGCATCGCCGTGCTGACGCTGGATCGGCCGAAGCGGCTCAACGCGATCACCGACGAGCTGGTCGAGGACGCCCACGCAGCGCTGTCGACAGTGGAGGCCGACCCGGAGGCGCGGGTACTGGTGCTGACCGGCGCGGGGCGCGGGTTCTGCTCGGGCGCCGACCTGCAGCAGAGCGTCGCCGAGGGCGGCCCGCGAGCGCTGCCCACGTCGACGCTGTACGCCCGGCAACGGCGCTGGTCGCAGTTGAGCCTGCGGCTGCACGAGCTCGCGGTGCCGGTGATCGCCGCGGTCAACGGCCCGGCCGTGGGCGGCGGCTTCGCGCTCGCACTCGCAGCCGACCTGCGGATCGCCGCCGACACCGCGTACTTCTGCGCGGCCAACGTCCGCATCGGCTTGACCGGCGGCGAGATGGGGCTGACCTGGCTGCTGACCCGCACGGTCGGGGCCGCCCTGACGGCCGAACTGCTGTTGACCGCCCGCAACTGCGACGCGGCGGAGGCCCTGAGCCGGGGTCTCGTCAGCCGCGTCGTCGCGGGGCCGGACTTGCTGCCCGCGGCGCTGGAGCTCGCGCGGCTCATCCGGGCCAATCCCGCCTTCGGGATCGCGCTGACCAAGGAGATGCTCCGGGTGGCACCGCACGAGGCGACGCTTCGGCAGGCGCTCGTACTCGAGGACCGCAGCCAGTCGCTCAGCGTCCACAGCGGCGACGTGGACCGAGCGTCCACGGAGTTCGACGGGCGGCGGCGTGATGGCTAGCGCCGGCCGCCGCCTCGACGGCCGCGTCGCGCTGGTCACCGGAGCCAGCCGCGGCCTGGGCCACGACATCGCGCTCGGTCTCGCCGCCGAGGGCGCGGCGGTGGCCGTCGCCGCCCGCACGCTGACCCCGGGGCCGGGCCTACCCGGCAGCCTGCAGCAGACGGTGTCCGAGATCCGGGCAGGCGGCGGGGTCGCCGATGCCTTCGCGTGCGACGTCCAGGTCGACGCCGAGCTGATCGCCGTCGTGGACGGTGCGCGCGAGCGGCTCGGCCCGGTCGACATCCTGGTCAACAATGCGGCGCTCACCGTGCCGGGCCGGCCCGGCGCACCGCCGCCGAGCCTGCCGAAGGGCGGCACGGCGCCGACCCCGGGGTTCCTCGACATCCCGCTCAAGGCCTACCGCCGTTCGTTCGAGGTCGGGCTGTTCCCGCTGTTTCGGCTCAGCCAGCTCGTGCTGCCGGACATGCTCGCAGCCGGCCGCGGGTCGATCATCAACATCGGCTCGGACTCGGCGCGCAAGCCCGGCGAGGGACCGTGGTCGCACACCGGCCAGTGGATGCTCTACGGCTACGGCGGCAGCAAGCTCGCGGTCGAACATCTGTCGCACTCGTTGGCTTACGAACTCTCCGGCACCGGCGTGACGGTGAACGCGCTGCTGACCTCGCGGCCGCTGGACTCCCCTGGTCTGCGGCACATGACCCCGGGCTACGTGGGGAACCCGACCGCGTCCTTCGTCGAGGCCGCGATCCGGCTGGCGAGCGGTGCGACCGGCTTGACCGGCCGATCGATCTACCACGAGGACCTGCTGCACGACGGTCCGCCGCGGGGCTGGCAGGGCGGGCTGGGCCCCACCGCCGAGTGATCCCCGACCGGTCAGGGGATTCCGCCGTCCACCCGCACGACCGAGCCGCTGATGTAGCTGGCGGCCGCGGATGCCAGCAGCAACGCCGCGCCGACGAGCTCGGCCGGCTCGCCGATCCGCCGGAGCGCGACGCGTTGGACGGCGGACGCTACCGCCTCGTCGCCCCAGGCCTTCGTGACGTCGGTGCGCATCGTCCCGGGCAGCAGGGCGTTCACCCGGACCTCGGGGCCGTAGGCCTTCGCCAACCCCTCGGTCATCGCGTTCAGGGCCGCCTTCGCCCCGGCATAGGGGATGCCGTCCGGCGGCGGGCGCAACGCGGCGGTGGAGCTGACGTTGATGATCGAGCCACCTCCGGCCGCCCGCATGCGCTCACCGAAGAGGACGGCGAGCCGGAACGGGCCTTTGAAACTCAGGTTCACGACGGCGTCGAACATCGCCTCGGTGACGTCGGCGAGCTGCTCGTAGGGCAGGGACATGCCCGCGTTGTTCACCAGGACGTGGCAGGCCCCGAACTCTTGGTAGACGGCGTCGACGAACGGCTCGGCCTCGTCCCACTTCCCGGCGTGCAGGCGATAGGGCCAGGCCCGGCGGCCGGTCGTGCGCTCGATGTCGGCGGCGACCGCCACGCAGGCGTCCAGCTTCCGGCTGGCGATGACGACGTCGGCCCCGGCGGCGGCGAAGCCCCGGGCCAGCTGTTCACCGAGACCACGGCTGCCCCCGGTCACGACGGCGACGTGTCCGCTGAGATCGAAGAGGTCGTCGGGCATCATTCATATAGCTAACTACGCTAGCGATATCGCATCAAGCGCAGGGAGACCGCAATGACCCAGGTAGTCCAGGTCGCGACCCGAGATCGGGTCCGAGTGCTCACGCTGAACCGGCCCGCGGCTCGCAACGCCCTGAGCGGTGAGTTGATCAGCGCCCTGTACTCGGCGCTGCTCACGGCCGATGCGGACGAACGGGTGTCGGTCATCGTGTTGACCGGTGCCGATCCGGCGTTCTGCGCGGGCGTCGACCTCAAGGAGTTCGCCCGCGACGGCCAGGAGTATCTGGCCCGCTTCGACGCCGAGGACTGCATCCGGCAGGTGGCCCTGATGAGCAAGCCGGTGATCGGGGCGATCAACGGGGCCACCTTCACCGGTGGGCTGGAGATGGCGCTGGGCTGCGATCTGCTCATCGCGTCGGACCGCGCGGTCTTCGCCGACACGCATGTCCGGGTCGGCGTGCTGCCCGGCGGCGGCATGACCGCGCGGCTGTCCCGACGGGTCGGCTCGGCCCAAGCCCGCCGGCTCTCCCTGACCGGTGAGGTCGTCGACGCCGCGGCGGCGCTGCGCATCGGGCTGGTCACCGAGGTCGTGCCGCACGAACAGGTGCTGAGCCACACCCTCGACGTCGCCGGCTCGATCGCCGAAGTGGAGCTGGGTTTGCTGCATCCGCTCAAGCAGCAGTACACCGAAGGCGACGACGCGACGTTGGCGTTCGCCTTGAACCGCGAACGCGAGATCGCCGCCGCCACCGCCATCGCGTTCGACCAGCTCGAACAACGGCAGCAGGCGGTGATGAGCCGCAACCGCGAACGCCTTTGACATCTGGTAGCTAGGCACATTCAGTCAACTAATATAGAGTAATCCAACGCGCGTTGCCTTCTCGAAGGAGTCAGCATGTCGATCGCCGACTCATCAACCGACGAGGCGGCGGTGGCCGCTCCGGTCGTCACCCACCGCGAGCTGTTCACGACGGAGATGCGCCCGCCGGGCAGCTTCTTCGCGCTCATGGACAGGTGGCGCGACAGCGGGCCCGTGCACCGCGGCGACGCGAGCGGCAACCCGTTCCACCTCGTGACCGGGATGGCGGACATCCGGGCGGCGTGCCAGCGTCCCGAAGTCTTCTCCAACACCGCCATCCAGGTGGACAACCCCAACCCGGAGTACCAGCTCATCCCGGAGATGCTGGACCCGCCGGAGCACGGCAAGTGGCGCAAGCTGCTCGGCCCGCTGTTCTCGCCCGGCGCCGTCGACGCGATGGAAGCCGGGATCCGGTCGCGCTTCACCGAGATCCTGGACGAGGTCGCCGATCGCGGGCAGTGCGACTACGTGGCCGAGGTGGCCCTGCGCTTCCCCAACACGATCTTCCTCGAACTCATGGGGATGCCGGTGGCGCACGCCGAGCAGTTCCAGCGCTGGGAAACCGCGATGGTCCACGCTCCCGACACCACGGCCGAGTCGTTCATGGCCGCCGTGAACGAGGTGACACAGTACTTCGCGGAGCTGGTCGCCGAGCGCTTCCGGAATCCGGGCGACGACCTCGTCAGCCGGGCGACGACGTGGACCATCGACGGCGCGCCCATCACCGAACAGGATCTGCTTTCCTTCTGCCTGCTGATGTTCCAGGCCGGACTCGACACCGTGTCCGCCCAGCTCTCCTACGCGATGTACCACCTGGCGACGCACCCCGCCGACCGGGCCCGCATCGTCGCCGATCCGTCGCTGATCCCGGCCGCGAACGAAGAGTTCCTCCGGTTCTATTCGATCGTGGCTCCGAGCCGCAAAGCCTTGCAGGACAGCGAAGTCGGCGGCTGTCCGGTCAAGAAGGGCGAGATGGTCCTGCTGCCGCTCAGCGCGGCGAACCGCGATCCGGCCGAGTTCGACCGCGCCGATGAGGTGCTGATCGACCGATCCGCCAATCGACACCTGGCCTTCGGCGCCGGACCGCACCGGTGCCTCGGCTCGCACCTCGCCCGCCTCGAACTCGATGTCGCCATGCGCCTGTGGCACGAGCGCATCCCCGAGTACCGGATCGACCCCGACGTTCCGATCGACGAACACGCCGGCGGCCTGGTCGGCCTCAACAACCTGCCGCTGCGCTGGGACATCTGAGGACGCGGATCCGGCTCATCGCCGGCTGAACGTTGCCGTGTCGGCGGCGAGCCGGGTGATCTCGTCCCAGGCCTTGGCCCGCACGGCGCCGGCCGGGGTCAGCCAGCTGCCGCCGACGCAACCGACGTTGGGCAGGGCCAGGTAGTCGCCGGCCGATGCCGCCGTGATGCCTCCGGTGGGGCAGAACCGCAGCTGGGGCAGCGGCCCCGCGACGGCGCGCAGCAGCTCGACCCCGCCGACGGCACTGGCCGGGAACAGCTTCGCCTCGGTGATGCCGCGCTCGAGCAGGCGCAGCATGTCCGACGGACTGGAACAGCCAGCCAGGAAAGGCAATCCGGTGTGCTGCAGGGCGTCCAGTAACCGATCAGTGCTGCCCGGACTGACCAGGAACCGCGCTCCGGCGTCGACGGCGGCGGCCGCCTGCTCGGCCGAGACGATCGTGCCGGCGCCGACGAGCAGCTCCGGCACCTCGGCCGCGATCGCCCGGATGGCGTCCAGCGCCGGCGCCGAACGCAGGGTCACCTCGATGATCGGTACGCCGCCGTCGAGCAATGCCCGCGCCAGCGGGACGGCGGTCGCGACGTCCTCGACGACCACCACCGGGATCACCGGCGCGACGTCGAGCACGGACGCCGTCGCGGCCCGGGTCATCGGCGCCGCCCCGCGAACACGCTGGCGCCCTCGTCGGCCGGGCCGACCGCCGCGCGCAGCCCGGCGAACAGCTCGCGGCCGGTGCCGACCCACTCGTCCGGCCCAGGGGCCCGGCCGGTCTCGCGCCGGATCGCGAGCTCGGCGCCGTTGACGTGCAACGTCAGCGTGCCGGTGTCGCAGTCGAGAGTGACCAGGTCGCCGTCGCGGATCTTGGCGAGCGGCCCGCCGGCGGCGGCCTCGGGTGTGACGTGCACGGCGGTCGGGATCTTCCCGGACGCGCCGGACATCCGCCCGTCGGTCACCAGCGCCACCCGGTAGCCGCGGTCCTGCAGCACGCCGAGTGCGGGGGTCAGGCTGTGCAGCTCGGGCATGCCGTTGGCGGCCGGCCCCTGGTAGCGCACGACCACGACGACGTCGCGGTCGAGGTTGCCCGTCTGGAACGTGGCGAGGAACGCGTGCTGGTCGTCGAAGACCCGGGCCGGCGCCGTGACCACGCGTTGCTCGGGGGCGATGGCCGACACCTTCGCCACCGCCCGGCCGAGGTTGCCCTCGAGGATGCGCAGCCCGCCGTCGACCGCGAACGGGTCGGCCACCCCGCGCAGCACGGCCTTGTCCAGGCTGGCCGTCGCGCCGTCCGACCAGGTGAGCGCGGCGTCGTCGAGCCGTGGTTCCGCGGTGTAACGGCGCAGGCCCGGCCCGGCCACGGTGCGGACGTCGTCGTGCAGCAGGCCGGCGTCGAGCAGCTCGCGCACCACGAAGCCGACGCCGCCGGCCGCGTGGAAGTGGTTCACGTCGGCCGCGCCGTTCGGGTAGATGCGGGCCAGCTGCGGGACGACGGCGGACAGCTCGGCCAGATCCGGCCAGGTCAGCGCGATGCCGGCCGCCCGGGCGATGGCCACCAGGTGCATGGTGTGGTTGGTCGAACCGCCCGTCGCGAGCAGGGCGACGCAGCCGTTGACGATCGCCCGCTCGTCCACCAGCTGGCCGATCGGCGTGTACTCCGGGCCGAGGCCGGTCGTCTGCGTCACCCGCCGGGCCGCGGCCACCGTCAGCGCCTCGCGCAGCGGCGTGCCGGGATTGGGGAAGCTGGCGCCGGGCAGGTGCAGGCCCATGACCTCCATCAGCAGCTGGTTGGAGTTCGCGGTGCCGTAGAACGTGCAGGTGCCCTCGCCGTGGTAGGACGCGGCCTCGGCCTCGAGCAGGGCGGTGCGGTCCACCTGACCCGACGCGTACTGCTGGCGGATCTTGGCCTTCTCGCCGTTCGGCAGGCCCGACGTCATCGGCCCGGCCGGCGCGAAGATCACCGGCAGGTGCCCGAAGCTCAACGCGCCGATCAGCAGGCCCGGCACGATCTTGTCGCACACGCCGAGCAGGATCGCCGCGTCGAACAGGTCATGCGACAGGGCCAGTGCCGTCGACATGGCAATGACGTCGCGGCTGAACAGCGACAGCTGCATGCCGTCGCGGCCCTGCGTGATGCCGTCGCACATCGCCGGCACACCGCCCGCGACCTGGGCGATACCGCCGGCCTCGATCACGGCCCGCTTCAGCAGGCGCGGGTAGTTCTCGTACGGCTTGTGCGCCGAGAGCAGGTCGTTGTAGGACGTCACGATCGCCACGTTGGGTTTGACGCTCGCCCGCAGCGCCGCCTTGTCCGCCGGCTCGGCCGCGGCGAACCCGTGCGCGAGGTTGGCGCAGGCCAGCCGGGCCCGGGCCGGAGCCAGCCCGCTGGCCTGGCCGATGCGGTGCAGGTAGGCCGACCGGGAGTCGGCGCTGCGCTCGATCAGTCGTTCGGTCACTCGGTCCACGGTGGGTTCCAGCACGCGCTCACGGTAGCGCACATTAAGCACGTGGAGTACCTAATTCAGCATCCTGCAAACCGAATTATGATGTACGGATGAGTTACCAGCCGGCAACGTTCGGGCGAACGTCGCCCCGCGTCCCCAACCCGGCCACGGCCGGGCAGGTGTTCCGGCTGATCCGCACCGGCGACGCGACCACGCGCACCGAAGTCGGCCGGCAGACCGGGTTGTCGCGCACGGCAGTGGCCGCCCGGGTGGCCGCGCTCGTCGAGCTCGGCCTGGTCCGCGAGACCGAGGAGGGCGCCTCCGGCGTGGGCCGACCACCCACCCGGCTCGCGTTCGACGCCGCGGCCGGAGTCGTGCTGTGCGCCGCCATCGGGCGCAGCCGCACGCAGGTGGCCGTGTGCGATCTGGGCGGCGTTCCCCTGGCCCGCCAGGATATCCAGCAGGAGGTCGGACCGGCCCCCGACGAGCTGATGCCGCGGGTGGTCGACACGCTGCGCGAGGTGCTGCACCACACGCGTCGCCCGCTTCGCGACGTGCGCGGCATCGGCATCAGCATTCCGGGCACGGTGAACGGCCCCGCGCGCTGCAGCCAGGACTCCCCCATCATGGCCGGCTGGCACGCCGTCCCGCTGGATCCCTACTTCGCCCAGCTCGCCGACGCTCCGGTGTTCCTCGAGAACGACACCAACGTGATCGCGCTGGCCGAGCGCCGCGGCTACCTGCTGCACTACCGCGACGCGCTGATCGTCAAGGCGTCCACCGGATTCGGCGCCGGCATCGTGTCCGGCGGCGCCGTCCAGCACGGGGCCCTCGGCGCGGCCGGCGAGATCGGCCACGTCAAGTACGCCCCGGCCAAGAACCTGCCGTGCCGGTGCGGCGAGGTCGGCTGCCTCGAGGCGGTCGCCGGCGGTTGGGCGCTCGTGCGCAACATGCGCGAGCACGGCCACGACGTCGGACACACCCGCGATGTCGCCGAGCTCGCGCTGGGCGGCAACGCCGACGCGCGCCGCGAGATCCGGCGCAGCGGCCGGCACTTCGGCGAGGTACTCGCCGCCGCGGTCACGCTGCTCAATCCCGCGGCGATCGTCATCGGTGGCGACCTGGCCCCGGCGTACGACCTGTTCGTGGCCGGGATGCGCGAGACGCTCTACCGGGACGCGAGCGCGCTGGCCACCCGTGACCTGCACATCCTGGCGGCCACCTACGGCGAGGACTCCGGCGTCCGCGGCTGCGCCGAGCTGGCCCTGGACGAGGTGCTCAGCGACGCCACCATCGACCAGGCCGTGCTGGTCACAGCGGGTGCCACCACAGGAAGCTGACCATGAGGGTGGTGGCGCTGACCGTCTGGGTTGCGCGACCGACCAGGTCCGCGAGCGGCCGAGTCAGCACGTACGGAGAAGGCGGTCCAGAACGCGCACCCCGAACTCGAGTGCCTCGACGGGAACGCGTTCGTCGACGCCGTGGAACAGCGCGGTGAAGTCGAGATCGGCCGGCAGCTTCAGCGGGGCGAACCCGAAGTTGCGGATGCCGAGGCGTTGGAACGACTTGGCGTCGGTGCCGGCGGAGAGCATGTACGGCAGCAGGCGCGCTCCGGGATCCTCCGCGGCGATGGCGGCGGCCATGGCGTCGACTAGCCGGCCGTCAAAGGTGGTCTGGACCGGCGGCAGGCTGTCCCAGGTGCGCTCGACGTCGGGTCCGAGGATCTCGGCGAGTTCGGCTTCGAAGATCTCCTCGCGCCCGGGCAGCATGCGCCCGTCGACCGTGGCCCGGGCAACGGACGGGACGACGTTGTCTTGGTAGCCGGCCTCGAACCGGGTGACGTTGGCGGTGTCGCGCAGCGTGGCGCCGACGAGCCGGGCCAGGTTGCCCAGCCGGGCCACCGCCGCCTCGGTGTCATTCTCGTCGAAGGGGATCCCGGTCAGCTCGGCGACGCCGGCCAGGAACTCGCGGACCGGATCGGTAACCACGATCGGGAAGCGGTGCTGCTCCAGGCGGGTGATCGCCGCGGCCAGCTTCGCGACCGGGTTGTCGGTGTGCAGCATCGAGCCGTGCCCGGCCGTGCCCTCGACCTTGAGACGCAGCCAGGCCGCGCCCTTCTCGGCCGTCTCGACGAGGTAGGCGCGGACCCCGTCGGCGACCGTGATCGAGAATCCACCGACCTCGCTGATCGCGTCGGTGACACCGTCGAACAGGTCAGGTCGGTTGTCGACCAGCCACCGCGCGCCGTGGAATCCGCCGGCCTCCTCGTCGGCGACGAAGGCGAACACGATGTCGCGGGGCGGCACGACACCGTCGCGCTTGAACGCCCGGGCCACCACGACGGTCATCGCGACCATGCCCTTCATGTCGACAGCGCCGCGTCCCCACACGTAGCCGTCGCGGATCTCGCCGGAGAACGGCGGCACCGACCACTGCGCCGGATCGGCGGCGACGACGTCGAGGTGACCGTGCACGAGCAGGGCGCCGCGGGCCGGATCGGCACCGGGCAGCCGGACGACGACGTTTCCCCGACCGGGCGCATCGGACTCGACGTAGGTCGGGTCGTAGCCGACGTCGGCGAGCTGCGCGGCGACATACTCGGCGGCGAGCCGCTCGCGACCCGGCGCCGTCGGATCGCCGGGGTTTGTCGTGTCGATCCGGATGAGTTCGCTGGCCAGCGTGGCGACGTCGTCAGTCATACAGCCAGGCTGCCGGTCAGGCCGCGATGTCGTCGGGCACCCGGGCGGCGAGGAAAGTCGTCCGACGCCGCAGCCGGAACCCGAGCGACTCGTAGAGCCGGATCGCGTTCGTGTTGTCGGCGGCGGCGTGCATGAACGGGGTCTCGTCCCGGGACCGGATGCCCGCCGCGACCGCCAGCACGAGCCGGGTGGCCAGGCCTTGACCGCGCACGGCCGGGTCAGTGCACACGGCGCTGATCTCGGTGAAGCCCGGCGGATGCAGCCGTTCCCCGGCCATCGCCACGAGCCGGCCCCGACGCCGGATGCCGAGGTAGGTGCCGAGCTCGATGGTGCGTGGCAGGAACGGCCCGGGCTTGGTCCGCTCGACGAGGGCCAGCATCTCCGCGACGTCCGCGGCCCCCAGCACGATCGCCTCGTCGTCGGGGGCGGCGGCCACCCCGTCGTCGATCAACTGCACGCCGCTGATGCGCATGATGATCTCCCAACCCGGTGGCGGCGGGACCTCGACACCGGCGAGTGGCACCGTGGCTCCGGGGCCGGCGAGTGCTGCCGCGTCGGCCCAGTCGTCCGCGTCGGGACGCGCCGGGAGCGCGACGAACGGCGACACGTCGACCGGATAACGCAGCACGTTGCCACGACGTTCGGCCAGGTGCGCATGCGGGCCGGTCAACGCCGCGCGGGAGGGATTGTCCAGCGGATGCGTCACGCGGCGGCTCCTGTCCAGTCGGGTACGTCGGCGAACGGCGCGGTGAACGCGGCTAGATCCGTCGTGTCACGAAACGCAGGCCGACTGTACAACTCGCGGGCGTAGCGCCAGAGGTGGCGATACGTCGACAGCTTCGGTCCGATGGGGCCGTGCGCGTTGGGACCGGCGTCGTAGCGGACGAGCGTGACCCACAGGCGGACGTCGGCGACCGTGATCACCTCGCCGAGTAGGTACCGGCGGTGGGCCAGCCGGGTGTTCAGGTCACCGAATGCGGCGAGCAGCCGGTCGGCGGTCGCCGGGTCGTAGACGGCTCGGCCGACCCGCTGGTTGACCGTAGGGCCGATGCGCCGATCCAGTTCGTCGATCGCCGAGCGGAGGGCTATCGGGTAGGTGTCGACGTCGGGGGGAGCCCAGGCCCGGAACTGTGTGGCGAAGTCGACGTCGATCGTCGCCGGGTCGTTGCTGACGACCCGCCCGACCTGCCGGTCCCACAGCACCGGGACGCTGACCGGGCCGGTGTAACCGGGCCTGGTTGCCTCGTAGACCTCGCGCAGCAAGGTGAACCCGTTGACCGGATCCGGCCCGGTGCCCGCCCGGAACGCCCAGCCGCGACCGTCGCGCAGACCGTCCACATAGGACACCGACACGACGCCGGCCAGCCCGTTCAACGCGAGCTGGATGGTGGCGCGCTGCGACCAGGGGCAGAACCAACCGGCGTAGAGGTGGTAGCGGCCGGCCTCGGCGGGATGTTCGGCCGAACCGATGCGGCCGGTGAACCGGCACGTCGACGCCGTCGGTGCGGTGATGCGGTGCTCGCCATGGATCGAGGCGTCGATCGGGGTGGCATAGCCGAGGCTCGTCACAGCTCGAGCCGCCGGAACTGGCTGGCGTGGAACACCAGCGGCGTGATCGCGCTGTCGGCCTCGACGTCGTGCACGCGCAGCAGGATGAGATCGTGGTCGCCGGCGGGGATCTGCTGGTGGATGCTGCACTCCAGCCAGGCGCTGGCGCCTTCGAGCAGGACGGCCCCGCCGGCGGTGGCCCGCCAGCGCACCTCGGCGAACCGATCACCCTGGCGATCGGCGAGTTGGCGGCCGGCCCGCTCCTGGTCGGCGCTGAGCACGCTCACTCCATACCGGGGCGCATGGCGCAGTAGCGGCCAGGTCGTCGAGGTGTGCGCGACCGACACCGAGACGAGCGGTGGGCTCAGCGACACCGAGGTGAACGAACTGGCCGCGATGCCTACCGGCTGGTCGTCGACGAGCGCGGCCAGCGCGGTGACGCCGGTCGGGAACGCACCGAAGACCTGCCGTAGTCGAGCGGGGTTCAGGGCCTGGCGCGTTTGCGGGACACACCCCAGTGCGGGCTCGACCGTCATCGTGGCGCCCGGACGGCGAGCTGTCCCCGTGCCTGCTCCAACCAGGTGGCCAACGTCTCGGACTCGGCCCACTCGCTGTCGAGCAGGAATAGTCCACGGGTCGGCGTCGATGCGCCGAGCTCGGCCAGGACGGGTTTGAGGAACACCTCGGGGGCGAGCGAGTGCCGCCAGTCGCCACCGAGCATGAGCGGTACCGCGGTCACTCCGGCGAGCGAGCCCGCCCCGAAACGGTCGAGGAAGAGTTTGAGCAACCCGGTGTGGGTGGCCTTGTAGGTCGGGCTGGCCACGACGACGAGCTCGCTGGCCTGCACGGCGGCCACCGTCTCGGCGACGCCCGGATCCGACCAGTCGAGCAGCGCGGCGCCGAGGTCGACCAGGTCGACGGCCAGATCCGGCGGCGACCCGGTGAGCCGCTCGGCGACGAGCTGCGCCGCCTGGTAGGTACGCGAGCGCGGCTTCGGATTACCGACAACGATGGCGACCGTCATGCGTCCTCCTCCCCGATCGTGCAACTTTCTGCGG
>DASXYE010000302.1:0-3919 GCA_036502695.1 Jatrophihabitantaceae bacterium
GGACCCAGAACCGGGCGGTGCCCGAGCCGTAGCGAGTCCGGTGCCACGGGGATTAGGTCGCGCGGCTGGCCACGTCACGGCGGGCGAGGATGCTGCGGCGGGCGAGGTGGGCCAGGTCGGCGGGGTCGGTCATCCGGCCGCGCGCCGATTCCATACCTCGCAGCAGCGCGGGTAGATCACGTTCGACCACTCCCAGAGGTACACCCCGAGCCAGTCCGCCATCAGCTCCATGCCCTCGGCGGCCTGCCGGTGCGTGGCACACCAGCTCCCCTCGTCGAGTCGGCGCAGCCAGTAGGTGAGACGCGGGGACGGTTCGGGAGGTGGGCTCAGCCAGTAGTCGTAGATGTCGGCGACGCGCGGCGGCTTGTGGCCCCACGGCGGGGCGGTCACGTCGGACCGCCGTCACGCAACACCCCGTACGCCGCCAGCGTCACCCGCTCCAGCACGCGCGCCGACGTCGCGCTCAGCGCCGGGTCTCGCCGGAACGCGAGCACCTGCACGGCGAGTGGCGCCGGCCCCGGTTCGCCGCGGGTCCGGCAGATGAAGTCGTCGACCCGCAGGCCAGCCCAGCCGACGATCGCCGCCAGTGTGTCGACGTCCGGCGCCCTGCCCTGCCTCAGGCGGGTGAAGGTGGAGCCGTTCACGCCGGTAGCCCGCGCGACGTCCCGCCACAGCAGGCCGCGTTCGGTTCGGACGGCGTCGACGGCGGCGATGAACGCCGGGCGGTCGAAGGTCGCGCGATCGGTCACGACGCCCATTCCTCTCGCCAGTCGGGGTGCCGCCGACCATCCGGGCCGATCCGCCAGCTCGCGACGAGGCGGCCAAGGGCTTGGCGCGCAAGGGAATCGACCAGGTCGCAGCCCGGATCCAGATCTGCGGCCTCGACCAAAATCGCCACGAGCGCCCGCAGCGCGGCCACCCGGGCGAGCGTGGCCGCTGGATCCTGCCTGGCGATGTGGGCGGCGTAGCTGCCGGCGCGGTGCTCGATCGGGTCGCCCACGTCGCACACCAGGCCGCAGCTCTTACCGTCAACCTGCCAGGTAGGGGCGCACCCGCCGTCGAAGATTCGAGCTGTCCACTGGCCATCGCCGCCACCCTGACGGGCCGCCAGCGCGGCCTGCTCCTCCTCGTCGATGCGTGCGTTCGCGAACGCCAGCATCCCGTCGAAGTCGCTCATGGCCGCATCCCACCGTTCACCGGAGTGCCCGG
Organism: Jatrophihabitantaceae bacterium; assembly: GCA_036502695.1. Taxonomy (GTDB): domain Bacteria; phylum Actinomycetota; class Actinomycetes; order Mycobacteriales; family Jatrophihabitantaceae; genus DASXRA01. Next base: position 1,210 of record DASXYE010000302.1, read on the forward strand.
CGCGAGCGGCACCCAGCGCGGGACCCCCGACGACTCGACCACGGCGCGCTCTTTGTCGGCCGGCGCAGACCCGACAAGCAGCGCCGCAACCTCAACGAGGAGTCGGCCGCGTTCGGCCGGATCCAGCGGTGAGCCGTCGATCGCCCGATACAGGTCGGCCAGCCCGGGGACGGGCTTCGGGCGGGTGCCGTCGCGGTTCATGATTCCTCCACGCGACCACCGGGTACGCCCCGACCATGCTCGCTCTCGCTGCCGCCGTCTGCTTCCTGCTTGCCGCGTTCGGCGTCGACTCCGACACCGTCAACCTCGTCTGGCTCGGGCTCGCGTTCCTTGCCGGCGACTTCGCGTTCCCGATCCGGTCCGGGTTCCTGCGGCGCTGAGCGCACCTCGGCACCGAGCACCAGCACGCCGTCGAGCATCCGTACGTCGTTGAGCGCGTAGACCGGCCGGTCGACGCCGATCCGGATTCCGAGCGGGATGCGGTCGAGCGAGACGGTCCAGTCGACGTGGGCGCCGGTCAGAAGCGCGAGCAGCTCATCCGCCGTGTTGTACCAGCGGATTGGCATGTCGGGCGCAGCGTCAGGCGTCGTCATCGCCACCCCCCGGATCGCACACGCTCGGCGCCACCCCGGCGGGCCGCCCGACGAAGCCAAGCGGGTCCCGGCCATGGCACCGGCTGCCGCCGCAGTGGACGTACGACTCGCCGCCGCCGTCCGTTGCCCAGACGCCGCAGTGCGGGCCGCAGTACGTAAGCAGCGGGGGCGCTACTGGCCGAATGAACCGGATCGGCGCCGCGGCCACGTCAGCCCCCGTCCGGGTCGATGCCGAGCGCGTACGCGAGGTCGCTGATTTCAGGGCACGGCCACACGAGCCGGCTGCCGTCCTCGTCGATCCGGCCGCCATCGGCGCAGCGCTGGCACGCGGTGTCGATCTCATCTTCGTCGAAGGGCGTGTGCCGCTCGGCGGTTCGTCGCCACGCGGCGAGCGCGCGAAACACGAACGCCGGGTCGAACGTCGCCGCGTGCGCGGCCAGCGCCGGGCTGTCCAACGTCCCGATCAGGTGGCCATCCTCGGTGTCGGTCTCCGTGGCGTAGAGCGTGCGGCCCACCTTGCGGCCGGTGCGCCAGTGGTCGCGGAACGGCAGGTGTGTGGCGCTGGCGGTGGCCTCGATCTCGTCGAGGCGGGCCAGCACCCGAGCGTGCAGATCACCCATCGTCGGCCGCCAGCCCGAGCATCTTGGCCACGGTGGACAGGTGCCGCGCGACCCGCCTGTCTCGACCGCAGTCGCACGGCTCGCCGCGGTTCTGGCTGCAACAGCTCGTGCCACCGTCGCGATCCTCGGTGGCGACAGGGCAGGTGTACCAACAGTCGCCGTCGTTGACGTAGTGCCGTTCGGCGTGAATGTCGTCGACCAGCTCGCGAAGGCCGGCCGCCCAGCCGACCACGAACGCCGGCTGGTGCAGCACGATGTGCCGGATGTCCTCCGGTCCCGCGACGACCAAGCTGTCCGGACCGAGGATCATGCCGACGTCGGGACCGATCGACAGCACCTCGGCCGCGCCGTACTTCACCACGGTCCACGGACGCTGGTCGGCGGCCCGCGCCACCGCCTCGATCTCGTCGAGGCGCGCGAGGATGCGGAGATGCAGGTCACCCATCGTCGGCCGCCGATCGGTCATCGCCGAGACCGTCAACCTCGCGCGACTCGGGCTCGCCGGCTTCGCCCTCCCGACCCGGGGCGGGTTTCCGCGGCGCCGGCCGCCGACGCCCCTTCCATCCGGGCCGCTCCGGCGGCTCGGGCATCGGCAGCACCATGGCCTCGTCGGTGGTCCAGAAGTAGAACCGCTGCTCCCCGCGCGGCCCCGAATCGATCTGGCTGGCCACCTGCTTGCCGGTCCAGCCCCGCACGACGACCAGCTCATGACGCCACCGGTTGATGATCCGGCGCCTACCGTCGTCGTCGACGTACCGGACCTCCAGGGACGCGGCATCGTCACGCCCAGCAGCCCAGCCGCCGCGCTCCAGCCAGGCGTCTATGGCCGCGCGGAACGGTCGCTCCTCGACCGGCGGGTACGTGCGCCCCCTCGGGTTCCGCCTTGGCGGCGGCCCGAAGGCGAGCGTGTCGGGGAAGATGGTCACCCGGTTGTCCGGCGAGCGCGGGGTCTGGCAGTGACAGTCACGATCACGTGACGATAGTCCCCCGGTCAGCCGCATCTCGTCTTCCGTCGGCGCCCGGCCCGTCTTCGGCGCGAACAGGGCGTCGATGGACGTCCACGCGTTGGTCGGCCCGGAGGTGGGACGGCTGCCCTGACGGATGCCACTCGGACGGGAAGTGATCACGTCGTAGCCGGGCCGCTGTGCGCCCAGGTCTCCAGCTCGGCGGCCAGCGCCTCCGCTGTGGCGACGATCGCGTCGGGCGCGGTCTCGCCCTGCGACAGGATGCCGGGGAGCTCGACGACGTGACCGATGAAGCCGCCGTCGAGCGGGTCGTCCTCGATGCGGATCGTGTAGGTGGCGATGCTCACCGGGTGACTCCCGTCGTCTCGGCTGTGGCCCGTCGCCACACCCGCACCGGCCACGCGACCGCCGCGACCAGGCCGGTGCAGCGCCGCAGCGACACGCCCAGCGTCCGCAGGTGGCGGTCGGCGCGGTGCACCAGCGTGTGGCAGGAGCTGCAAATCGGCACAAGGTCCCTGTTCGATTCGTGGCC